>CAMDLI010000005.1 GCA_945901615.1 Spirosoma fluviale
GGGTTCTGAATATTTTTCAAAGCCATCGCACTGAGCCTTTCTAGAAAATCAACATAGGGTTGATTGATCAGAAGTGGAAGGTGCGCAAAGGCGTCGTGAAACATGTCAGGTTCTTCCAAATAGTCTAGCTGCTCCATTTTTCGAAGCCAGGTAGAAGACGGAAAACGCTTGTTGCTCAGCAAGCCGAAAAACAAGTCATCGTCTATCAATCCTGGTACTACCTGGACTTGCCATCCTGTGGTCTGGCGGAGGATCTCGTTTAGCTCCTCAAAATTTGCAATACGGTCTGCAGTAAAATTTACCGCTTTCATGCCTTCCAAATAAGCTTTTGAAGCTGCTTTAGGAAGCTGAGGAACTTGCCGCTCAAAAAGAATTTTCCAAACTTGGAAATCCTCTTCCGAATAAGCGGCATAATCCTGACGCATAACTTTTAATCTCGGGTCCGAAAAGACCCACTCTTTGGGTTTTTCAATCATTGTATTTGGGTTTTATTCACTCGGTACTTCTCACTGGATAAGAATGAAGGCGAAAGCCAATCTCCCTATTCAATTGTTTTAACTCTAGATAAGCTATGGCTGTTGCACAAATCCAAAACTTATTTTTTCCTACCCTTTTTCCTTCAAAAAAGGATGAAAAAGCCAGCGGACTATCTACTTATCGGAAACTAAGTTACGCAGGGATTTCAGGCGGACTATCTACTTATCGGAAACTAAGTTACGCAGGGATTTCAGTCGGTAAAACCAAATTTCAAACCCAAGCGCTCTACTTGGAAAGAACTAACCAATAACTCCTTGAATGAAGGAATTGATGTCCCGATTCAGGTCAGTTGAATTAGTAATATTCTTGATAAATGCGGATCCAATGATCGCTCCTTGACTATAGTGCGAGGCGAGTTGGAAGGTAGCTGCATCCGAGATTCCGAATCCAATCAACCTAGGATGGGTCAGATTCATATTCGCTACCCGCTCAAAGTACTGCTCCTGCTCTGGAGAAATCTCAGCCTTGGCTCCAGTAATTGCATGGGAGGATACCATGTAGATAAATCCATTGGAGTTTTCATCCACTTCTCGAATTCGCTTCTCGGAAGTTTGAGGAGAAATTAGGAAGCTAATAAACAGCCCATACTCCTCAAAAAGGGACTTGTACTCCTCCAGATACTGGCTCATGGGTAGGTCTGGTAGAATCAGTCCATCAATGCCTACCTCCTTGCATTTTTTGCAAAACTCCTCCTCCCCAAACTGGATGATTGGATTGAGATAACCCATGAGAATTACGGGAACATGAATTTTGGATCGGAAGCCCACCAATTGGCTGAAAAGGGTTTTGATACTCATTCCATTTTCCAAGGCTTGGGTATTGCTTTCTTGAATGGTCGGCCCGTCTGCAATCGGATCAGAATACGGTATTCCGAGTTCAATGATATCCGCTCCAGCTGCTTGGATGGCTTCCATCACGGGTAGCGTATCCTCTAGGTTCGGGAAGCCTGCCGTCACATAGATGGATAGCACCCGCTCTTTTTTGGTTTGAAATAAATAGTCTATTCGATTCATAAGATCAATGCGTAGTTGAAAAGGGATGGGTAGCGATTCTTCAGAGCGCCTCCTTTTAATAATTTCCCCATTGGATGTAGGTTTCCAAATCCTTATCACCTCTTCCGGAAAGGTTGATGACAATAAGGTCGTTTGGATTAAATGAGATTTGATTCAGGGCATGGATGGCATGGGCCGTTTCGATGGCAGGAATAATCCCTTCTGTTCTGCTGAGTAAAATACCTGCTTTCATCGCATCCTCATCCTCTACTCCAACAAACTCCGCCCGTCCAATTTCATGCAAATGGGCATGCACCGGACCTATCCCAGGGTAATCCAGGCCTGCAGAAATGGAATGTGGTTCAATCACTTGACCATCTTCAGTTTGCATCAACAAGGTTTTTGAACCATGTAAAATCCCCGGAGTACCCAACACGGAGGTGGCAGCAGATTTGCCGGAATGAATCCCATGCCCCGCTGCCTCCACAGCAATCAATCGCACTGAAGACTCATTGTAATAATGGTAAAATGCTCCTGCCGCATTGGAACCCCCTCCTACACAAGCAATCACGAGGTCTGGGTTTTCCCTGCCTTCTTTTGCCTTCAGCTGCCATTTGATCTCTTCCGAGATGACGGACTGAAATCGTGCCACCATCTCCGGATAGGGATGAGGGCCCACCACCGAACCGATGATGTAATGCGTGCCCACTGGATCCGCGATCCAAGCTCGCATAGCCTCGTTGGTAGCATCTTTTAGGGTCTTTGAACCCGAAATCGCAGAAACTACCTTGGCACCAAGAATTCGCATGCGCTCCACATTTGGGCGCTGACGCTTGATGTCCAGTTCACCCATGTAAATGGTACAATCCATGCCCATCAAGGCACAGACGGTAGCAGTAGCAACCCCATGCTGTCCCGCTCCAGTCTCAGCGATGATGCGTTTTTTGCCTAGCTTCTTCGCTAGGATAATCTGCCCTACGGTATTGTTGACCTTGTGCGCTCCCGTATGACAGAGGTCTTCCCGCTTGAGGTATATCTTAGCTCCAAATGTTTCTGAAAGTCTAGCTGCAAGGTAGAGTGGCGTAGGTCGTCCCACAAAGTCCTTGAGCAAACTTTGAAACTCTTCTTGATAGGTCGGGCTTGCCACAATTGCTTCCCAGTTTTCTCGGAGCTCCTCCACATTCGGATACAACATCTCGGGGATGTAGGCACCTCCAAAACTTCCATAAAATCCTTTTTCGTCAACTTGTATCATCTTCTCGCTAGTTATCGTCTCCAATTGGTAGACCTTATCTGTTCAACTTTTGTTTAAACTCCTTCAAATCAGGAATGTATTTTAGCCCTGGGGCAATTTCAAAACCAGAGTTGACATCCACTCCCAGCAGCTGCGGAATATCCTTGCTCAACTCTAAAATTTCAGCTGCATGCTCCAACCGCAATCCTCCACTGAGGAAAAAACCTTTTTCAAAAGGATACCCTTTCAAGAGTCCCCAATCAAATGTTTTTCCTGACCCTCCCCTGCTGGCAGTAGCCGTATCAAATAGAAATCGATCTACATGGGGAACAAATTCTTCCATCAATTTCCAGTCTAGATTCTCCCCAACGCCAAAAACCTTCCAAATTTCTAAGTCGGTTTCGTCCTTCAGTTGCTTTGCCACCTCCATAGATTCCCCTCCATGCAGCTGCAGAGCCGAAAGGCCAAATAAGGTGGCTTTGCGACGTATTTCCGACTGGTCCTCCCCTACGAAAACGCCCACTTTTTTTAGTGGCAGGTCAATTAACCATTCGGCGCTTTCAGAAGGTGCCAGTCGAGGGGATTTGGAGTAGAAAATCAAGCCCATCCAATCTGGATTCACTTCTTGGGCCAATTGAAGACAATTGGCTTGATCCCGCATGCCGCAAACTTTAATTTCCATGCCCTGCTTATCCACTTTGATCCCCCATCAATCGTCTAAACTCCAAGATAAAGTCCATTGCTGCCTGCTCCGGACTGGAGGTTTTCATGAAGTTTTCTCCAATCAAGAAGCCATCGAATCCAGCCTTTCGGAAAGACAACAAAGTAGCTGGATCCGAAATTCCACTTTCTGAAATTTTGACTACCTGGTTTGGAATACGATCCACCAGCTCTAGGGAAGTGTCCAAAGACACCTCAAAGGTCTTTAGGTTTCGGTTGTTGACACCGACCACATCGAGGGGCTCACAAAACGACTGTTCCAACTCCTCCAAATTATGCACTTCCATCAGCACCTCTAGTCCAAGACTTTGGGCAAAGGTGGCCAAGGAGTTGACTTTTGCAGGGGATAAAGCAGCGGCAATCAGTAAAATGCAATCGGCACCCATGGCTTTGGCTTCCAGGATTTGGTACTCATCCACCACAAAGTCCTTTCTTAAGATCGGGATAGACACCTGTTTTCTAGCCAACTCAAGATCCGCTGTAGATCCTCCGAAGTAGTCCTGATCGGTTAGGACTGATAGCGCGGAGGCACCTGCCTGCTCGTATCCCTTGCACACAACCTCCACAGAGGAGATGCCGTTGATTAACCCCTTGGAGGGAGATTTTCGCTTAAATTCAGTGATGATCCCCGACTTGGTTGGGTCGAGTAGAAATGATTTTAAGGAAAGTGGAGTTCTTGAAAAAGCGCTGCTTTTTTCCAAAACGACTACAGGTCGCTGCTGCTTTCTTGCTTCCACTTCCAGGTACTTATCGGCAATGATTTTTTCTAGCGTATTCATCAGGAGCAACTTAGTTAAAGGAAACTGAGGTTTGGGGTTGGATCAATCCAGTAAAGACCCGGAGGGCTTTGCCAGTCAGTAGGGTTTCTTTGGCCAAGTCAATTGCTTCTTCAAAGCCAAGCCCTTCACGAGCCGTTACCAATGCAGCAGCGGCATTGGCAATCACTACTTGGTTTTGAGCAGAGGTACCTTTGCCTCGAAGCACTTCTTCAAAGATTTGGGCAGATTCGGCAATGGAGGTTCCTCCCAAAATGCTATCTGGAGAAAGTTGCTCCAAGCCAAGGCCTTGGGGGTGGTAGAGTTTCTCACCTGTGTTGGTGATCATTTTAAAGGGTCCAGTGAGCGATATCTCATCGTAACCATCTAGGGCATGTAAGATCGCAAATCGGCCCTCGGTCTCTTGATAGAGATAGCCATACAATCGAGCCAGTTCCAAGCTAAACACGCCCACCAGTTGCTTGCGGGGAAAACTTGGGTTGACCATGGGTCCGAGCATGTTGAAAAAGGTCTTTACTCCGAGTTCCTTTCGGATAGGAGCCACACTTTTCATGGCAGGGTGGAAAAGCGGGGCATGCAGAAAGCAGAGTCCCACTTGATCCAAACTGCGTCGCAGCTGGTCGGGATCTGCGCTAAACTCGTATCCAAAATGGGCCAGCAAGTTGGAGGAACCACAAATAGAGGACACGCCCGTATTGCCGTGTTTGGCCACTGCCTGTCCAGCTCCCGCAACGATAAAGGAGGAAAGCGTAGAGATATTGAAGGTGTCTTTGCCATCTCCACCCGTACCGCAGAGGTCCATGGCATCGTATTCGGAAAGGTCTACCGGTACGCAAAGTTCAAGCATCGCTTCCCGGAAGCCACGCAGTTCCTCCACCGTAATGCTGCGCATTAGGAATACGGTCATAAAGGCAGCCACCTGGCTGCTGGGGTAAGACCCTGTAGC
The DNA here is from genome assembly GCA_945901615.1 of Spirosoma fluviale. Classification (GTDB taxonomy): domain Bacteria; phylum Bacteroidota; class Bacteroidia; order Cytophagales; family Cyclobacteriaceae; genus Algoriphagus. Next base: position 5,206 of record CAMDLI010000005.1, read on the forward strand.
CAAGTTTTTCAAGACTTCTTTCGCCTGCTGTTGAGAGAGCGTCTTGTGTGTAATGAGGTGATTTAATATGTCTTTCATCGTTGAATGGAGATCATTTAGGATTGAAGCCAATTTTGGATCAACTGGGATCCGTGTTCCGTGAGGATACTTTCGGGGTGAAATTGAAGCCCTCTGAGGTCAAATTGCTTGTGGCGAATTGCCATAATTTGTTGGTCAGGGGTACGGCCGATCACCTCCAATTCAGCGGGGAGATGCGCCTCATCTACTACCCAAGAATGGTAGCGGCCTACGGCAAACTGGCTGGGTAGTCCGGCAAATAGTCGATCGGGAACTACCGTAAGCGTGTCTGCTACCCCATGCTGCACTTCTGCTAGGTTGTGGAGCTTTCCACCGAAGGCCTCGGCAATGGCCTGATGGCCCAAGCAAATTCCGAGTATGGATTTGGTTGCCTTGTAGCGTTGCAATAGGGCAGGCATCAGCCCTGCTTCCTCAGGAATACCAGGTCCTGGAGAAAGGAGTATTTTATCGAATTGTTCCACCTCATCGAGGGCAAAGGCATCGTTTCGACGGATGTCCAATTGCTCCCCATAACCCAGTTGACGGATCAGGTACACCAGATTGTAGGTGAAGGAATCGTAATTATCTAGGACTAAGATTTTCATGGACGCATCGCTTAAATCTGTTCGGCTGTCTTCAAGGCCACGCGCAAGGCTTCCAGTTTATTGGCTACTTCTTGCAATTCAGAGTGGATGTCACTTTTGGCAACTACGCCGGCACCGGCTTGAAACCGAAGCTGGTTATTTTCCGATACAAAGGAGCGGATGACAATGGCATGGTTGAAGTCCCCATTGAATCCCAGGTAACCGATCGCTCCTCCATAGAATTGACGGGGCACTGTTTCCAGTTCGTCAATCAGTTCCATGGCTCGGTACTTTGGTGCGCCGGAAAGGGTTCCTGCCGGAAAGGTATCCGCAACTAATTGTAGGGGATTGGCTCCTTCGGGTAGCTGACCGGTTACTTTGGATACCAAATGGATCACGTGGGAGTAGTATTGCACTTCCTTGAAGACCTCCACTTCCACCCGATCGGAAGTACGGGAGAGGTCATTTCGTGCCAAATCCACGAGCATCACGTGCTCTGCATTTTCCTTAGGATCGTCGTAAAGCTTGCGAGCAAGGGCTGCATCCTCCACATCGTTGCCGGTGCGGCGGAAAGTTCCCGCAATCGGAAATAGGGTTGCCTTTCGATTTTTAACCACAATTTGAGCTTCGGGGGAACTTCCAAAGACCTTGAAGGATCCGTAATCAAAATAGAACAGGTAGGGCGAGGGATTGACCGAGCGAAGTGCGCGATAGACGTTAAATTCGTCCCCTTTGAAGGCTGTGGTAAATCGCCGAGAGAGCACCAGCTGAAACACATCTCCACGCTGGCAATGCTTCTGGGCTTGGGCTAAGAGTTCCAAAAACTCTGCATCGCTGTAGTTGGACACTTCCTCCCCTACCTTTTTGAAGGAGTAGGCAGGAATGTTTTTGTTGTTGAGCAAGGTCTCGATTTCATCTAGGTAGGATGCCTGCTTAGTGCCTTCCACCAGATGTTCGAAGAGGTGCAGTTCGTTTTTGTAATGATCCACCACGATGATGTTTTGGTACATGGCATAGTGCATCATCGGCACATCAACGGAAGGGGAAGCTTTCAATTTGATGTCCTCAAACCAGCCTACTGTATCGTACTGGGTGTAGCCAAAAAGCCCGTTTGTACTAAATTTAAAGGAGTCAGGAGGAGATTGAAAGGAATTTCCGAATCGTTGCAGGCAATCCATCAAGGGTTGTTCAGCGCTCACTTCGTAGGATTTCTCCTTTCCATCGGGCAATTTCTCCAGCACTGTACCTGCTGTAAATGAAAAAGAAGCGACTGGATTGAAGCAAATGTAGGAGTAGCTATTGTCTTGTCCTCGGTAGTCAGAGGATTCCAGCAAGATGGGATTGGCGAAGCGATCACGAATCTGCAGGTATATGCTTACAGGTGTGATGATATCTGCGAGTCGCTTTCGGTACTGGGTATGGAGGCTGTAGGTCGTAGTCATGGAAGAGAAAAGGGCATAAAAAAAGGCTTACCGGGAAAACCAGTAAGCCTTTTGAGGTATGTATTGCGCAAAGTTTAGGCAACGGCTTTCTGAGCTTTCCCGAGGAAAGAAATAGAATGCCACCACCAGTATTTGTTTGCGATTGTTTTCATTAGCTTGGGACAAATTTAGAAAGGCTTTGGAATAAGCAATGCTTAGTCCCGGTTTTTTTGAATTATTTTTGATAAAAAACTGAATTCACCGTGGCAAAAGCAATTTCACAGTACTTCAAACGAATTTTTGACGACTACCAAGTTTTGGTGATGATCAACCCGCAGGATTTTTCTGGGGTAGAACTGATTGTACATCCCGATGGGAAAATCGAAAAAACAGCGATCGAAGGTGATGAAGAGATTTTTGAGGATCTTAAAGCCGATGAGTTCAAGCCCTGCAGTGCCTTGGAGTTTCAACTCCTGCTGGCAAAAGCCTAATCCTGTAATTACCAGCACCACTTCTTTTCACGCTTTTTTTCACGCTGATCTTAGGAGAAAAAGTCCGCTGATTAATCTCTTTTGATCTGCAGTATTTTTCTGTGGTCCGCCGCGGAGGATAGGTAGAAAAAACACGCTGATTTAATTCGTTCGATCTGCGGGAAACGAATAGAAAATTTTCTTTATTTTCTGGGAGTCGGCTTTTTTTATTCTTCTTTTTGTTTACATTATAAACATTAAAATGTTAACAATATTAACATTTTAATTCTCTGATTCCTACCTGCACTTCAGGAAAGGGCTAACTCCATTAGTTCCATTTTACTTATCCCACATCATCCCGAGGAAAGTCTTCGGGAAAGATCTTGCCGACTCCATGTTTCTCAATTGCCATACTCACTTCAGTTTCAAATACGGAACCCTATCCGTGGACAAGCTCGTTGCAGAGGCAAAAAACAAAAAGCTAGATGCATTAGCCCTCACGGACATCAACAGCAGTGCTGCCGTATTTCCCTTTATCCGAGCGGCACAAAAAGCAGGCATTCATCCAGTAATTGGGATTGATTTTAGGAATGGCATTTCGCAGCAGTACATTGGCCTCGCACGAAATCAAGAGGGCATGTACGAACTCAACAAGCACCTCTCGGAGCACCTGATCCAGCAACGCCCTTTTGCAGACAAGGCCCCTCCCTTTGCAAATAGCTTTGTCGTCTACCCTTTTCCGAAGGAGTACTTCCCCTTGGCTGAGCATGAGTATGTCGGCATTCATCCCAGCCAACTCAACAAGCTGCATTCCTCGCCCTGGTACCGGAAACGAGAAAAATTGGTACTCCTGCAGCCGGTGAGTTTTTCCTCCAAATTGGAGTTTAATGCGCACAGGCTCCTGCGCAGCATGGATCTGAATACGCTGCTCAGCAAGCTTCCTGTGCAGGAACAGGCGGATCCCTCGGACCAGCTCTACGGCTATGCAGCGCTAATTGCCCGTTGCGAAAACCACAGCTACCTGCTCCTCAATGCGCAAAAGCTCCTGGAGCAGTGCCAGTTTTCCTTCTACTTTCAGGCGATCAAAAATAAGCGAGACCTACTCGGAAATGGCGGGGAGGATTTTGAATTTCTCCGCCAGGAAACCCTCCGAGGAGCTGAGCAGCGCTACCCACAGCTCTCCGCAGCCGTCAGCAAGCGCATTGAAAAGGAGCTGGAGCTGATCCAACAAAAGAGTTTTGTGTCTTATTTCCTGATCAATTACGACATTATACGCTTTGCCCATCGGCGCAACTTCTACCATGTGGGTCGAGGCTCCGGAGCCAACTCCGTGGTGGCGTACTGCTTGGGAATCACCGACGTGGATCCCATGGAGCTGGACCTCTACTTTGAGCGCTTCATCAACCTCTACCGAGAAAATCCACCTGACTTTGACATTGACTTTAGCTGGACCGACCGAGACGAGGTATTTGACTACCTCTTCAAAAAATACAATGAGGGTCAAGAGGCCTATGTAGCATTACTCGGATCATATAGCACCTTTCAGTACAATTCCGTGATCCGGGAACTGGGTAAGGTCTTTGGCCTACCCAAGTCAGAGATTGAGTCCCTGCTGCAGCAGGCCGACAAGGCAGGCTATAGCCCCGATGGCTTGGGCAAGTTGATCCTTCGCTATGCGCAGGTGCTGCATGACATGCCCTCCCACTTGACCATTCATGCCTGTGGACTGCTGCTGTCCCACAAGTCGATGCATTACTACACCGCCACCAGTTTACCTCCCAAGGGCTTCCCGGTGGCGCATATCGACATGCACGTGGCCGAAGACATCGGCTTACACAAGTTTGACCTGCTCAGCCAGCGGGGGCTAGGGCACATCAAGTCCAGCTTGGAGCTGATCCACCGCAACCAGGGAATTGAAGTGGATATCCGAGCAGTGGCGCAGTTTAAGCAAGATTCCAAGATCAAGGAACTTCTCCGAAGTGGACATACGATTGGCGCCTTTTACGTAGAATCTCCTGCCATGCGCATGCTGCTGGCCAAGCTTCAGGCCGACACCTACTTGGAGCTTGTGGCCGCCAGTTCCATCATCCGCCCTGGGGTGGCTCGATCGGGCATGATGCGGGAGTACATCTTGCGGCATCGAAACCCGGAGCGCAGGAAGCAGGCCCATCCTGTGCTGGCGGAGATCATGCCCGAGACCTACGGCATCATGGTGTACCAGGAGGATGTGATCAAGGTAGCACACCATTTTGCTGGGCTGAGCCTGGCTGAGGCGGATGTGCTGCGTAGGGGCATGAGTGGCAAATCACGCTCCAAGGACGAGTTTGAACGGGTGAAGGCTGCCTACTTTGACAACTGCAAGCGGCTGGGGAGGCAGGATGCCGAGGCGGCTGCGGTATGGATGCAGATTGAGAGTTTTGCAGGCTATTCCTTTGCCAAGGGGCACTCCGCTTCCTTTGCGGTGGAGAGCTACCAGAGTTTGTATCTGAAGGCCTACTTTCCTCTGGAGTTTATGGTGGGAGTGATCAACAATTTTGGAGGGTTTTACTCCACCGAGTTTTACGTGCACGAGCTGCGCATGCAGGGGGCCACGATAGAAGCCCCCCACCTCAACGAGAGCGAGTACCTGACTCGAATCAATGGGACCACCGTTTACCTGGGCTGGATCCACCTGAAGCACCTTGAAAAACGAACCGTGGAGCGCATCTTGCAGGAGCGGCGTGCTCAGGGACCTTTTTTGGGGCTGGAGGATTTTGTGAGGAGGGTCTCCTGTGGACTGGAGCAGCTGCTGATTCTGATTCGAATTCAGGCATTCCGGTTTACGGGCAAACCCAAACAGCAACTCCTCTGGGAGGCCCACTTTCTCCACCACAAGCAGGTGGGAGCACGACCTACGCAGGAATTGTTTGTGCATTCGGCAGGAGGCAATTCTTGGGAGAGTTTGCCTCCTCAGGTGCCGGTATTGGAGGAGTTGGATGTACGACAGGACATCTTAGATCAAATCGATATTTTGGAGTTTCCACTGGAGTCCCCCTTCCACTTGCTCCAAGATCCAGGCATCCAAGGGGTGAGGGCGAAGGAGTTACCGCAGCGGTTAGGAAAAATAGTACAGGTAATTGGCTACTTGGTCACCGTCAAGTACACCCGGACGATCAAGGGGGAGGTGATGAATTTTGGGACCTTTATCGATTCGGAAGGCCATTGGATCGATACGGTTCACTTCCCTCCTACGGTCAAACAGTATCCCTTCAAAGGTCGAGCGATCTACTGCATCGAGGGGAAGGTAGTGGAAGAGTTTGGCTTCTACTCCCTCGAGGTGCATCGAATGGAACGGATGACCTATTGGAATGCGGAGGGGTAGCAATCAATTTAAAAATGAGTTGCTATGTTGAGCGGAACCCAAGCTCCGAACATTCTAATTCTTTCCCTTGAGTTTTTTCTTTTCAGTCCCTTTATCAAGAGATTTTACACTGCGCTCAAGTTTCTTAATATCTTCTTCAGCAGGCAATTGTTCGGGTTTTATTCCACTTTTTCCAAGAAGCCCTCGAACATCTTGATTATTTTTAATGTGCTCATCCTTAATTCTTGATTCACCATGCAGATCATACTGCTGTACATTGAAATTGGTGATTTCAGTTGCCAATTGTTTGGCAGTAATCGTAATCGTAGGAAGGAAATCTGCCAAGGGTCTATTTTCTGGAATCCCTAACCTCTTTTTCATAGCACTGGTGGTGAACCCGCCAAATAATGCCCAATCCCCCTTGCTCCGAATGTTTGCAAAACCTGCATGATCTACCCCTCTTTCGTAGATATTTTTAGAAAGCTCTAATTCGGTTGCTGCCAATTTTTCACGAGCATGTAATCGCTCATTCAGACGAATCCGTTCTTCCAGCAACTCTTGCTTTCTTGTTTGAATCGCAAAGTAGCTTTGTGCAAATGCGATTTCTTCTTTTTTTGGGTCGCCATTCTGAGCAATGAGATAGCAGGCATATCGAGTAAGTAGGATATCATCCTTTTTTCTCTCAGCTCCAGACCCGATTTTGACCATTTTGTTGACGTCAACGAAATGGTCTGAAATGGTCTCTAAGGTGTTTTTGCAACTTTCCTTGGCTTTATCCACCGCATTCACAAAATTTCTCCAATCTGAATAACCAAGAAGTTCTTGGAGTTCTCTTGCCAACCAAAACTCGACTCCATCTTGTTCGTAGGCGGATTCTTCGAATGATTTATTCAGTTTACTAATCGTTTCCTTATTCATGCTGTTCGTTTAGTGTTTTAACTTATTCCACGATTCATTTCATCAACTTATCACTACTACATTCTTAAAACCAGCTTAATATTTACATGAATCGAGTATTTTCTCTGGTCTGCACAGGCTGCTCGAGATAGTTCAAATCTCCCACCTCACAGTTTGATAGGATGATGTAATGGCTATTGTATTTTCGAATTGATACCTCGATAAAAAAACCACACAAGCTAGGAGAAGGAGCAGATTAAAAAATCAGTCAAAAAAATCACCTTTAAGAAGACTTGCCCTTTCCTCTTAAAAAATGAGCTAAAAAAGTAGATGAAAAAATCACCCTTTTGTCGCCCCATCTCCTGCTTGGTAAGTGATGGAAAGATACCCTTAAATGGCTTCAATGGTGAGAAATGGGGAACATGGAAAGAATATTATTTTAGTAAAAAATACCAAAAAATGGTTTTTAGGGAATCCTATTAGTAGATTTTACTAAAACAAAGTTGAAAAGACCCCTTTTTAGTAAAATCTGCAAAAAATAGTTTTAACCCAACAAAAAGGTGGGATCGGAATCCAGGCAAAAAATTCAGTTTCTACTCGTAAAATAAGAACATGATAATTCTCCCAGCTCAGGTTTATTTCAGGACAGGAAGCAGTACCTCTCCCTTGCCATCAATACCCTCCGGAATAGGAAGGCCCAAAATGCGGCATAGCAAGGGATAGATGTGGATGTTTTGAAAAGGCTCCAGCTTCAAGCCTTCCTTGATTTGGGGCCCTTTGGCATAAAAAATCCCCCACATATCGCGGTACGATGGGCTAAATCCATGCTCCCCAAAGGTTTCCGTTTGGAAGCGGGCAGCATTAGTTTGGTAGCGCATCATGCCCGAAGCATCGGCTAAGTAGTAGCCCTCCTTGGGCAAGATCAGCAAATCTCCCTTACGCTGAGGGAAGGCGGCCAAATCACTGTAATTGGCGGTGGTAGTCAGGTCATCAACGGTGATGTGTTGATTTCTACCTAGAAGCAATTTGATCACTTCCTTTTTCTTTTTAGGATCTTCCAAGTGAAGATGGGCCAAGGCCCCATTGTTAACCACGCGAGCAGAGATCCCTTCCTTCAATTGATCCAGCGATATCAAGTGATCTTTCTTGACAGGTGCCATACCATGGTCAGATACCAATACAACATGGATCGGGAGATCAAAGCTTTCCAGCCCTTCAAACAAGGCTCCAAGTTCATGGTCCAACCTACCCAGTGTTTTTTTCAACTCCAGGTCATTGTTGGGCCCATAGCGATGCCCCGTGTCGTCCATATCGGAGAAGTAGAGCGTAATTAATCGAGGCCTTTCCGCCTCAGGAAGCCTCAACCAGTCAAACACCTTTGCAATTCGAGTCAGGTTAGGTACTCCCCCATCGTAATCGTAATAATAACTTGGGCGAACCTCCTGGATCGGCGCCTCTGTGCCTACAAAAAAGTAGCTCGCTGCCTTGATCCCCTGTTGCTCCGCAAGCACCCAGATAGGCGTGCCCCCATACCAATAGCCATCCTGTACAATATCCCGATTGCCCATGGTGTAGACTTGATTCTTTGCTGGCTCGTAAAAGGCATTGTCCACCAAGCCATGGTGCTCGGGAAGCATTCCTGTTGCGATGGTGTAGTGATTGGGAAAAGTTTTGGTTGGAAATGAAGGAATCAGGCCTTTGGCAGACGTTCCCTCTGCAATAAATCTACTTAAGTTTTCCGGCTGAAATCGCTCCACATAATCGTGCCGAAAGCCATCTAGGGAAATCAAGATAACGATGGGCTCCTTTTCCTGAGAAAAAGTCGAAGTCCAAACGGACAGCAGCAGAACCAAAATTAGAAAAGAGCGCTTCATTTTTTTAGTTTAAAAATAGGAAGACTCAAGTTCACCTGCAAGATGTAGTCGTTAGGAGATGGGCTGCTTCAAAGCTCCACTCGCATCAACCAATCGGTTTGGATCTCGTCCCCAAAAGGAAAGGGATGGCTTCCAAAGGCCTTAAATCTATTTTTCTCGTAAAATCGAATGGCGCGGGCATTGTGTTCCCAGACACCTAGCCAGACGTAGGTCTTGCCTTTTTCTTTCGCAAATTCAATAGCTGCATCCAAAAGAAACTGCCCTACACCCTTACCCCACACTTCCTCCAAGGTATACAACCTAGCTACCTCGAGACTCTCCGGATCTTGAATATCGCTTTGAGCAGCAGCCAAGTTCACCTTGGTATAGCCTACCATCTTCCCCTCAAGAATGGCGAGCAGAAAGGTAGAAGCAGGATCTCTCCATTCTTTTTCTAATTGAACTGGAGTGAAGGCTTGGGAGAGATAGGCCTGTACATTCTCTGGTTTATTTCCTTCCGTAAATGCCTGCACAAAAGACGTTTGAGCGATTTCTAGCAATTCAGAAAGATCGCTAAACGCTGCCTTTCTTAAACTTACCACTGGTGTTAAAGGGCTCATATCACAATTTTTTAAGGGCAACATCAATCTGCGAAATTGGGAATTCTCCCAGAATAGCTCGGTAATTCCCCTTTGGACTGATCACGACGAAACTTCTGCAGGGATAGGGAAATGAAAAGAAGTGCTGGCTAAAGACTCCCTCAGGATCTGGAATCCATTCCTGTATTCCCTCGTATTTTTCCAAGCCATGGGGCTGATGGTAGAGGTATACAGGTGCAGCGGCACCGTGCTTTTTGACATACTTGAGGACCGCGAGGTGATCGCTTTTGAGTGTCTTAGGGTCCGAGGTGCTGCGAGCAGAATTGCATTCGTCTTTGCCTGGATAAAAAATTACCACCAAAGGCTGTCCTGACATAAAGGCATCCATTTTTCCAAGCTTCTCATAGAATAGACGCGCATCGGTAAGCCCTACAGGCATTCGATGCACCAGCCTCATCTCTCCCGATTGCTTTCCGGGAACACCAAAATAGGGTCCGCTGAGGATCTTTTCCTCGTATTCAGGGTAAAGGATTCGTTTGCCACGCTCGTCAAAATAGCTTTGGCCAAGGAGTTTTTCTTGAAAACCAAGCAAAAACAGACTCCAGAATAGAATCGAAATTAGTTTCATTCGCTCCAATCAGGTGGATGCTTTGCTCGCTGAGGCTACCTTATTACCCCACAGGATCACCAATGCGGCTGTTCCAAACATGAGTAAGCTGTAAATGGCAGATGGAATGGACATCACTGAGTTTACCAAAAGTGTAGCCGCAATGGTAATGCCTAAGGTACCGTTCTGAATACCCGATTCGATGGCAATCGTCAATCCCTGACGGAAAGGTAGCCCTGTCCATTTGGCCATTGCAAAGCTTACCGCTAGCGTGCTCAAATTCAAAGCCAAAGCAGCAGGACCAGCTTCGATAAAGTACTGCACCAAATTATCCCTTTCTTTTAGAATCGCTGCAAGAACAATAATCACGAAGAATACGGTGGAAATTTTTCGAAAAGGCTGATCCCATTTTTGTGCCAATGCAGGCGCTTTGGCAAGGGTAATCATCCCTAAAGTAACAGGGATAAGCGTAATGAATAGAACCGAAACGACCGTACCCACGACTTCCAATTGCTGTGCCTCCCCTCCCGGAATAAAATACCCAATCGAGTAATTGACCAAGAAAGGGATGGTAAATACGGTGATCACCGAAGAACATGCCGTAAGCGTGATGGAAAGTGCTGCATCTCCTTTGGCGAGGTGCGTAATCAAATTGGAGGTAGCACCACCGGGGCAAACGGCCAAAATCATAAGTCCAACCGCCAATTCAGGAGGAAGCTGGAAAGCCTTCGCTATTCCAAAAGCAAGCATTGGCAAGAGAATTAACTGATTGAGCAGCCCAATTCCTACCGCTTTTGGATAAATTAAAATTCGCTTAAAATCTTCTACACGTAAACTAAGTCCCATGCCAAACATGATGACTGCGAGTGAAAAAGGCAAGAAAAGCTCGGTTAAAACACTGGATTGCATAAAATTTAGTTTGGGTGGTTCGTTTGGGTTGGACTAAGTTAAAACAAGCCGCTTGCAACAGCAAATCCTATGTACGTTCCAATGGCATTCCCCAAACTTCCTACAAGAATGCCTGGAATCAGCAGATCGGGGCGTTGCAAACTTTCCGCTGAAGCTAAAGCAGTGGTAGTTCCACCAATATTCGCTTGCGAAGCCACGGCAATCATGTCCCAATCCATTTTGAAAAGGGCCCCAACACCAAATACCACCAAGCCATGAACCAGTATTAGAATAGTCACAAACAGAATCAAGGTAAAGGCCAAGTCCCCTACCTCCACCAAAGCTCCCAAATCACACAGGGTGCCTACCACTGCCAAAAATAAAAGAATTAAGAAGTAGCCTAAGGTATGTTTGCCGCGTAGCTGCTGCACCGCAGGAAATTGGGCTAGTACCAAAGCTAGGGAAGTAAGCACTAGGATCTCGGGCACCTGCGGAAACCAAGTGACAACTGCTTTACTCACCGCCATCCCCAACAAGGCCAATGCGAGCAAGGAAGAAATGGAACTAATGGAGATAGATTCCTGCGATAGGGATTTTTCACCACTTGCTGCAGTTTCATTTTTTTTCCGAGGAAAGAGTTTTTGTAAGTATTTGGGCAAGATCAAAGTAGCAATGATCCAAGGTGTACCCACCAAATTGTCCACTACGGTAGTTGCTGCAAACAAGGTTCCTGCTTCATTGACCTTGTAATGCAAAGCAATTGCGTTAAAGTTGATTGCCCCACCGATGTAGGTTCCAGTATACATGCCCGCCACTGCTGGAGCCAAAGGACCGATTGCTTCTGCTGGTTGAACGAGTACCCAGGCGGTGAGTACCCCGATGACGGTAGCCAAAGAACCCAGCAAAAATAGGAGCAAAAGGGGAAGCCCCGCTTTTTTCAAGCTTTTGAGATCTACTTCGAGCAAGGTAATAAATATACCCAAGGGAGCAATGTAGGTGAACACGCCATCGTAAATGGGATGCCCATCCATGGCACTTGGGATCAACCCAGTATTGGCCAGCACCGCGCAAATCAAAATCGCAAAAATGGGAGTACCTACCGACTTGCCCCATGAAAATCGGGTGAGCCAATTTGCAAAAAACACTGCCAAACAAAGTGTGGCTGCTACAAATAGAAGAGAGGAAGGATTTGACATTCCGAAAAGTAGAAAAAAAATAATTAGTTCTAATGCCTAGATAATTTCATTTGTACAAAGCCCCCTGCCTTGCGGCAGGCAGGCCTGCCCCGCAGAATTACAGGGCGCCTTGTTTTTTTAATTCTCGCAAAGACGCAGAGACGCAAAGGAATAGAAAGGTCTTTCACTAATCTCTCACCTGCCTACTGTAGGCTGGAACTCAGCTCTCGCTTCTTGGCTCTTGCTTCTTGCCTCTCTCAATCTCGAACGCTGAACTCTGAATGTCGAAGTAGGGGATTTGTGATGGGAGCAGAATGCAAGTCTTGATACTAGATACTTGATACTAGCTTCTTATCTAAAAGTGTAGCTACTTGTCTGCTTCCGGTTTTTCTGGAATAGGCTTCCAAGGAACCTACGGATTGCTGAGTACCTACTGTCTCATACAGCTCCCGAAGTTTTGCTTGCATCCCTTTCAGATCTCCATGCCCCAGAACGATCCCAGCACCTGCTTGACTAAGGATCTCCGAACTATCTCCTTGCGGATCGCCCAAAGCCAACACCGGAAGCCCAGTGGCAAGGTATTCGAAAAGTTTGCCTGGAATATTCCCTTTGGCATTTTTGGTATCTGTCAAAATCAGAACTAATGCATCTGCCTTGGTATAAAAATCAAACACTTCCTGGTGTGAGACATAACCCGCAAAGTGGATGTGGCGCTGTAGCCAAGGATCAGCCTGTACCTGTTGCTGCACCTGCTCACTTACTTTTCCAACAAAAGTCCAAGAAACCTCCTCCCCTGCTGCTTCAAATTCTGCCTTAAGCGCCTGCATCAAAGGAAGTGGGTTGCGGATGGCGTCAATGATTCCTGTGTAAACCAATTGAAGCCGATCTGCCGCTTTAGGACGTGGGGCAAAATCTTGAGGAATGTCTGCCGGGTCGTAACCATTGGTAATCAGGTCAATTTTTCTTCCCGAGAGTTTCTCTAAATCACGCTGAAAGGTTGGGGAGATAGTTACCACCACATCGGCTTGCTGCAAGACCTTTCGCTCTAAGGCTTCGTGCCGTCTCCGAATAAAGGGCAACATCGGAAGAGTGTCTAGAAATTCCCACTGCGACCAAGGATCTCTGAAGTCGGCAAGCCAGGGAATGCCGTGTTTTTGTTTGAGTTGCTGCCCAATCAAGTGTAGGCTATGGGGAGGCCCTGTAGTGATGATCGCTTGAAATTGACCTTCTTTGAGAAGCTCGTTCAGGAATTGGACGGAGGGTTTCACCCAGAAAACGCGAGGATCAGGGACTAGGATGTTGGCCCGAAGCCAGATAGCCACTTTTTCCAGAAATCCCTTTTTTTGCTGTTCCAGGATACGGCCAGGATGGCTTTTCCCTTTCTTTTTCACTTTAGCAAACAACTGGTAGGGCTCCCAAATCGGAAAGCGGATTACTTCTAGGTTGGGCGAAATTTCTTTGAGCAGGGTTTCGTCTTGGAGATCGAAATCGGGATTTTCAGGTGTAAAAATCACAGGCTCCCAACCTGCCTCAGGCAGGTACTTGGCAAACTTCAACCAGCGCTGAACTCCCGAACCTCCACTTGGAGGCCAATAGTAGGTAATGATTAAAACGCGTTTTTGAATGGTTGTCACAGGAGTTGCCACTACTTTGAGCGGTAAATGTACAAAAAAGAAAAAGGGGAAAGTTTCCTTCCCCCTTTCAACTTCTTGAAGTTCAAAATTATTCTCCTTGTCCCAAGGAATATCCCTTCACCCCATCAAAGGTGTAGAGGTGCTCTGTCTTTATAAAATCAAGTCCTAGCTGATCGGCTTTTTGGAGAAGATCTATCACCTGGGCATGGCTGATCGTTTTTCCTTCTTCCACTTTGAAACGACATCTCCAGTGATCGGTGCAGAAGGTTTCCTTCATGCCATCAGGGAAAACCTTCACACCTCTGTTAGTAATGAGGCTCAGTTTCAATCCACCTGTATCGAGTGTGTTTAGGAGATTACCCAAGACATTGGGATCCCGTTGGTCTTGGTCCCAGTCTAGGAACATGTCTACGCCAATCAATTCCTTTTTTGCTTTTGGCTTTGGTCGGAGGGCAACATCCATTGGAACAGTGCTTTCTTTTCCGAAAATCGCGGGAGCCATTTGACTAGGTACCTGTCCCAAACGAGCAATGACTGCCTGAGCAAACTCCTGAGTTCCTACTTTCTTGGCGGATTGTCCTTCCTGGTAAATATCTCCGGTATGAATTCCATCTTCGAGGGTTTTCATCCAAGCGTTTGAAATCTTCTCCGCAATTTCAGGCTGGCCGATGTGCACGAGCATCATAATGGCTCCATTTAACAGCCCGGAGGGGTTGGCGATGTCCTTGCCTGCAATGTCAGGTGCAGAACCATGAATCGCCTCAAACATGGCTACTTCAGCGCTCACGTTCGCAGAACCTCCCAAGCCAACAGATCCGGTCACTTGTGCTGCCACGTCGGAGATGATGTCTCCATAGAGGTTGAGCGTTACGATCACGTCAAAAATCTCCGGGCGATCTGCAATTAAAGCTGTTCCGATGTCAATGATCTTGTGGTCCGTTTCTATTCCTGGATACTCCTTCGCGATTTCAAGAAAGGTTTTGTGAAACAAGCCATCTGCAAGCTTCATGATATTGTCCTTGGTCATGCAGGTTACCTTTTTGCGGCCATACTTCTTGGCGTACTCAAAGGCATAGCGAATGATTTTTTCAGATCCAGGCTGCGAAATCACCTTCAAACATTGGTACACCTCCTGGGTTTGGCGGTGCTCAATTCCCGCATAAAGATCCTCTTCATTTTCGCGGATAATCACCAAATCCGTTTTTGGAAAATGCGTTTTGATAAAAGGCGAATAGGCCTTGCAAGGACGAACATTGGCATACAATCCAAAGGACTTACGCGTAGTCACATTCAAAGACTTGAAGCCTCCACCTTGAGGTGTAGTGATGGGCGATTTCAAAAAAACCTTGTTGGCCCGAAGCGAATCAATCGCATTGGGTTCCATACCGGAACTAATCCCTTTGAGGTACACCTTTTCTCCAATTTCGATCACCTCGTACTCCAATTGGGCTCCTGCAGCATCAAGGATGGCCAGGGTCGCTTTCATGATTTCAGGGCCGATTCCGTCTCCGTAGGCTACGGTAATTTTAGTTTTGGAGTTCATGGGTAAGATATGGGTTTAAATTCTTCTCTTTCGTGCCGCAAAAGTACGAAAAAACGCCAGAACACGGGCTCTGAAATTCAAAAATTCTCGTTATGATAATAATAAAAAATAGTCGATTCCATGCCATTTTGGCCATTATTAAGTTTTTTCTCCTGACTTGAATTTGGTAGTGTTGGAGGGGGAGGTATATTTGTCTGAACTATGCCGCCTGACTATGTCTGAATTTGTTACTATTCTCACCGAAGAACGACAAGGTATCCTTTACCTAACGATCAATCGAGAGGATAAACTCAACGCCATGAACCTCGCAACCTTAGCTGAGTTGAGGTCTGTTTTTGATCAAGTCATGGACAACAAGGCCATCAAGGCGGTGATTCTAACCGGCGCTGGAGAGAAGGCCTTTGTGGCCGGTGCAGACATCTCCGAAATTGCCTCCCTCAATGAGGTCAATGCTCGCAAATTTGCGGAAAGCGGTCAAGAAATTTTTGCGATGATCGAAAACTGCCATAAGCCAGTAATCGCTGTTACCAACGGCTACACCCTCGGTGGCGGCTGTGAATTGGCCATGGCATGTCACATGCGTATTGCAACTTCCAATGCAAAATTTGGCCAACCCGAAGTGAATCTTGGCATCATCCCAGGCTATGGCGGTACGCAGCGACTCACCCTTTTGGTAGGCCGAGGCAAAGCCAACGAGTTGATGATGACGGGCGATATGATTGGAGCCGAAGAAGCCAAAACCTTAGGACTGGTCAACCATGTGCTACCAACCAAGGAAGAAGCCATTGCTGCAGCAGAAGGGATTATCCAAAAAATCATGGGCAAAGCGCCCCTTGCAATTGGCATGGTAGTAGATTGTGTAAATGCTGTTTTCCTTGAGGAAAATGGCTACCAAACTGAAGCCAACTCTTTTGCGCGCTGCGTCAAATCGGGAGACTACAAGGAAGGTACTTCGGCGTTTTTGGAGAAAAGAAAGCCTGTCTTCCGTGGAGAGTAAGTGATCCAGCAACCCATGGGCACACTAAAAAAACTCGCCGGACAAACCGCCATCTATGGCCTAAGCAGCATTTTAGGACGCTCCATCAATTTTTTACTGATCATCGTCTATACTGGATACCTGAGTAAGGCGGATCTCGGCGCATTTACAGGCATCTACGCCTTGATCGGATTTTTAAATATTATTTTTACTTATGGGATGGAAACCGCCTTTTTTAGGTTTTCAACTGGAAAAAATCAGGATCCCACACGAGTATACCACAACACGCAATCCCTATTGGTCTTGTCCAGCCTCGTGTTGGGAACTGGAATTTACCTCGCAGGACCGCTACTGGCGGAATGGATGAACTATCCAGGCCAAGCCTATTTGTTTCAGTGGACTGCAGTATTGCTCGTCTTCGATGCAGTTTTAGCAATCCCTTTTGCAAAACTCCGACTAGAAAATAAAGCCAAAACCTTTGCAGGAGCCAAGTTGATCAACATTCTACTGAACGTCACCTTCAACCTACTTTTGCTGATTTGGATTCCTAGCTGGATTCAAACTGGAATTCTACCTGAAGGAATCTTGGGCTACCAATCTACTTGGGGCGTGGAATACATCCTTCTTGCCAACTTACTAGCCAATGGCTTGATTATTCCTTTTGTGTGGTGGAAGGCTGGATTTTTTTCCTTCCGCCTCGAAAAAGAAGTGCTTCAGCCCATGTGGACTTACTCGCTGCCCTTGCTCTTTATGGGATTGGCAGGTGTAACCAACGAACTTATATCACGACTATTGTTTGAGTATGTGCTGCCATTAAACTTTTACCCCGGATTGAGTAGCCGAGAGGCAGCAGGTATTTTTGGTGCGAATTTCAAGTTAGCCATCCTGATGAATTTGGTGATTCAGGCCTTTAAGTATGCAGCAGAACCCTTCTTCTTCAGAGAGTCCAAGGAAAAGGATTCTCCCAACATGTATGCAAAGGTAATGCATGTCTTCATCCTATTCTGCTCCCTACTCATGATCTTGATATCCGTGAACCTTCAATGGATCGGGCCATTATTCTTAAAAGGAGAGGTATATGAAATGGGATTTTCCATCGTCCCCATGCTGCTGCTAGGCTACCTGCTGTTGGGAATTTATTTCAATCTGTCCATCTGGTTTAAACTAACTGACAAAACGAGTTACAGCTTCTGGATTACCTTCTTGGGAGCGGTTGTCAGTGTGGCAGGAATTGCTTTCTCCGTACCGATCTTGGGTTTTATGGGAGCAGCCCTCAGCACGGTGGCTTGCTATCTGGTGATGGCAACCGTTTGCTACTTCTTTGGGCAAAAATATTACCCCATCCCCTATCAAACGCGTAGTGGCCTAGGCTATCTGGTACTCGCTTTTGCATTAAGCTATGGGGGATTTTATGTACAAACCCAGGACATCGCCTTGGATTTTTTGATTAAAAATTCAGGGGCCTTTATTTTTCTAGGGATAGTATTCCCTAGAGAACGAAAGTTCTTCAGGTCGCTTGTGGATAAGAAATCCTAGGTTTCCCCAGCGAACCGCTTCCTTTTCTTCAGCCAAATTGATGAAAAGGCACTATGTTTGCAGCAGTCATTTGAAATTCCATTCTTCAGTGAGAGTTACTCCCATTTTTCTTCTGCTTTGCCTTGTTTTTTTAAGTCCCATCGCTGGATTTACTCAGAAGTCTTTGTCCAAAAAAGAGGTCAAGGCACAGGAATTAGCTGCAAATGCAAGCCGCTTTTTTATTGAAGGAGAAAAAGCCTTCGCCTTAGGAGATTTGGAAAAATCGTACCAATTCTTGGCGAAAGCACGAGAGTTTGCCCCTGAGGAACCTGCCATCTCCTTCAAACTGGCAGAGGTACTATTAAAAAATAACCAAGCCGAAAAAGCACTTCCTTTCGCCTTGAAAGCAGCCGCTGGAGATCCAGCAAATTTATTCTATGCCTTGCTGGTAGCAGAAATTTACACCGGTTTGAATAAACCCTTGGAAGCTGCAGCCCTGTTGGAAAAGTTAACCGCGGGATCCACCAAAAACCAACAGTACAACTTGGAGTTGGCATCCATTTACTTGAATGCCAATGAATTTGACAAAGCCCTCGTGGCATTGGATCGTGCTGAAGCCTACTATGGCGTCAGAGAAGCATTTACATTCCAGAAGCAACGCATTTACCTGCGGAAAGACCAGCTCGGAAAAGCGATTGAAGAGGGAGAAAAATTGATTTCTTCCTTCCCAGGCAACCCAAATTACGTGCTCTCCCTGGTAGAGATTTTGTTCAACAATGCCAAGTTGGACCAAGCAATCCAGTTAGTACGGGCAGAAATCGTCAAATATCCAAATCAGCCAGAACTTCAGCTGGCAGCTTACAGCCTTTACCTAGAAAAGGGTCAAATCGCACAAGCCAATGCCTTTCTTTTGGAGGCTATCGCTAGTCCAGACTTAGCTCCATCTTCCAAAGCCGCTGCATTTCAAGGGGTAGCACAGGAGATGAAAACAGCGGAGCGCGAAAAGCTGCTCGACAAATTGGAACAGTTATTAAATGAGTGGCATCCGGAAGATCCAACCGTTTTGGAGGCTATTGGAAATCGAAGGAAAGCCGAAAATAAGTTGGCAGAGGCGCTACTGCTTTATAAAAAGTCTCTTGCGTTTCAACCCAAAAACGAAAAGTTGTTGGAGGAGGTGATTGTCAACTCTTTTGACGCAGGCGGGAATTTTGAGGAGGTGGCACGATACTCCAGCATCGCCATTGACGAGTTCCCAGAAAGTGCGGAATTTTGGTTTTATGAAGGAGTAATCCTATCGGGACAGAAGAAAGATTCGTTGGCAGTTCAGGCGCTTGAAACTGCCCTTCGTTTGAACGCCGATAAAAATCCGCAGTTAGCGCAAGTAGCGTACAGCACTTTGGGCAATAGCCAGTACCAATTGGGTGATCAAGTGGCTGCATTCAAAAATTTTGAGAAGGCATTGGCACTCAGTCCAACTGACGAACAGGTCTTGAATAATTATGCTTATTTCTTGGCTCTCGCAAAGCAAGAATTGGAAAAGGCCTTGGACATGGCCCAGCGTGTGGTGAAAAAACATCCTAAAAATGCCACCTACTTGGACACCTTGGCCTGGGTTTTGTATCAAATGAAGCGGTATTCGGAGGCGTCTTTGCACCTTAAAGTAGCACTAGAAGTCGAAAAAGAACCGAGTGGCGTCTTAATGGAGCACTACGGGGATGTTTTGTATCGATTAGGCAAGGTAGAAGAAGCTGTGGGATGGTGGAAAAAAGCAAAGGAAAGCCCCGAAGGTTCCGATTCACTTGCACAAAAAATTAAAGATCAACGAATCCATGACTAAGTTCCAAATCCTTGCGGCCCTAGTGCTTCTAGTTTTGAATTGGGGTTGTGCCAAAAAAACCACTCTTTTTGAGGGCAATCAGGCCATGGAGTCCTTTGTACCGAGTACCACGCAATTTGGGTACTTGCAAGCCAAAGCAAAGATAGTTCTCGAAGAAGATTCAGGTAAAATCACCCGCGGTACGCTTCAGCTTCGTGCCAAAAAAGATAGTTTAATTTGGTTTTCCCTCTCTCCAGGCCTTGGTGTAGAAGCAATTAGAGGTTTGCTTAGCCAGGAAAAAATCCAAATTCAGGATCGCTTGGGCAAGGAAGATGTCAACATGACTTATCCAGAATTTGAGAAAAGGTTTGGAATCAAATTATCGCTGGAATTAGTTCAAAATATTCTTTGGGGGGACATTCCCTATCCGGCTAGTTATGAAGATCGGTTGGTGCGCGTTGGAAAAAAGTTTGAGTTAACTCAAGTCCGAGATAAAGTTCGCTATTTTAGTAAGGTTGATACCCGTCACGGAAAGGTTACTGAATTAGCTAGTGCTGCTCTTTCAGGTGAAGGATCAATTCTAGCTAGTTTCCCAAAGTTTCAAAACATCCAATCTCAAGTTTTCCCTGCTGAAGCATTGGTAAAAGTGGCTTTAGCCGAGCCTTCGGGACCTCAAAATTTTAGGATTTACATCAACTGGACCACCTTAGCTCCACAGACGAGTCCCTTAACCTTCCCTTTCCGATTTTAGTTTTATGAAAAGATTGGCCTGTCTATTTTTCTGCTCCTGCCTAGTGCTGCTCAGCACCACTGCACTTGCCCAAACTAAAAAGTCGAGGGAGCAATTGGAGCGAGATAAAATTGAAATACAGACCCGATTAAAAGAGTTTGATGTAATTCTAAAGCAGACCACCGCTACCAAAAAAACATCGCTAGGCCAGCTAAATGCGATTACTAGCCAATTTCAAAGCCAAAATCGCTTGGTAAACACCTTGGATAGAGAAGTCAATTTACTTTCCACAAACATCCTTGAAATTGAAAATGAAATTGCAAGTTTGGAGAAGCAGCTGATTGACTTGAAGGCAGAGTATGGACGAATGATTTACAATTCTTCCAAACTAAATCGAGGGCTTTCCATTGTAGCTTTTGTGTTTAGCTCCACAAACTTTAATCAGCTCTACATGCGTTTGAAATACCTACGGCAGTACACCGCAAGCAGAAAAAAGCAGGCTGAACAAATTGAAAAATTATCCGCAGAGCTAGCCAAACAACGCAGCCAACTAGATGAAAGAAAGTTGGATAAAGAAAAAGTGTTGGTGGAAGAAAAAACGGAAAAAGAAAAACTGGAGGCGATGCGCAAGGAGAAGCAAGGCATGGTCAACACCTTAACTAAAAAGGAAAAGGACATTCAAAAACAAATTGCTGCTACTAAAAAACAACAGGAACAGCTGAATCGAATGATTAAATCGGCCATCGAAGCAGAAATTCGAGCTGCGGAATCTGCTTCAAAAAAAGAAAATAGCACAAGCACTAAAAAAGCAGGAACCAGTATGCCTATGACTCCAGAGGCAGCTGCTCTTTCCAGCTCTTTTGCAGGAAATAAAGGAAAGCTTCCGTGGCCTGTAGAAACAGGAATCATCTCCCAAGGATATGGGACATTCCCTCACCCATCCTTAAAGGGTATAATGCTTGAAAACGATGGCATAGATATCCGTACTCAGCCCAACTCGAATGTTCGGGCAGTATTTGACGGGGTAGTCACTAAAATCACCAGCATCCCAGGATATGGCAATACCTTGATTGTCAAACATGGAGAGTATTTCACGATGTATAGCCGACTGAAGTCTATTTCCGTGACTACCGGTCAAACCATTAAAGCGAAGGCTATCATCGGACAAGTAGCAACAAATTCGGAGGGAGAGGCTGTAGTTCATTTCCAAACTTGGAAAGGACTTCAAATTATGGACCCTGCAACCTGGATAATTGCCAAATAGGTTAAATTTTCTTACATTCATAAAAAACATACGCAACTAAACTTGATCTACTTGGGTAAGCGATCTATACTTGTATCTTTGTAATTGTAACTTTAAACGCACAACATTATGACTACTTTAGGTTTTCTTCAAAATATTGGTGGAGGTTCGTTAATCCTCATCATTCTTGTGATCCTCCTTTTGTTTGGTGCAAAAAGAATCCCTGAACTAGCACGTGGATTAGGCCGTGGAATTCGTGAATTCAAAGATGCCACCAAGGATATCCAAAACGACCTTGAAGAAGGTATGAAGGATAAGAAAAAGTAATTCATCCCCATTCTTTTGGAAAAGTATCGTTCCTTCGACGAAATCCAGTTCGCCTTGAAGAAAGGCGAAAGCGATTGTCGATCGATTGTAAAGTATTACTTACACAATATTCAGACGAAGGCGCATCTCAACGCCTTCGTCGAAGTTTATGCCCAATCCGCTCTCGAGCAAGCAGCCCTAGTTGATGAGAAAATTGCTCAGGGTACTGCTGGAAAGCTGGCAGGAATGATTGTTGGCATCAAGGATGTACTCAATTACGAAGGACATCCCGCTACTGCTGGATCCAACATCCTTGAGGGCTACAACTCCCAATACACCGCTACTGCCGTTCAAAGGCTCATCGATGAAGATGCCATTATTATTGGCCGTCTGAATTGCGATGAATTTGGCATGGGCAGCTCGAATGAGCATTCTGCCTATGGGAAAGTGTACCAAGAGCTAGACCCCACACGCGTACCTGGAGGATCGTCTGGAGGGTCGGCCGTAGCCGTTCAAGCCAACTTATGTACTGTAAGCTTGGGATCAGACACCGGAGGATCGGTTCGTCAGCCTGCTGCATTTACCGGAGTGGTTGGGATGAAGCCCAGCTATTCTCGAGTATCCCGCTGGGGACTGATCGCATACGCCTCTTCCTTTGACACCATCGGTGTTTTTTCAGCTACTGTTAAAGACAATGCCTTAGTTCTTGAGGTCATCGCAGGCTATGATGAGAAAGACAGCACTTCTTCAAAGGAGGAGGTCAAGTCCTACAGCAAGCTTGATTCCCCAAAGCGATCCCTAAAAATTGCTGTTTTGAAAGAGGCATTGCATGCTTCGGCTTTACAACCTGAAATCAAGCGTAATACCTTGGAGGTAATCGAAAAGCTAAAAACCGAGGGACACGAAGTTCAAGAAGTTGACTTCCCTCAATTGAAATATGTGCTTCCTACCTACTATATCTTGACTACTGCAGAGGCGAGTGCAAATTTAGCTCGATTTGATGGAGTGAAATATGGCTACCGAACTCCTGAAGCACAAAATTTGGAGCAGCTTTACAAGAATAGCCGAAGCGAAGGTTTTGGTGAGGAGGTCAAACGAAGGATTATGCTTGGAACATTCGTGCTTTCAGCTAGCTACTACGACGCCTACTTCACTAAGGCTCAAAAGGTTCGACGAATAATCCGAGACCTTACTGCCAATTTATTAACAGATTTTGACTACCTTTTACTCCCTACAACCCCAACCACAGCATTTAAATTTGGGGAACATGGGGGTGATCCTGTTGCGATGTACTTGGAGGACTTGTTTACAGTTCAGGCTTCTGTCTCGGGAGTTCCAGCCTTATCTATTCCTAATGGGAAAGATGATTCAGGAATGCCCATAGGACTTCAGGTGATCGCAAACTCCTTTAAAGAAGCAGAATTGTATGCCTTTGGTCACTATTTGAGTACCTTGACATTAAATTAGCACGTGATGAAGCACATTATTTTAAGAATATTTCTAGCGACTGTCGCTAGTTTCTTTTTTTTAAATACTCAGGCATTTTCTCAAGAAAGCAGAACCTCGAATTCAGGACAGCTAGAGGTTGTACTACCGAACTATCATTACGAGTATATTCCTGATTTCACCTACGAAGAAGTAGCCGAGCGAATCGAGAAGATGGAGTCAGAGATGGATTTTGAATTAAACGACCGCGTTTTTTCTTTTATTCAATACTTCACTGTACGAAATCGTGAGTACATGAAAATGGTCTTGGCACGGAAAGAGCAGTATTTTCCGATGTATGAAGAAACCATGAAAGACTATGGCATGCCAGTAGAAATTCAACACCTATCCATTATTGAATCAGGCTTAGACCCAAAAATTAAGTCGCATATGGGTGCCATGGGACTATGGCAATTTATGCCTGCTACTGGACGAGAGTATGGCATGGAGGTAAATCCGGATATCGATGACCGCATGGATCCAGAAAAATCCACTAAAGCTGCGGCAAAATACCTCAAAGCACTTTATAAAATGTTTGGCAATTGGGAAGTAGCCCTTGCTGCCTACAACTGTGGCCCTGGCAATGTTCGAAAAGCAATTCGGAATTCTGGAGGCAAAAATACGTTTTGGGGAATTTATGATTACCTGCCCAAAGAAACGCGCAGTTATGTTCCTCAATTTCAAGCAATGCTTTACATCCTCAATCACCTAGAGGAGCACAACTTGCACTTGGAAGAGCCAAGCTATCCGATGGAGTATGAACAGCTGAATTTTGATAAAACCTTTCAGCTCAAAACTTTGGCCTCACTTACAGAAGTTTGTTTGAAAGATTTAGAGAAACTAAACCCTTCCATAAAACAAGGGAGGATCCCAGAATCTCATCGTTCGATGTCCATCCGAATTCCAAAATCTAAAGCATTTTTTATCAAGGAAAACTTGGCCTGGATAAGTGACTCCTTATCGAAAGCAGCTCCAATCCTAGTGGCTTCCACCAGCCAGGTAGAAACAGCCACTAAAGGGAGCAGTCCACAGCAGACCACTTCAAGAATTGCCTACAAAGTAAAGTCTGGCGATGCCATTGGCACAATTGCTAGTCGACATGGAGTGACCCTAACTCAAATTAAGCAATGGAATAATCTTAGCTCAAACTTGATCAAAGAAGGGCAGATTCTTATCATTCACTCCAATTCCAACCGTTCCAGTTCAACAACAATTGCGCTGAATTCAGACAATCCTACCTCCTCTAAAACCTACACCGTCCGACCAGGAGATTCGTTATGGATGATATCACAAAAGCACTCGCTCAGTATTGAACAAATCAAGCGGTTGAACAACTTGAATACAACCCAAATCAAGCCAGGTCAGCGTTTAATTGTAGGTTGAATAGTGCCTATTTTGAATAACCTAGAGATAACCTAACTTATATTCCCTTTTTACACTTCCTTTAGAAACTAGACTTCCTATGAAAGCAATATACCTGAGCCTCCTTTCCTTGTGTTGCCTCTTTTTATTCTCCTGCGAAGAAGGTACTGGATCTAGCAGCTCCAAACCTAAGGCAAGAGGTTCAATAGGTGAAATAGTTTTAGCCATCGATTCGACCAAATGGGCAGGACCTGTTGGAGATGAGCTACGCGCAATTTTTGAAGCAGACCTACCGGGAATGATTCGCTCTGAAGCGCTATTCAAAGTGCATCGTGTCGATCCACGAGCCATGACACGGATGCTGAAAATGTACACCAACCTGGTATATGTCACTACCTTCGACGACAAGCGAGGAGGAAGCCAAGCGGTCAATGCCCAATTTACACCTGAATCAAAAGCCAAAGCTGCTGCAGACCCAAGCATCTATTCGCTACGGATGGTAGATGAGTTTGCACAGGGCCAAGAAGTACTCTACCTATTTGGAAACACTGAAAAAGAGCTAATTGCAAACCTTCGCAAGCACAAGGATCAGCTTCAAAATCTTTTCGAAGTCCGAGAAAGAGATCGATTAGCGAAGGCCCTATTGGCACGCAAAAACGCAACTGCGCAAAGTGATGCGCGGAAAAACCTAGGCATAGAAATCATGCCTCCTGTTTCTTACCAGATTGCAAAATCTGTCCCAGAGTTCCTTTGGTTGAGACAACCTACGCCTAACCAAAATCGCCCAGACATCAGCGTCTATTTCCATGTCGAGGACTATAAAAACGAAGAACAAACCTTTCCGGAGAACATCCTTCAGTTGCGAGATTCAATAGCTAAGATCCATATTTTTGCAGACCCAGAGGATCCAAATTCCTTTATGACAAGTGAAAAACAAATCCCACCCGTTTTCCGAAACATGGTGATTAATGATAATTTTACTGTTGAAATACGGGGCACTTGGAAGACCAACGACCTCAGCATGGGAGGTACATACCTAGGCTATTTGATGATTGATGAGAAGAAAGGGAAATTGTACTACATGGAAGGCTTTGTATACTTTCCGAACGAACTCCACGCAGATGCATTGCGAGAGATTCAAACCGTTCTCCTGAATACCAACGTGAGTTGGAATGAAAAAACAGGATTATAAACCCAGCTTATACCACCCATTTATGGCGATTAAAATCAGAAAAGAAGACGCATTAAACTACCATAGCCAGGGCTCTCCCGGAAAGATCCAAGTGATTCCTTCCAAGCCTGTTTCCAGCCAATTGGATCTTGCGCTAGCCTATTCCCCTGGAGTAGCTGAACCTTGCAAGGAAATTGCTGCCGACGTAGAAAATGTGTACAAATACACCGCCAAAGGCAATTTGGTGGCAGTCATTTCAAATGGTACCGCAGTACTCGGATTGGGAGACATTGGTCCAGAAGCTTCGAAACCCGTGATGGAAGGAAAGGGAGTCCTTTTCAAGAAATTTGCCGGCATCGATGTCTTTGACTTGGAAATAGATGAGAAAGACCCAAAGAAACTAATTCAAATTATCAAATCTCTAGAGCCCACTTTTGGAGGCATCAATCTAGAGGATATTAAAGCTCCCGAATGCTTTGAGATTGAGCAGACGCTCAAGCGAGAGATGAAGATCCCAGTCATGCACGATGACCAGCACGGGACAGCCATCATCACTGGAGCAGCCTTGCTCAATGCCCTTGAGCTGGTTGAAAAAAAGATAGAAGACATCCGCATTGTGGTTAGTGGTGCTGGTGCAGCTGCCATATCCTGCCTTCGGTTTTATTTAACTTTAGGCGTCAAAAAAGAGCATATTGTAGTCTGCGATAAGGATGGAGTGCTACGTGCTGATCGCCCAGGCTTGGCTGGAGAGCACATCGAGTTTGCTACTACTCAAAACTTCCATACCATCTCCGAGGCCATGCCAGGCGCAGATGTATTTCTTGGGCTTTCTGCAGGCAATATCATCGCACCGGAATTGATCCAATCCATGGCAGCAAACCCAATTGTGTTTGCACTTGCCAACCCAGATCCTGAAATCGCCTATGAAACTGCCATTGCAGCACGCGAAGATGTGGTCATGGCTACTGGGAGATCAGATCATCCTAACCAAGTGAATAATGTCTTGGGATTCCCCTACATTTTTAGAGGCGCCTTGGATGTGCGCGCTACCACAATTAACGAAGAGATGAAGCTTGCCGCAGCAAAAGCAATTGCCAAGCTTGCCAAAGAACCCGTTCCAGAAATTGTCACCAAAGCCTATGGAGAGAGCAATCTAAGTTTTGGGAGATTTTATTTGATTCCCAAACCAGTAGATCCACGCCTCATCACTACCATCGCTCCGGCTGTGGCCAAGGCAGCCATTGAATCTGGAGTAGCAAAAAAAATCATTACCGACTGGGACGCCTACGAAGTGGAGCTCCAGAAACGAATTGGCATTGACGAGCGCTTGATGTCTATTGTCATCGGAAGAGCCAAAAAAGATCCGAAACGAGTGGTTTTCGGAGAGGCGGATAACCTCAAAATCTTGAAAGCAGCGCAGTTGATTCGAGATGAAAAAATCGCGATCCCTATCCTTTTAGGCAATCGGGAACGAATTTTGGAATTAATCGAAGAGAATTCGCTTGACCTTGAAGGTGTCAGCATCATTGACCCCATGGAAGAGCGGAAAATGAATGAGAAGTTTGGGAAAATCCTGGCCCAAAAGAGACAGCGTAAAGGCATGACCCTAGCCGGTGCGAACAGATTGGTGAAGGAGCGTAATTATTTCGGTGCCTTAATGGTCGAAACTGGGGAAGCAGACTGCTTTATTTCTGGCCTCACCCGCGATTACCCAAAAACCATCCTTCCTTCCCTACAAACCATTGGCGTGAAAAAAGGAGTCAATCGAGTAGCAGGCATGTATATCTTGAACACGCCACGAGGTCCTTATTTCTTTGCAGACGCAACAGTCAATCTCAATCCCACCGCTGAAGAACTCGTGGATATCATTGGACTCACCGCTACAGCAGTGAAGTTTTTTAATATGGTGCCACGAATTGCACTCCTCTCCTATTCCAATTTTGGGTCTGCCCAGGGAGATATCCCCTCGAAAATGGCCAAAGCTACTGCCTTGGCTAAAGAAAAATACCCAGACTTGATTATCGAAGGGGAAATGCAGGCCAATGTGGCCCTGAACCAAGACATTCAAAAGGAATTCTATCCATTCTCCGACCTATCCCAAAAAGGGAAGGAAGTCAATACCCTCATTTTCCCTGATTTAGCTTCTTCAAACATTGCTTACAAGCTTTTGGCTGAACTTGGAAACGCAGAAGCAATCGGTCCTATCCTATTGGGAATGAATAAACCAGTTCATATTCTGCAACTGGGAAGCTCCATCCGCGAAATCGTCAATATGGTAGCCATCGCCGTAGTGGATGCCCAATCCAGCAAAGAAAACTTATGATAGATTACCTCAATGGAAAATTAGTTCACAAAGACCCAACCTACGTACTTATCGATGTAGGGGGAATTGGCTACCATGTCAAAATATCCCTACAAACTTACACTGCCATCAAGGATCAGGAGCAATTGCGTCTCCTCACCTACCTGCACATCAAGGAAGATGCCCATACCCTCTATGGATTCAAGGAAGAACAAGAGAAACGACTCTTTCTTCTGCTCACCTCCATCAATGGCGTAGGCCCCAGCACTGGACTCATGATCCTATCTTCCTTGACAAGCTCTGAAATCGAACAAGCTATTCTTTCAGGTGATGTAGCTACTATTCAAGCAGTTAAAGGAATTGGAACCAAAACCGCCCAGCGAATCATCTTGGAACTGAAAGACAAGGTTGGCAAATCTGGAAGTGGAGAAATTACCGCTCCTTTAGGATTTCTAAATGGAGGCAATAAAATCAGAGAAGAAGCGTTACAAGCTCTAGTCACTTTAGGTTTTCCAAAAGCTGTGGCAGAGAAAAATATTGCCCTGGTACTCAAAAAGAGTAGTGGAACTATCTCCCTAGAAGAGCTCATTAAGGCATCATTAAAAACTTCTTAATTTCCACTGAATTGAAGGTTCAGGACTTACGTATCTTTTTGACAAATCCAATTGGGGGGATCACCATCCTCCTTGGATTGCTCCTTGCCTTCCTTCCCATCAGCACCCTTCAAGCCCAACAGACAGCTAATCCCAAGTCACGGATTGATTCCTTAAATGAGCGGAGATTGGCTCCCTCCTTTTTGCTTTGGCAAACACGGAGAACCGCCCCACTCTACCCCTACCGAAATCCTTTTTTAACACAGAAATCTCCTTTTTTTCCTAGTTCCCCAGTAAATAGAGACGTTCAGGTCTTGATGGACTCTACCCTGAAATACCAGGTTGTGGACCAATTGGATAGCACCCGACTAGGCAACCAGCAGGAATATGAGTTTGATAAATTCGCGCAACTGCAAGAATTTCAGGTCAGGCAAGACTACTGGAAAACTCGCTCTCGAGGAATAGATGGCGAAAGCGCCGTAGAAGGCCGAAGGCTCATACCTCCCATTACCATGAGCCCTACCTTCGATCGCATCTTTGGCGGTGATTCGATTAATATCATTCCCACTGGCTATGTCAACCTTGATTTTGGAGCCATATTCCGAAGGATTGACAACCCCACGATTCCTATCCGCCAGCAAAAAAATGGGAATTTCAATTTTCAACAGCAAATCCAAATGGCTGTCAATGGAAATCTAGGGCAGAAATTGAAGATTGGGGCCAATTTTGACTCCAACAACTCCTTCGATTTTCAAAATCAACTCAAATTAGAATACGATGGATTTGATGAAGACATCATTCAATCCATTGAACTCGGAAATGTGAGTTTACCCATCCAAAATCGCCTCATACAAGGCGCCCAAAATCTCTTTGGCGTCAAAACAGAGATGAAATTTGGCAAGCTCAATGTCACTGCCGTAGCCTCCACACAACGGGGAAGACGGGACAACTTGGTCATTGATGCAAATGGGCAAGGCCGAGCATTTGACATCCAAGGTTCCAAATACGACGAAAACCGTCACTTCTTTCTCAGTCACTTCTTTCGGGAAAATTACGAACGCTGGCTCAAAGGGCTTCCTCAGGTGACCTCAGGCGTTAATATCACTCGTGTAGAAGTGTACGTAATGAACCGGGCAACGAATACCGAAACCCTCCGGAACTTTGCTGCATTTATGGACCTTGGTGAAGGAAAAGTACTGCTCAACTCAAAAAATCCTGCCATTGGACCAGGAACTGCTACTAGCCCTGCCAGCAATGGAGCCAACCGACTGTATGCAAGTATCAGTGGCAGTCCTGTATATAGGCCCTTTGATTCTGGGGCTCGTGCCCTGGAGGGTGACCTAGGAATTAAAAAAGGGGTAGACTTTGAACAGATCAATGGAGCACGAAAGCTAGACCAAACCGAATTCTTTTTTAATGGACAGCTGGGATTCATTTCCCTCTTTCGAAGGTTGCAAAATGACGAGGTAATTGCAGTTTCCTACGAGTACACCTACAATGGGCAAGTATTTAAAGTGGGTGAACTCACTGAAGACTACCAATCCCGTGGAGAAGATGAGTTGATTTTCTTAAAACTCCTCCGACCTGCACGAATCAACACCCGGGTACCTACTTGGGATTTGATGATGAAAAACATCTACAGCCTGAATGCAAGCCAAGTCGCACGAGATGGATTTCAATTGCAAGTGATCTACCGAGACGACCGTACTGGACTAGACAATCCCTCGCTACTTGAAGGTGCCAAGGTTAAGGACATCCCTTTGATTCGCCTGACAGGCTTGGACAACTTAAACCCCCAAAACGATCCTGCCCCGGATGGGAACTTTGATTTTGTGGAAGGGATTACGATGCTCTCCGATCGGGGGCTACTCATCTTTCCAGTTCTGGAACCTTTTGGATCGAACCTTGCACGGAAATTCAACCCTGATGAACGCGTACTTCAAGAAAAATACGTCTATGACACGCTCTACCAAACTACGCAAGCAGATGCTGAGCTAGTCACCCGACTCAACAAATTTTTCATCAAAGGAAGGCTTACGGCTGGTTCAGCCAGCGAAATCCAACTTCCTGGCTTAAATATCTCACCAGGATCTGTGACGGTGCAAGCTGGAAATATTCCGCTCACTGAAGGAGTAGACTTCACTATTGATTACAACATTGGCCGGCTTGTAATCATCAACGACGCCATACTCCAATCTGGCAAGCAAATCAATGTCAGCTTTGAGAAAGCAGACCTAGTTTCGTTTCAAACCAGAAGTTTACTCGGCACGCGACTGGATTACATCGCCAACAAAAAATTGACCCTTGGAGGCACCTTCCTATTCCTTAACGAGCGTCCCAATGTATCCCGTATCGCCACAGGAAATGAAACACTCCGAAATAGCTTGTGGGGATTAGATGTCAACTACAACAGTGAATCTCGTTTTCTAACCAAGTTGGCCGATGCGCTACCTTTCACCGATACCAAGGAAAAATCACTCGTACAGTTCAATGCCGAGTTTGCCCACCTCATCCCAGGAACTTCCAATACCGTAAATGGAGATGCAGCTTCCTACATTGATGACTTTGAAGCTGCCGTCACCCCTTTCTATTTGGGAGCTCAAGCAAATCAAAATTGGAAGTTGGCCTCCACTCCAAAAACTGAGGACAACCGATTTGATCTGAGCAACCAAACTGAGGACAATCTAGGAAGTGGCTACCGCCGCGCACGTTTGGCCTGGTATAACATTGATAATATTTTTTACCGAGATGGGGGACCAGGCGTGCCCAGCAACATCACTGCTCAAGATCGTAGAAACCACTATGTGAGGCGGGTGATCCCTCAGGAGATTTTCAAGAATCAGGACCGGGAGGTGATTCTTGTTCCACAACCGCTATTTGAACTGGCCTTTTTCCCACAGGAGCGAGGCATGTACAATTATAACCCGGGGCTAACTGCAGCAGGATTATTGCCTAATCCAAGGCAGAATTACGGAGGGGTGACCCGAGCGATCACTACCGAAGTAGATTTTGACCGAACCAATATTGAATATGTGGAATTTTGGATGATGGACCCCTTTCTGCCTGGGGAAAATGGAAAAGTGCTGGATGGAATTTTCAATCAGAACAACACTACAGGAGGAAAGCTATTCTTAAACCTTGGAGACATTTCTGAAGATGTCATCAAAGATGGAAGCCATGCATTTGAAAATGGCCTACCTGCAGATGGAAATCCTGCAGAAACGGCTGCCAACGAATGGGGTAGAATAACGCGTCAGCAGTTTTTGCTACCTGCATTTGACAACTCGGCCACTGCTCGGGCCAATCAAGATGTAGGCTTTGATGGACTCAAAAATGAAGACGAAGCCAGCTACTTCAAAGGACGATTTTTGGATCGACTCAGCATCTCTCCTGCTGCGAAAAATGCACTGACGCAGGATGTTTCTGCCGATGGATTTCAATACTACCTGGATTCGAAATTTGATCAAGCCAACACCAAAATTCTGGAGCGCTACAAAAAAATCAATGGAAATGAGGGAAATACCCCTATTTCCGCAGACCAAAATCTGCCATACACCCCATCGGGAACGAATGTGCCCGACAACGAAGACCTGAATACCGATAATACCATCAACGAGCTCGAAAATTACTACGAGTACGAAATCGATCTTCGTCCCGGACAACTTAAAGTAGGCAACAACTACATCGTGGATCAAGTGACCCATACCGAAGGTGGAGAAAAAGTCAACTGGTACTTGTTCCGTATTCCAGTGCGCCAGCCAGATCGAGTTCAAGGCGATATCTCTGGATTCAAATCCATCCGATGGATGCGGACTTACCTCACAGACTTTCAGCAGCCGGTGGTGCTACGAATGGCCGAATTTAGAATGGTGGGTAGCCAATGGAGAGCCTTCCAGGAGTCGCTCTTTGAACGCGGATTTTTTGAGTTGCCCGAGCCTGACAACTCCAACCTGACAGTAGATGTGGTAAACATCGAGCAAAATGCACAGGGTAGCGCGACTTCAAGCCCTTACGTATTGCCTCCAGGAATTCAACGGGATCGAGACAATACCTCCGTAATTGAGCGTAGACTCAATGAACAATCCCTTCGTCTGTGTGTGGAAGATTTGGCCCCCAAAGATGCCAGAGCCGTATTCAAAAATATCAACATTGACTTGGTTCAGTACGAGCGAATCAAGTTGTTTTTCCATGCGAATAGTGAAGATGCACGGGATGGAGAAGTATCCGCTTTCTTGAGATTGGGAACAGACTACACCGACAACTACTACGAGATTGAGGTTCCCTTAAAAATATCTTCTTTGGGAAGCAATGACCCACGAATCGTATGGCCTGAGGCGAACGAAATCGATATTGCCATTCAGGAAATTGTGGGTCTCAAGGCAGAGCGGGACAATACCCAGTCTCCATTGACCCTTCCATTCAGTAAGATGATTCGTCAATACAAAGTAACGGTGATGGGTAGACCGGAGCTCAACCAGGTTCAAGGGATGATGATCGGTGTCCGAAATCCAGGCAAAGGTATCGGTTCCTCCAAGAGCATTTGTCTCTGGGCCAATGAACTCCGGGTGACTGGATTTACCAAAACGAATGGCTGGGCAGCCAATGCCTACCTGAACACCAAGATTGCCGATGTAGCCGTAGTATCCGCTTCCATTCGCCACAATTCAATCGGGTTTGGGGGCTTGGAAACCAAACTTTCACAACGTAGCCGACAAGCGACCACCAATTACGACATCTCCACCAATGTGGAAGTAGACAAGCTTCTTCCCAAGGGGCTAGGAGTAAGTATTCCGCTTTATTTTTCAGTTGAAAACTCATCTACCAGACCTGAATACGATCCGCTCAACCCGGACGTACCCTTTGAAGTAGCTTTAGAAAAGTTTGCAAACACCGCTGACAAAGACGCCTATCGAGACATCGCTTTGGATCAATTGTCTCGAAAGAATATCAGTTTGAATAACGTGCGAAAACTGAAGAAAAATCAGGAAGCACCGAGCCGCATTTATGATCTATCGAATTTGGCTTTTTCCTATGCCACGGGTACGGTTACACAAACCAATGCACAACTGCAGAACTACAACTTCAAAACAAACAAAGGAAATGTGACCTACAGCTACCAACCGAAGGAGCTAAAGATCGCACCTTTTGAAAAGTCTGAGGGCATGAAGAACCCCTACCTCAAACTCATCAAGGACATTAACCTCAACCTATCGCCTACGCTGCTGTTGGCGCGAATGGACGTCGATCGAAGATTTACAAGGTCTCAATACCGGAATGACCAACTTAGCACTTCAGGAGTTGATCCCTTATTTCAGAAGTCCTTCTTCATGAATCGCTCTTTCAATATCAATTGGGATCTGTCTTCCAGTTTGCGAGCCGAACTCGCCGCCAGTGCAGCAGCAGTCGTGGATGAGCCCGAGGGCGATCTTGACACACAGGCAAAGATTGATTCTGTCAAAGCCAACTTCCTTCGCTTTGGCCGTGCAACCAATTACAATCATTCAGCCACAGTCAATTACACCTTACCTTTTGCCAAACTTCCGATCACCGACTGGATTCAAACAGACTACAGACACCTGAGCACCTACACCTGGCAAACAGGTGCCATCGGGCAACGGGATACCTTGGGTAACGTGATCCAAAATACTAGAGAACAAACCTTATCGGGCAAGTTGGATTTGATCAAGCTGTACAACAAAAGCAAGTCACTCGCTGCGATCAACGCTCCCAGTCGACCAAGCATCCCTGGTAGAGCAAGTACAAATGCCAGCGATACGATCGGTACACCTTTGACGCGACGCATCCTCAAGTTGGCCATGATGCTGAAGGAAATTACCTTCAACTATGGCATCATAGAGGGAACATTCCTACCTGGATACATGCCCAATACAGGGCTATTGGGTATGGATCGAGCCTGGGAAAACCCTGGATGGGCCTTTGTTTTTGGAAGCCAAAACCCAATCCTCCGCTACCAGCTCGGGCAAAATGGAAACATGGCTCCTAGCCCTGAATTGACTCAGAGTTTTCGACAAAATAAAGCCATAAACCTCTCCATAAAGGGCTTAGCAGAACCTATTCGTGACTTTAGAATAACCTTAGAGGCCAACAAACGAGAAATTGGAGACTACAGTGAAATCTTTAGAAATAGTGTCGCCAGTCCGGGTACCTTCGAATCACTGAGTCCAAGTCGCATGGGATCTTACAGCATCTCCACCGTCCTAATTGGAACCACATTTGCAAAAAATAACGACCAAAACGAATCTGCTTTATTTACCGACTTTGAGAATTTCAGGGCCATCTTCAAACAACGCCTAGATCAACAAACTACTGCAGCTGGAGAATTCCCGATTAATGGACAGGATGTCTTGATTCCTTCCTTCTTGGCGGCCTATCGAGGCCAAGACCCTTCTACTGCGAATCTGAATCCATTCCCAAAAACACCTTTGCCTAACTGGCGCGTGGATTACCGAGGGCTATCTCGATTGAAGGGACTTAGCGATCTTTTCAGCAGCATCAACCTGACCCATGCCTACAGCTCGACCTACGATGTGAGCAACTTCTCCAATTCCCTTCAATACCAAAAAGGCTTGGAGCTATTTAACACACTGCAACAGATTCAACGTCCAAACCTCACCAATCTAGAAGGACAATTCATCCCAATCTACATTTTGAATCAGGTCGTGTTGACCGAACGATTTGCTCCACTTATTGGTGTGGATGTCTTGACCAAGCAGCGCATGAATATTGCTATAAACTACAATAGAGAGCGCAATTTGGGCTTGAATTTCTCCAATTCCCAAATCACCGAGCAGTCCAGCAGTGATTTTGGATTGACACTCTCCTACACCAAGGCGGGAGTGAAAATTCCATTTAAAATAAGTGGACAGCAGAAGATTTTAAAGAACGACCTCCAAATGCGTCTGGACACCAAGGTGGGCAACACCCAACAGGTGCAACGGAAAATAGAAGAAAAAGCGACGGTCACGAATGGAAATTTCAACTTCCAATTTAGACCCACGCTTAGTTATGTAATCAATCGAAGCTTGAATCTGACGCTATACTTTGAGCGAACAGTAAATGATCCACGCGTAACTACCGCCTACAGAAGATCAAATACTGCTTTTGGAGGGCAATTGAGATTTAATTTATCCCAATAGATTTCAATCTCTCCCGAATACTTTTAATTTTGAGAGAATTAAAAAAATCATCATGAATTTTCCAGTAGAACTTAAGTACACCAAAGACCACGAGTGGGTCAAAATCGACGGAGATATTGCCACCATTGGCGTCACTGACTTTGCTCAAAAAGAGTTGGGTGACATCGTATATGTGGAAGTAGAAACCATTGGAGAAACTATTGAAGCAGGAGAAGTATTTGGGACTGTAGAAGCGGTAAAAACTGTTTCTGACCTATTCATGCCAGTTACCGGAGAAATTCTTGAATTCAATGATGAATTGGAATCCTCTCCAGAGCTTGTCAACGACGCTCCCTACACCGAAGGTTGGATGGTGAAGGTCAAAATTACTGGAGCTCTTCCAGCAGATCTTTTGGATGCAGCATCCTACAAAGATCTTATTGGAGAATAAATCAGCATGAGTCGGAAAGTCTGGTATGGAGCCTGGTTGAGCACTTGTTGCCTTGCTATGCTTATGCCAGGAACTGCCTTACCTGATGTATCAGTAGTTAGCTTTCAAGATAAAATTATCCATTACATTGTCTTTTTTGTACTCGCTTACCTAGGAACAGGGGTTGGCATCCACAAGAAAGTTGGCGATTGGAGAAAAAACCGGCTTTGGTTGAACTTCATGCTGTTGGCTTTCATTCCAAGCATTAGTTTAGAAACCGCTCAACACCTAATCCCTAATCGGAGCTTTGATTTAAATGATCTAACTATCAATGTGTTAGGTATTATTTCGGGATTATTTGGATATTTATATCGTCCTTCTTGTAAATTCATTTTGGATTAATCTCCAATAATTCTTACACTTGCTATAGAAAATAAAACCGATTAACCTTTACATAAACAAAATTCATCATGGAAGTAAAAAAGACTCCTAAAGCTGACTTGAACAAAAGTGTGGGTATGTTTACCAACTTGGGTCTTGCAGTAGCAGTTGGTCTCACTTTGGCTGCCTTCGAATACAAGTCTTACGATGATAGCGCCCTAAAAGATTTAGGTGAAAGTGCAGATAATTTCGAAGACATTATAGATGTACCCATCACCCAGCAGCCACCACCACCACCGCCACCACCACCAATGGAACAGCCTGTGATCCAAGAGATTCCTGATGAGGTGAAAATCGAAGAAAAAATCGATGTAAACTTTGACGTAGACGTGAAAGAAACCACGGTGATCAAAGAAGTGGCCATCAAAGAAGTGGTAATCGAAGAAGAAAAAGCCGATGTCATCTTTGACGTAGTAGAAACTCAGCCTAACCCTCCTGGAGGAATGTCTGGCTGGAATAAATATCTTGCTGATAACCTCAAATACCCAACTCAAGCTAGAAGAATGGGTGTTGAAGGTACAGTAATTGTTGTATTCGTTATCAACACCGATGGATCCATTCAAGACGTTGAAGTTTTGAGAGGTATCGGCGGAGGTTGCGACGAAGAAGCAGTGAAAATTGTAAAAGCAGCTCCTAAGTGGGATCCCGGAAAGCAAAGAGGTAAGCCAGTTCGTACGCGAATGAGACTACCGATCCGATTCAAACTTGGATAATAAAAAAGACCCGATACCAATCGGGTCTTTTTTTTGCTCAATCAGCCGAACGCCTTGGCAGAAGCTCAAAAAAATGTGAATCAAAAAAGGCCCCGCAAATGTGCGGGGCCTTTTTTATAGTATTCTAGTTAGCCCATCAACGGATGAGATTAAGGCTTGCCGTTCAAGTAAGTCCGCCGTGGACCGTGGACTGTCTGTCCGTTGACTTGTTGACCTTACAGCACATTCAACGATTGCTCCTTGATTTTTTCCAGTTCATCCTTCATTTGGATGACTAACTTTTGAATCCCCGCATCATTGGCCTTTGAGCCAATGGTATTGATCTCTCGGCCAATTTCCTGGCTGATAAATCCAAGCTTCTTCCCTTGGCTCACTTCAGTGTCCATACACTTCATGAAGTAGTCAAGATGGGTATCCAAGCGAACTAGCTCTTCATTGATGTCTATTTTCTCGAAGTAGTAAATCAGTTCTTGCTCGAAGCGATTCGCATCAAAGGCATGTTCATCCATCCACTGAGAAAAATGCCCCCGGATCCGAGATTGGATTTTCTCTTTACGATTCGGTTCCTCCGCTTTGATGGCCTGCCATCCCTGTCGGATAAGGTCAATGTTTTCCTTCAATTTGACAAAAAGCGAAGCTCCTTCGTCTACCCGAAAGGATTCACAGCGAATCAAAGCTTCTTCTAGGGCCACCTTTACCTGAGCCCAATCCTCGCTATCCTCCCGATCCATGGTCGTGCTCACCATCACTTGAGGCGCCTGCAGCGCTAGTTTAAACAAATCAGTACCCTTTTCCCCTACAGAAGCAGCAAGGCGCTCAAAAGTAGCGTAGTAGGTTTTAAACAAGTCCTCATTGAGTTGAACGGGCAAGCTTTGATTGCCCTTCACCAAAAAATCAATAGAAATACTGACTTTGCCGCGGTCTAATATGGCCTGAGCCCGATTTCTGATTTCAGACTCTTTGTCCGCAAATTGTCTTGGACTGCGAATGGAAAGGTCAAGCATTTTTGAGTTGAGCGTACGGACTTCTACTTGAATGGCCAGGTGCTCGTTCTCAAATCCGGCTACGCCATAGCCAGTCATGGATTTGATCATACGAATTAAGCTTTAGAAATTATACCCCAAAGTAAAGTAAAATTTCAAGTCTTCGGTTTTATAATTTCTCACAGGCCTAGCTACATCAAATTTGACGTAGTAATTCATTAGCACGGTGCGTAGGCCAGCCCCGTAGCTTTGAAGCCATGGATTATTAAAGTTGTTCAAGACAATCACAAAAGGCGATCCTGTAGTATTGATTACTTCCGTATTTTGATCATTAACCTTTTCCCATGGTGCTGCATCATTCCATGCAGATCCAATATCATAAAAACCAACCAACTGGAAATTCTTTACAAAATTGGAGGTGATGGTCCCTCGAGTTAAATAGGAAAACAGAGGCAGTCTCAATTCAGTGGAAAAAGTTAGTGCATTTCTACCTCGGATCTCATCGTAATCAAAACCCCGAAGGTCAACAAAATCAGCAAAAAGTAAGTTGGAGTTTTCAAGCCCATATGGATTTCTAACTGGTGATGGCTCAGGCCGATTGGCGGGAGGATTGTAGAAACTATTAAACATCCAATTGTCCATCCCTCCCACTAAGTAGGTTTGTGGGTTGGAACCCATAAATGAGCCGAAATAAAATTTGGAAGCAAGGACAATATTCTTGTGGATTTTCTGGTAGTTCCTCAGGTCCACATATAAGTTGCTAAAGGAACGATCCCCGTAATTCAGTCCTTGGTAGTGCTGAAAACCTACCTTGCCTTTAGTACCCGTGAATGCATAGAGTCCCATGGGTTCGGTACGATCATACACGAACTCCATTTTTGCTCCCGCATAGGAAACCTGCAATTCATTTAACTCTGGTATTTTGCTTAAGATTAATGAGTCCTCATACAGGTTGAAGTACTGCGTTTTGGCTATAAATGGTGCGGCATACACGCGGGAATGAATGGTAAGCGGATAGGATACTCCTGTCTCCACTTTGGTAAGCACATATTTCTGAAAACTGAAGTCTCCGTCTGTTACCCGAAGGGTTTTTCGATCATATCTGCCTCTGAAGTCAAGTCGGGATTTTAGGTATTCGTATTCAAACCAAATGTCCCCACCCGAATCAAAGTCCAAGGAAGTCATAATTCCTCCCATAAAGAGGTGATTATCCAACACATCGGTCATCTTGCCTTGAAGACTAATACCAAAGCCGCGAAGTGGATCTACCACAAAGCGGGAATTGATGTGGTTCGTAAAGAATTGAGTTTCCATTGGGCGAGGCCCAGTAACCATATTCTTCAAGTTTTGCTTTCGGAATGTTTCCAACAAATTACTTTTCCCTACTTCTGCATTACTGGCTACAGCCCCTGTTGAAGTTGGCGTTTTAGTAGGGATTGAATCAAAGATGTAGTTTTCTGTATTCACTCCTCTCCTAGTTTCAAATCGCAAACGATCGGTGGTCAAGGAAGATGTTTTTTTAGAAATCGTGTCCAAGGAAGTAATGGGAGCCACAAGTTCTGGGCCTGCTAACTTTTCCTGCTTGGCTCGAGTAGCCTGCTGCGTTTTGGCCTCAAGGATCCTTCGGGCAGCAAGGCGTTCGTTTAATTCTTTTGCTTGAGCCAATTGAAGCCTTGGTGTACTTGGTGTAAATTGATCAACTCCCGTGTAGGTATCCACATACAGCTCGGACTCTTTCCCATTACGGACAGCATAGGCTAGCTTATTCATTCTGGAATTCACATCAAACACCTCTATACTTGTATCAAAGGAGGAAATTTGGGTTGAAACTTGATTTCCAATGTTATGCTTTACCAGGTTAGAGATCCCACTCAGGTCACTCAAAAAAACCAAGTTGTTGGAATTGACCTTTCTGGGAAATGTATTCTTGCTATTCGCATTGGTCAACTTGGTATACACCGTGGTATCCTTCAGTACTTGAACTCGATACAAATTGTATTGGGCTGGGAAATTAGCCAATACAGGAGCTTTTTGTAGGACCGAATCTGGCAATTCTGTAAAGTTGCTCGAATACACAATCGTCGAATCATTCAAGAAAACAGGGGTCAGCTCATCAAAAATATTGTCAGTGAGGCGTTTGCCCTGCCCTCTTAAATTTAGGGTGTAGAGATCTGTCTTTCCATTTGAAATAGCAGAAAGAACCATGTTCTTCCCCGACTCATTAAAATCAAAACTAAGGATCTGAGTAATGTTGCGCAGAAATACCTTATCTCGAGAAGAACCATCCAAGGATCGTTGCCTCAAAGTTGTCAACCCACGCTTGAATGTAGCGATCGCTAAAGTTGCTGAATCCCTCCACGCAATGACAGGCGCATGCAAGTTCGGTGGCAGTTCCTCATGCTTCGATCCACCCTGATAGATTCGCAGTTGAGTCCCTGAAGAGAGATCCCGAACCCAAACCGTTGCTTTACCCGCATTGTTGAGCACGTAGGCTAGGTGGAGGCCATCTGGACTAAACTTCACATCTGTAATCGCTCCATCTACACGAGAGGAAGTTGCGGCAATCGCTTTTTTGGAATCTAAGGTTTTGAAATTACTGTAAACCGGCTCATTGACTTTTAAATAGAATTGCTGCCAATCGGTAAGAAATGATTTGATATTGATACCAATCGTATTTGCAATGCTGTTTTCTTCACTTCTATTGATTCGAGAAAGATTGAGGATACTGGAAACATACCTCCTCCCATATTTTTCTGAGATGTAGTTCCAAATGGATTGCCCTACAAGTCCTGCCTCTAAATCAGTAAGCGTATGTAACTTTGGATTGGTGGTATTCTTTAAATAGCGCCGGATGTAATCGTCCATTTCGCGGCTCCAGCCTTTGGCTAGGTAATTTGCTATCCCGTCGACATACCAATCTGGAAAATTGGTAATCAAGTTGGCTTGAAAGGCATCCGCAACAGAGGCTCCATACAGCATCTCTCGTACAATGACCTTGGAGGTGGCAAACAACAAGTCTTCTTTGAATAAATCCATCCGCCCCTTGTAGGCTACCTCTGCGACAAGACGCGTAAATTTGGTTTGTCCCTCTTCGGTATATTGCTCCGCATTGAGGTCCAAATTACTTTGAAGTCGTTCTTCTGGGGAATTGTAAAGGTAAATTCTGGGCTTGGTGTAGGCTACATACCCAATGTTTTGAGTCAACTTATTGAATTCAGACTCTAAAAACTCAATGGCCATCTTGGCATTTACGCCACCTTTGTCGTAATAATAGACTTCAAAATTGGCTGAAGTATAGAAATACCATTTGAACTCCTTGTGCTGAACACGGTTTTTGCCAAAGCGCTCCTGGTCAAATTGAGCCCATGCTTCTGTCCCGCAGCCAAGAAAGAGGATTAAAAGAAGGTATCGAAATACACGCATTCGCATTTCCAACGATAGAGTTAGGTTTTAAATATAGGTAAAATACCGAGAGATCGAAACTTCCTCCGGTAGTGGATGCCCTTCCAAAAGAAAATCCCGCATTACTGCACTAAAATAAGGAACCAAAGACACACCCTTAGCACCAAATCCATTGAAGATGTAAACGCTTTGTGCTTCAGGATGTTTCCCTAAAAATGGTTTTCTATCTTTTGTTGCAGGACGAATCCCCACTTTGTGTCCACAAATCTCTTGAACCGGCACACGAACCACCTCGGTCAACTTTTCCAACAACTCCTTTTTTGCTGTTTCTGTTGGCCCTACCTCTAGATCATGCCAGGTATAGGTGGACCCTACCCTAAAATTCCCATTGGCCAAAGGCACGCGAAAAACACCTCGATTGACAATAAAGGGGGGCGAAAAATTCTGCTTCAATTCTAAGATCTCCCCTTTGACTGGAGCAAAAGGTAAAAATGAAAAAAATCGGGACTCCATCGCACCCAATCCATTGCAATAAATCAATGCCTTTGCCTTGTGGTCTCCATACCTCCAGCCTGCCTCCCCTTCCTGCTGCAACTTTTCTTCCTGATACGTTTCCTGAATTAATCTATCTCCAAAATAGGCAACCATACCCTCCAAAAAAGTAGGAAGGTCTAGCCACCCAGAAAGCTGAAGCTTCACCCCTCCAAAAGGATCTTTGAGGTTTTCATGCTGGCTCTCCACCTCAATTTTTTGAACAAAAGGCTGTAACGCAGGATCGCTCGAATGACCCATCCATTCATTTTGCTCTTCGATAGATAGAAAAGGCCGATAAATGGTTTGTTGGGTCAGGAATTTTCTTCCAGTCACCTCTTCTAGCTCCTGGTAAAAAGGCACTATTTCAGGAAATAAGAGTTCCCCCTTCCAAGTTTTGACCATTTTCCTTCCTGTTACAGGATTGAATAAACCGGCCGCCACCTGACTGCTTCGATTCGCTGCCGGCTGATCTAGCAGCACCACTTTTTTACCTTCCTTGATTAATCGATAGGCTAAGGCAGAGCCTGCCAATCCTTGTCCAATGATTAAAAAATCAATTTCCATGTCCTAAATTAAGCCCATAATTCTTTACTTTGCTTTAATCTCTTCGACTTTTCACATGCTTCACATCAAGTGCTTCACCTTCAACGCTTTTCAAGAGAATACTTACCTGCTTTACGATGAGGAGGGCACAGCCACACTTATTGATCCAGGATGCTACACCGAAGAAGAAAAAAGGGAGTTGGAAGCATTTATCGTTGAAGAAGGACTGCAAGTCACACAACTGTTAAATACTCACTGCCACATCGACCATGTGCTAGGCAATGCCTGGGCCATAGACCGATTTCAAGTCACCTTACAGATTCATGCCTTGGAAGTTCCGGTTCTGAAATCAGTGGAAGTATACGCCCCCAACTATGGCTTTAGAGACTATGTGCCCTCTACGGCAAGCTCCTTTCTAACAGAAGGTCAAGAAATTCAAGTTGGCAAAGAAATAGTACGCTGTATTTTTGTTCCAGGACATGCGCCAGGTCACTTGGTGTTCTACCATGAAGCGAGCAAGCGATGCATTGCAGGTGATGCGCTCTTCAGAGGAAGCATTGGCCGCACTGACTTACCAGGTGGGAATCATGCCCTGCTCCTAGAAAAAATCAAATCCCAGCTATTT
The DNA here is from genome assembly GCA_945901615.1 of Spirosoma fluviale. Lineage (GTDB taxonomy): Bacteria > Bacteroidota > Bacteroidia > Cytophagales > Cyclobacteriaceae > Algoriphagus. Next base: position 48,580 of record CAMDLI010000005.1, read on the forward strand.
GTACTCCCGGAAGAAACACTGATTTTCCCTGGCCATGGCCCAGAAACAAGCATTGGTTTTGAGAAAAAAAACAACCCCTTTGTAGGTCTAAAAGCATACTCGTGAACCTAAAAGCACAGCTCCCCAACTTCATCACGCTCCTGAATCTCCTTTCTGGTGTCTTGGGAATCCTGTGGGTTCTTGAAGGCCAGCCGCTCTATGGGGCCTATTTTGTGATTTTATCAGCAACATTCGACTTTTTTGATGGTTTTGCAGCCCGATTGTTAAAGGTTCAAAGTGACATGGGAAAAGAGTTGGACTCCTTGGCGGATGTGGTATCCTTTGGGGTACTTCCAGGAATACTCCTGTATTCCCTTACCAAGAGCCAAACGGAGGCTAGCTTCCTTCCCTATTGCACGCTCATCATCCCCATGCTGTCTGCCTATAGACTCGCAAAATTCAATCTGGACACTCGGCAAAGTGATCGCTTCATTGGGCTCCCTACACCTGCCAATGCACTGTTGCTTACCACAATCCCTTACCTAGCAGCCCGATGGCCTGAGTTGAGCCCCTGGCTAAGTAGTCCCATTGCTTTGGTAGTGATTGCTTGGCTGACTAGTTTACTCTTGGTTGCTGAACTACCCCTGATTGCTTTAAAATTTAAAAACAGCAGTTTCACAGACAATTCCTACCGGTATGCCTTGCTCGTGATTGGGGCAGTTTGCCTGGTTTGGCTACAGCTAGCGGGCATCCCATTGGTGATTCTTGCCTACCTCCTACTTTCGGGGATGGAAAACATGTTGCGTAAAAAATGAGCAAGCAAAGCTGTGCCCTATTCCTTTTTTTGGGACTGTTTTGCCACACCACCTTCTCCCAATCCTATCGCTTCACAGCAGGCGTTACGGAACCTGGGGTATACAAACTAAGCGCTGATCAAGCTCGGAAATTGGGTTTTGAAAGTTTGGAGGAAGTTGCCCTCTATGGATATCCGGGCATGTTGCCTCAAGTGCTGGATTCAGCACAACTGCAGCCACAGGAAATTCCTACCTGGCTCTTTGAAAATCAACTCTTTTTTTATTTGGCAGGACCCCATAGTTCTGAGTTCACCAAGGATGGCGAACTAAGCTATTCCCATCACCTCTACACCGATACCCTCCGCTATGTGCTGGGCAAAAAATCAGGCCCAAGAAGGATGGAAGCAAAAAGCGGTACAGCCACCACTGCCAGCACCCTTACCATCTGGTACCAGCTCCTCGCAGTAAAAGAAGAAAAAATCAACCTGCTCAACTCGGGGAGATCCTGGTATTCACTTCCGATTCGCCAAGGCCAAAGTTTAACGATCAATTTTGGAAAAAATGCAGGCACTGCTGCTCCCTGGCTCCTTCACGCTCGATTGATGAGCCAATCCTATAGTCCATCTTCCATCCGAGTGTGGACCGATGCCGAACAATTGGAAGAGGTTATTTTTTCTCCGATCTCCAACAGCACCTATGCCATCAAGGGCGATGAGGTTCGTATCCATAAAACATTTAATCCAAAGGGAGACCGCCTAGACCAACTCCGATTTAGCTTTCAAGGAGTAGGGTCTGGACATTTGGATGCTGCCTTAGTCGGCATCCCATTTACCAATTCAACCTTAAAAGAAGGGTTGTTTTTTGGAAAAAAAGAAAATCCAATCGCACTAGAGACAGGTCTTCAAACTTGGGAGATTAGCGATTTTTACCAGCCTATTCGCTACAGCCAAGGGAAATCTGCTCTTGGGAAAAAGTGGGTCCTTTTTTTACCTAAAAACGCAAAGGAGCTGGGGAACTTCAAAGCCATTACTCCCAAAAGCACAAAACCCAATTCACCAAAATTAATGGTGATCACTGTTCCACAATTGAAGCAAGTGGCTCAACAATTCCAGGAGTTCAAAGCCAGCCAAGGAATCCCAACCCAGGTGGTGTTCACTTCAGAAATCTACGATTGGATGGGCTATGGCAACCCTGATGTCAGCGCCATTCGAAATTACATTGCCCAGGAATACCACCAAGGCAAACAGCTAGCTAATGTATTGTTCCTAGGAAAAGGCACCTTTGACTACAAAAAGAAGTTGGGAGGCCGCCCCAACTTAGTTCCGATCTACACCAGCAGGTCTAGCTTAGATCCCTTGACTACCTACAGTTCGGATGATTACTTCGGTATTTTGGACTGGGGATCTGGAGAATGGGAAGAAAGTAAATCTGGAGATGCGCTCTTACGAATTGGCGTCGGCCGCGTACCTGCGATCACCTTTGCGGAAGCTAAAAGTTGGCTAGAAAAAAGTAGCAACTATGAAAAACAGGGGGATGCCTTCCCGAGCAGTACCATCACCTTCTTGGCAGACGATGGAGACAATGGAGTTCACATGCGCGACTCAGAAGTTCATGCTGCCTATCTCGAAAAAAATCTTCCCTTTTACCGCAGCCAAAAACTTTACCTCGATCGGTTTGAACAAACAAAAACTGGAGGAAGGCAAGAATCTCCTGCTGCAAAAAAAGCAATCCTTGAAAGCCTCAACTCGGGCACCCTTTTGCTCAATTATGTAGGTCATGGAAATGAAACCACCCTCACTGCCGAAGAGATTTTTAAGGTTCAGGACCTAGAAAATTGGCCAAATCAAGCCCAACTTCCACTTTGGTTTACCGCTACCTGCGAATTTGGACGACACGATAGCCCCTTCGTGCGGTCGGCAGCAGAGGAGTTGCTCTTTGCCACTTCAAAAGGTGCCATAGGCCTCCTCGCAACGGGAAGACCCGTCTTTAGCTCTGTCAACTTCACGATCAATGAAGCCTTTATTCAGTCCCTAGCAGCTGCAGGGAAGTTGGGAGCTGTGGATTTGGGATCTCTGTATCGACAAACAAAAAATAAAAGTTTGAATGGCTCCTACAATCGGAATTTTTCGCTGATGGGAGATCCAAGCCTGCGATTGGCGCTTCCAGAAGCTAGCATTCGCATTGAAAAATTAGTTGCGCTCACCAATCAAACTGCAGTGGACACTTTGTCCAACTTGACTCCAATGAAGCTTACAGCAGTGGTGGTCGATCCACTCACACAAGCTTTTCTATCCAACATTCAAGGAAGTTTCAGGCTAGAGATTTGGGGTCAAGCCAGTCCATCCAAAACCCTTGGAGATGAAAATTCTTCTTTTGAGTTTTCAGAGGAAAGTCAACGGCTATTCTCAGGAGAGGGAACTGTTCGGAATGGAAAAATAGAAAGCAATTTTATCCTCCCCGAAGGACTTGGAAGCAGCCCTGAAAAAATACAGCTACGGATTCAAGTTTGGGACAAGGAGAAAAAGATTCAAGCTGCTGGTGTGCTATCCTTACCCCTTAAAAACCAAAAAAAGGGAGATGTAGATCAAAATGGACCCCAAATAACTGCTGAAATAGATGGAAAAGGGATAGCAAACACCCCTCCAATCTCCAGCACTCAAATTAAAGTATTACTTACGTTCCGGGATCCAAGTGGCCTCAATAGTTCAGCGCTACTTCCAGATAAACTAATGCACCTACGAATAAACCAGGGCCCTCCACAGCAGATTTATCAGGCATACCGGGCACTTGAGGGAAATTTTGAAAAAGGCACAGCCCAAGTTTTACTGACTGGATTGAAGGAAGGAAAAAATACAGTAGAAGTACTCGCTTGGGATAATTTTGGAAATAAAGGGATTTATTCTTTCTCCCTTGAAGTGCAAAACAGCACGCAATTGCAGGTGATTTCACATCAAATCTACCCCAATCCAAGCCATACAACTGCTTCCATTCGCTTTCAACATAATCGACCTCAGGAAACTCTGCAGGCAACATGGACTGTTTATTCTACGCAAGGGCAAGTACTATTTTCGGAGAAAAGACGTTTTGTAAATGCGGATGAAAAAATCGAAGACTGGATATGGATTTTTTTCCAAAGCAAAACGAAATATCCAGCGAAAGGAACTTATATTTACAACTTAACATTGCAGTCGGAATCTTCACAGGAAGTGGATTCGGTAAGCGGAAAACTGGTGATTCAATGAACAAAAAGGCCATTTTAAGAAAGCAAAATATTTTCACGCTAGTTTTTGTACTTGCAGGACTTACCTCCTTTGCGCAAAACAGTGTGATCATCTCAGGTCAAGATCCTAGCCGGAGAGTGATCACGACAGCAGTTCCTTTTTTAAATTTTGCTCCAGACTCCCGCCATTCGGCCATGGGTGATGTAGGTGTAGCAACCTCCCCAGATGCAAATTCGACTTATTGGAATGCAGGAAAGCTTGCCTTTATCAAGGATGACTACGGCTTTTCGCTTTCCTATTCTCCATGGCTAGGAAAACTGGTCAATGACATGTCCTTGAGCTACCTTTCAGGCTACAAAAGAATAGATGAAAATTCTGCTTTTGGATTGGATCTTCGCTACTTCAACATGGGAGATATCTCCCTCACAGATGGAAGAGGCAATCCTATCGGAGAGTTTAATCCTCGTGATATCGCTATTGGAGGTACTTATTCTAGAAGATTATCCGCAAACCTAGGCTTAGGTATTTCAGCACGATTTATCCATTCCAACCTTTCTGGCAACATGTCTGCTTCTGGAGGAACAGAGTCTAGACCTGGGATAAGCGTAGGCACAGACATTGGACTCTACCATCAGAAACCAATTCTCGTTGGACAGAAAGAGGGCGTTTGGTCTTGGGGAGTTACCCTAACGAACATTGGTCCAAAGATTACCTACAACAGTGCAGAAGATTTGGATTACATCCCAACAACCTTCCGAGTGGGTACGGCTTACATGATTAATTTAAATTCAACCAGCTCCTTGACTTTCGCTTTGGATGCCAACAAGTTGATGGTTCCCACCCCACCTACCTACAAAACGAATTCGGACGGAACTCTAGCCACAGACGCAAGTGGCAATTTGATAATTGATGCAGGAAAAGATCCCAATAGACCGCTAATTTCTGGAATGTTTGGCTCCTTCAACGATGCTCCTGGAGGTTTCCAAGAAGAGTTGAGCGAATTAACCCTTTCCTTTGGAATGGAGTATTTGTATGCGAACAAGTTTGCTCTTCGCACAGGCTATTTTTATGAGGACGACAGCAAAGGTGGCCGTAGGTATTTCACGATGGGTGCTGGCTTCACCATGAAGCGTCTTGGTTTAGACTTCTCTTATCTAGTTCCACAGGTTCAAAACCATCCACTCGCAGAAACCCTCCGGTTTTCGCTCCGCTATTCAATCGCTTCCATTGCTACTGCAGATTAATGGCTTTAGATCGCTCGAAAGCGCCTCAATTTTCTCTTCCTACTGAATTCGCATTGCCTGCTCCCCAGCAATTTCAGCTGGCTGGTGGAAGTAAGGTGTTTTATTTTTCCACACCAGGTATAGATGCGGTCAAACTAGAAGTAATTTGCAATAGCTCCCGTTCAATTCTACCAAATAGCCATGCGCTGATTCCCTCTTTTACGCTGCAGATGCTTCAAGAAGGCACGAGCAAATTTACCGCGCAGCAGCTGGCAGAACTCTTTGATTTCCATGGAGCGGAAGTGTATCCTACCTTAAGCTATACCCAGGAAGGATTGAGTTTGTTGTGCATCAAAAAACACCTGTTTACCCTACTGCCCACATTCATCTCACTTTTTACAGAGGCAACATTTCCAGAAGAGAACCTGGCGAAAAGAAAGTCACAACGGGCACTTAGCCTCAAAATGGACCAAGAAAAGCCGAGTTCTAGAGCAGGCCAGCTTTTCAAAAAGGGATTATTTGGGCCAAGCCATCCTTTCGGTCAAGAAATTACGGAAGCACATATCTCGGAAATTACACCGGCACTTCTTCAAGCCTATTACCAGGATCACCTGTGGAAAGATTGCAGTTTGTTTCTTTCTGGAGACTTTACTCCGCATGAATTAGAGCAGCTTCTGGACACTTTAAACCAACTTCCACTCAAGCAGGGAGCAAAAAAACAAGGTTTACCGGCGCCAGTAGCTACTGCCTTGCTCCTAGAAGATCGCGCAGATGCGGTGCAGAGCAGTATCCGACTTGGTGCTTGGTCTATCCCAAAGCATCACGAAGATTTCCCTGCCTTGGCCGTATTCAATACGCTATTGGGTGGTTATTTTGGCTCACGCCTCGTAAAAAATATTCGTGAAGACAAGGGACATACCTATGGCATTCATTCTTCCTTGGTTGAATTAGACGAATATGCCTATTGGGTGATTGCTGCAGATGTAAAGAAAGCGAACCAGGAAGAAGTCTTTGAAGAGATTGAAAAGGAAATTCAAATTCTCCGTACACAACTGGCTAGTCCAGAGGAGATTGAGATTTTGAAAAATTACCTAATTGGCCAATTGTTTACCAAATTCAGCTCTCCCTTTGACCTAATCGATCAATTTAAAGGTGTATACTATGCAGGACTGGATTTTAGCTTCTATGAAAAGCGGTTTGACTACCTGAAAAAATTCACTGCAGCGGACCTGTTGTCTATCGGCAACCGCTATTTTTCAAGTCCTGACCGCGTGCAAGTTCGCGTAGGCTAAAGGGGCCTAGTTAGCCTTTAAATTACCCCAAAAGGTCTTTCAAATATCCTTCAGCTTTCAAGTGTTGAAAAATCTCTACACAGGCCCATGCATCCGTAGCCGCGTAGCGAAGCTGCTTTTCGGTGAGCTTATCGGCCTCCCAATTGGATACTTGCTCAGCCTTAGAAATACGAATCTTCAAGACCATTCCACAGAGGTTTCGTACCCCTACATTGTGAAAGCCTACTTTTTTTAACTCATCATTCAAATCAAAAAAGGACTGCGGGTAAAAGGAATCGCTTAGCTTTTTGAGAGCCTTGAGGTCATCGAGTACGGCCGCACCTACTTTAAGCACATTTTCTTTTTCCAATAAGCTCCTTAAGGGAGGTGGAAAGCCAATTTGATTGAGTCGGAACACAAATGCTTGATTGGCAGTGGAAAGTTGGAGCAGGGACACATGATTGAACTCCCCCTTCCGAAAAGAAGGCTTTGTCTCTGTATCAAATCCAATTAAGGGCTGATTTTCTAAAAAATCTACCGCATCCTCCACTTGATCTAGCTTATCGATCAGGTAGATAGGGCCTTCAAACTGACCCAAGGGCAACTCGCTAATTTCTTCTTTACTTATACTAAATGGGATCATACCAACTCTTCTTCCTTGTCGTAATAGTTGATTCCAATATTAAGATACCCATACAAGATGGTCATGATGGGACTGATGATGTTAAAAAAGCAATAGGGAGCATACACGAGGGTGGCCACACCTAGAACTGATGCTTGGGTGGCTCCGCAGGTATTCCAAGGCACCAATACAGAAGTCACTGTAGCAGAATCCTCTAAGGTTCGGGAAAGATTTTCCGGTTTCAGCCCTCTTTTTTTGTACACATCAGCAAACATCCTTCCGGGTACCAAAATAGCCAAATACTGATCTGAGGTGGTGATATTAAAGAAAACACAGGTAGCCGCTGTTGTAGCGATCAGTGATCCAACGCGGTGTACTTTTCTGATGATGGCCTCAGCCAATACCTTGAGCATGCCACTTTCTTCCATGATCCCCCCAAACACCATGGCGCACACAATTAGCCAAATGGTATTGAGCATCCCTGCCATCCCTTTGGTAATCAATAATTCATTGACTAGGGCATTATCAGTCACAATGCTAATTTTTCCATACATGGCCATCATCACCCCCTTAAATCCTAAATACGCGAATGAGCCCTCCTCACCTACCACGCGTGCAATAATCTGGGGCTGAAAAATCAAGGCAAATACCCCTCCCAACAAGGCTCCAACCAACAAGGCAGGTAAGGCAGGCACTTTTTTAATAATCATAAAAATGACGACTGCCGGAACAAGAAATAACCAAGGAGTAAGGGTAAACGTACTTGAAATGATGGTGGAAATAGTTTTCACATCTTCCACATTGCCTTCAGTCTGGTAGTTGAGCCCTATCACAAAAAATAAAATGAGCGTGATCAACATGGTAGGAATGGTCGTCTTGGCCATGTGTCGGATGTGGGTAAATAAATCCGTACCCGCCATCGCAGGAGCAAGGTTAGTGGTATCGGATAACGGAGACATTTTGTCCCCAAAATACGCTCCCGAGATGATGGCTCCAGCAATGATTCCTTCCTCAAATCCCAATGCTTTTCCTATTCCCAACAAGGCTACCCCAACGGTCGCTACAGTGGTCCAGCTGCTGCCAGTAGCTGTAGATACGATGGCACTGATAAAACATGCTGCAAACAAAAACAAGGTTGGACTAAGCACTAGCAAACCATAGTAAATCATGGCAGGCACAATGCCACTAAGTAGCCAGGTTCCTGCCAAGGCTCCAATCAAAAACAAAATGAGGATACTGCTCATCGCTGAGCTGATACTTTTAACGACACCTTCTTGAAGTGCATCCCAGGTGTAGCCCAATCTGAAAACAGCGATAGAACCTGCCACCGTGGCCGATAAAATCAATACAATTTGATTGGAACCTGAAAGCCCATCGGTTCCAAATATTTTAATCGTCAGAACAAGGAGGATAATTAAAACAACCAGAGGGATAAGTGCTTCGAGCACCTTCGGGACTTTTGGTATTTTATTCATTCGATTGAAGTCGAGAGTTTACAAGCCATGAAGCTAAAGAAAAAAAATTAATTACAGGTCTGAAAGTAGTTCAGATACCTCCTTACCCACCTGCCAACCAATGGCTACGCCCATGCCGCCCAGTCGAACTGCTACGGCTGTTTTCTTTCCAATCTGTTGGATGATGGGTGATTTTTTTGCTCCAAAAGCCATGATCCCAGTCCACTCCATTTCCCATTCCACAGGCCTTCCAGGAAAAATTACTTCTTGAGCCAAACGATTCAAATGCTCTTTGATCACAGGATTTACACCAAAATCGGTGGTTTTCTCCTTTTCGAAATCTTTGTTTCGAGCTCCTCCCAGAAGAAGTCGTCCCTCTACCTCTCGAAAATAGACGTACCCCCGATCCAGATGAAAGGCTCCTTTCCAAGGAATCCCTCCGTCAATTGGCTTACTTAAAAGAATCAATCCTCTACCCGGCTCTAAGGGTGAGGAAGGCCATAATTTTTGAGTAAATGCATTGGTACAAATAGCTACGCGCTCCCCAAAAAATTCCAAAGCCTCCTTTTTATCTTTTTTTTCTGCCAATACCCTACCCTCTTCATGGTCCACTTCTACCACAGACAATCCTGTCAGGATTCGTACTCCAAGGCTAGAGGCTTTGGTCCAAAGTGCATTCAAATAAGCGCCAGGATCCAACTCCCCCTCAAAACGATTTTTGACTACCGCCTTCACCGTTTCGGAGAATCCAAATTTTTGAGGGTCTTTTATGAGAGAAAAAACCTCTTTACTAAATAATTTCCGGAGGAGGTGATTGATATCGGATAGCTGCTCCAATGCATCCAACTGTTCGGTACCTATTAGTTCATAGCCATTACGGTGTTGGTAGCGCAGTGCTTGGTCTCCAAATTCTTTCCGAATCTGTTTTAAACCGGAATATCTTTTCTCAACCAAGTGGAGCACCTCATCAGGAGTCATGGTCCAAAAATCATCTAGAATTTCTGTCAAACTGCCAAAACAGGCAAATCCTGCATTTTTGGTGCTTGCTCCAGAAGGAAAAACTCCTCGGTCTACCACAAGCACCTTTGCTTTTTTATGCTTCTTTTTAAAATGAATTGCAGCTGATAAACCCGTAAAACCGGCTCCAACTACGATTAAATCGTAGTGCAAAAAATTTTTTTGCTCCCAAAAACTCAACATAGGTAAAGAGAATTTACTTTTTAAACTTGGTTGGTTAACTTGTGACTCCAAGAACCGCATTTTAACCCAATAATCCATGAGAAAAATTGATTCACTACTGCTAGAATATGGCGAAAGCCATCAGAATAAAACCAATAAATTAATTCACTGGTTTTGTGTTCCTGCAATCTTCTTTAGTGTGGTAGGGCTGGTATTTAGCATTCCTACTGGGTTTTTAGCAGACCTGCTTCCATTTTTAGGGGATTATGCCAACTGGGCAACGCTTACCCTTTTCTTAATGCTGATCTATTACATTTCGCTATCCCCTGCGCTAACGCTGGGCATGTTACTTTTTTCTGCCTTCTGTTTGTTTTTATCCAATTACCTAGCGATTAATTTCCCGGGTATGTTGGCATACATTAGCATTGCTGTATTTGTATTGGCTTGGATCGTTCAGTTCTATGGACACAAGATTGAAGGCAAAAAACCATCCTTTTTAAAAGACGTCCAGTTTTTGATGATCGGCCCTGCTTGGCTGATGCATTTTATCTACAAGAAAATAGGGATCAGTTACTAATTTTAGATCGTCCAGAGGCTTCTCATTTCTCAAAAATCTCCCTTGCTCGAGCCAACGCGGCTTGGTTGGACTGGGTTTGGAAAGTGACCACAATGGAGCGCTTTTCCTTTGCCGTCAGCCTCCAGTTGAGCGAAGCACGCTGCATACTGCCCGAAATTTCAGAAGCCTGCACTGCAGAGAGTTTCCCGGGAGCATATTCAAATTCAATTTTTTCGATGCCAAAGGGCATGGATTCAGACATGTAATTGAACAGCACTTCGTTGTGGATAGTTTGCACCATGTCCCAGTTGACATAGATGTTTTTAAGGGGGGTAATGATTTTTTCCAAGATTTTGGAGGAGGCTGAATTAGCGATTTCAGGGGATTTTTCCGAATCACGAATGGTGATCAGCACAACTCCTGAAGTATTCGCTCCAATCCATTCTTTAAAGACATAGCCAAATCGAAGCGCATCTTGAATCCCGAAGTTATCCGATAAACCAGTATCCATTGTTTTCATTTTTGGATTGGAAGGAAGCTCCACATTCGGTGTAATAAATGGAAACGTTGCGCTCATTCGCAAGGCAGTCAGAAAGCGTAGATTACCAGGATCCTGCTGAGCAAAGAACCGCATGAAGTCAATGGACTGCTTTTTCTCTTGTGGCAAGGGGCTATCAAGGGCACTGCTTCCGAAAAATGTGAAGGAATGAGGAGACACGACCAATTTTCTACCGTCGTTGACTACCAAGGTGGTCAAGGGCATTAAAGGAATCTTTGCCATTGCCTCTGGTTCTTTGTAGTCTGCCAAGGACTTATCCATTATTCCTTTTGTGTTTTTGTTGAGCTGCTCCTCAAAAGCAAATCCCCGATCCTTGGAATAGACTCTCCCTTTGTATTCCAATTTTTGGGTTTGAAACAAGAGATCATTGACTAAAAGGCTAAATAAGATAGGATTCAGGTTATCCGCAGCCAATTGATTTAGGTATTCCGAATTACCAAGGTCTAGCTTGGGCTCAGTCTGAGATCTCAAATAAAGTTCACGAAAGAACGCCTCCCCTAAAACGCCCCCAGAGGCACCAGTATAGAGAAATGAATGTTGCGTAAGTTTCCCAGAAGTAGTCGTATGCAGTTCCTGAAGTACCTTCAAGGTCCATAAGGCCGCCCGCTGTCCACCCCCACTGGCCGCCACAAGCACCAACTTGGGCTTGCTATCTTCCGGAAACTTGGCACGCCAGCGATCCAAAATCTGTAGCACCTGCTGCTTGTCTTTCTGCAGGGTATCGGGGTGTGTCAAGTCATCCAATCTAGAAAGGTTGTAGGTCGCAGGAGCAATGGAATAATCCATTCCATACGCTTGATGCGACTTATTTAACCAAGAAAAGGAGGAGATAAAATTTGCACCTAATGCAAGGATCAGGACCACCACTGCTGCCCATGATCGGAGCCAAAAGATCAAGGCGCCAATCGCCATCAAGAAAATGGCGAGCAAGAGCAGAGCACTCATTGCCGCTGGGAATTGCAGCGGCTCCTGTTCGTTAAAAACTCCCAAAAATAGAATTACCGAAACCAGGAAAACTTGAATCAAAAAAAGGTTCCAGTGATTTTGATGGAAAACTCTCAGCAACTTTGCCTTTTCAAAACGAGAAATATCTGGCCTTACTTGCTCCCATTTTAGCCGTAGGTTTAAGAATACACGAACCGATGGACCCTCCAAATTAAAGGGATCAGCCTCTCCTACCTTCAACCGAGTACTTCTGCTCACCCTTCGGAGCCGCTTGTCGATGGTTTCAGAAAAGAGCATAAAAAAGCCCTTGTTGGTCAAGCTCAAATAGCCAAAAAGTAGGCCATAGGCCAAGATGCTTCCCAAAGAAAACCCTAGATACAGACGGAAAACCTCCCAGTTGGATCCAAGGTCATTGTCCAACTGAAATAGCACAAACTCAACCGTATAAATCAGGTAAAAAATAAGGGGGACGAGGGAATTATTGAAGCAAAAGTGAATAAAGGGGCGATGCACTACGGCAAGAAATGAAAATCGCCAACCATCCATGATGTAGGTGGTCATGTGGAAGGTCATGGTAAATACTGCCAAGCCCAAGCCCATCAAAAAAAAACTCAACCAAGAGACCTCATTCAGGTATTCGGGATCTAGAAATAAATAGGGAATACCCAGGACTACCCCAAACTGCTGCAGCACAAACCCAAACAAAACTAACCAAATCAACAGCAAGGAAAGGTTCTTCTTGAGGTGAAGAATAAAAAGTTGTATAGGGAAACTACGGACAAAATTCTGCCACATGGTCAGTTGGTTTAAGGAATTCTTGCAACCCATATGCTATTCAATCCTTGGTGGCAAGAAATGAATCAAGTCTCCAAAGATTGTGGTGAGCAGGCTTTTCAAAGGATCAACTTAACTCTTTTTTTGGTGCATCACTACCTACCGATATCGAATCCTTGTTTTAATCGAATCAAGACGATGATTTTTACTAGAGAGTTCTCTTTCTGGGACACGCTAAAATATTTCTCTAAGTTTCCACAGCACTTTGGAAGAGATAAGGTAGATTCGAACCTTTAAACTAGCAAGAAATGAGAATTTGGTTTTTATGTAAAGTAAAGTATGCGAAAGAAACTGAGGAGGGTCTTTTGAAAAGTATTTCTGAGCAATATCTGGTGGATGCGGTGTCTTTTACCGAGGCAGAAGCGATCCTTTATGACCGATTGGGATCACAGATTCGTGGGGATTTTCAAGTGAGTGGAATCAGCAAGAGCAACATCGTGGATGTGTTTTTTTACGATGATGCAGACATCTGGTACAAATGCAAGGTGACCTACTTGATCGCAGATGGAGACAATGGAAAGGAAAAAAAGGTAACCCAATACATGATTGTAACAGCGGAAGATGTAAAGCAAGCCTACGATCGAATCCAAGAAAGTCTAAACAACATGCTCGTGAGCTTCCGGGTACCTGACATTACAGAAAGCTCCATTCTGGAAGTTTTTCCTTTTGAAAAATCCGAAGTGAGCCCAGACTTACCTCCAGGAAATTTCAAGCCTGTCAACCAGGAGTTGGAGGATTAAAAAAAATCGACCCGCAGTGTGCTGCGGGTCGATTTTTTTTAGCTCAGCTCAGCAAAGCCTTGCTTGGCAACGACAAAAGCTATCAAGTCATCCACTGGGACTGCCGCCCGCTGCGCAGCATCATCAATATCTTCACGGCTTACTTGAGCAGCGAAGGTTTTGTCTTTAAGTCTTTTTTTGACGCCCTTCACCTCCATCCCGGCGTACCCTTCAGGACGCATCAAGGAGTAGGCATGTACCAACCCGCTCAGTTCGTCAAAGGCATAGAGCATTTTATCCATCGCCGTGCGTGGCTCCACCCCAAAATAACGGGGACCATGACAGGCTATCGCCCGAATGATTTCAGGATCTATGGATCTTGCCTCGAGCTCTTCAATAATCTTTCGACAATGCTGCTCCGGCCATTGGTCCCAATCGGCATCGTGAAGTAATCCTGCCAAGTGCCACTTGTGGGCTTCAGAAGCAGCCATTCCCTCTTGCAAGGCATACTCCTTCATGAGATGCCCCACTTGCTTCATGTGCACTTTCAAGCGCTCATTCAGTACCCATTCATTTAAAAGGGCATGGGCTTCCTCCAAAGTAAGGACCTTGTCTTTGTTGATTGGATCTCCAAACTCCTGACGGTTCAGATTCAAGGATGGGGTTTGCATTTCTTTATTTGGCGAGACTTTTTTTAATTACTGTTGTATCAATCGGATGGTATTCGGAAGCTGGAACATTAGGCTCCTCTAATTTTCCATTTTGCTTTGACATAGCCCCAAATCACTTTGGGGCTTAGGGCTTTTTTCCGCGAGATGCCTCCATCATGTCCCACATTTCTTGGGGTATCATCTCCAAATTATTAAACTCTCCTGCACCTTTCAGCCATTCTCCTCCATCAATCGTGATTACATCCCCATTGACATATGCAGAAAAATCAGAGATCAGGTAGGCTGCCAAGTTGGCCAATTCTTGGTGCACTCCCACTCTTCCAACAGGCACCTTCTTTGCAGGATCAAATTTCTTAACCAAATCACCTGGGAGTAGTCTACTCCATGCGCCTTCGGTAGGGAAAGGTCCGGGTGCGATGGCATTGGATCGGATTCCGTACTTGGCCCATTCCACAGCCAGCGAACGCGTAAGTGCCAAAACACCTGCCTTTGCAGCCGCGGAGGGAACTACATACCCTGACCCTGTCCAGGCATAAGTGGTTACAATATTTAAAAATACTCCAGGCTGCTTTTCTGCAATCCAATGCTTGCCCGCAGTCAGCGTAACCTGCGAGGTCCCCTTGAGTACAATATCTAGAACCGTATTGAAAGCGTTGGCAGAAAGTCGCTCGGTAGGACTGATGAAATTGCCCGCCGCATTATTCAATACCCCATGAATTTGCCCAAATTCAGCGATGCACCTGGCCCACATGGCTTCCACTTGATCAATCTCTCTTACATCACAAACGACAGGAATCACCTTGCCTCCAGATTTGGCCATCATCTCTTTGGCTGTTTCTTCCAGTACCTCCAGCTTTCGAGAGGTAATCACTAGGTTGGCCCCCAACTCCAAGAAATACTCCCCCATGGCCCGGCCTAAGCCCGTACCGCCACCCGTAATCAAGATATTTTTTCCTTTCAACGATCCTTCTCGGAGCATTCCTTCGGTATAGTTCATAGTCTTTAACTTATTTTTTTTCAATATACCATCCCTTGAGAAGATTTGAAAAGAAAAAGGAGCTCATATTGAGCTCCTTTTTGAAATTTACTAAGAAGGGAAATTCCCTGCAGGTTCTTAATAGCGATAGTATTCCGGCTTAAACGGTCCTTTCACCTCCACACCGATGTACTGCGCTTGGTCTTGAGAAAGGGTGTCTAGCTGTACGCCCAATTTGGCCAAGTGCAAGAAGGCAACCTTCTCGTCCAAATGCTTTGGAAGCACATACACACCAGGAGTGTAGTCTTTATAATTTGCCCACAACTCTAACTGTGCCAAAGTCTGGTTGGTAAAGGAGTTGGACATCACGAAAGATGGGTGGCCCGTAGCGCAACCCAAGTTCACCAATCGGCCTTCTGCCAACACGATGATTTCCTTGCCATCGATCTCGTACAAGTCTACCTGTGGCTTGATCACGTTCTTCGTGCTGCCGTAGTTGTCGTTCAACCAGGCCATGTCGATTTCGTTGTCGAAGTGGCCAATGTTACACACAATCGCCTTGTCCTTCATTGCCTTGAAGTGTGCACCAGAGATGATGTCTTTGTTTCCAGTAGCAGTCACCACGATGTCAGCTTCCTGGAT
>CAMDLI010000006.1 GCA_945901615.1 Spirosoma fluviale
ACGCCACGAATGATCAATTTCTCATAAGGGCCCTCTCCCTCTGCTCTTGCAGGGGAAGGCATGATCTGTGCACTGGACCAGCTGACGCTAGCAACCAATGCGAGACCGAGGAAAAGTATTTTTTTCAACATAGCTAGTTGGGTTCTTAAAGTGTTTAAGTTAGGGGAAATACAGAAATGAAAAAATACTTTTATGATTAACGCAATTTTTGTCAACAGACGACAGTCGACAGACCACAGCACATTCTTTTGAACTTCAAGGCTTATTTTTTTTGGTTAGTGGTGAAGAAGTGGAGATTTATGAATTCAAAGTAAAATAATAGCAACAAAAAAGCCCCGTACGAACGGGGCTTTTGATGTTTTCAACGGATTTGAATTGCTTGATTCTTCAAAAACTTATTCAATCGATAAGAAACGTGATTTATAAAGTACCTGCTGTCAACAGTGGACTGTCAACCGTAGACCATTTTACAAGTCCTTGAATTTATCCATGATTTCCTCGGAAATCCCTGTGAAGGAATATCCTCCATCATGGAAGAGATTTTGCATGGTCACCATACGAGTCAAGTCCGAAAACAGGGTCACAATGTAATCGGCACATGCATCTGCCGAGGCATTTCCCAAGGGAGATAGCGCTTCCGCAAAGTTGTAGAACGAATCAAATCCTCCAATACCGCTACCTGCAGTGGTTTTGGTAGGAGATTGAGAGATGGTGTTGACCCGAACTTTCTTCAGTTTACCATAACGGTACCCATAGCCTCTAGCGATACTTTCCAGCAAGGCCTTGGCATCTGCCATATCGGTGTAGAAAGGAAATATCCGTTGTGCTGCGATATAGGAAAGCCCAACTATAGATCCCCATTCTTTCATGACATCCATTTTTTCGGCTACCTGCATCATTTTATGGAAAGAGATCGCAGACACATCGTAGGACTTCATGGCCCAATCGTAATTGAGATCGCCGTAGGCTTTGCCCTTACGGATGTTGGGAGACATGCCGATGGAGTGTAGAATAAAGTCAAAATCCGCTCCTAAAAACTCCTTTGCCTCAGCATATAACTTTTCAATATCCTCTACGACGGTGGCATCTGCACCTACAACAATGGTGTTGCACTCCTGAGCAAGTTCTTTGATCGCTCCCATACGCATGGCAATGGGTGCATTGGTCAAGACAAATTTTCCGCCTTGTTCCTTTACCTTGAGTGCAGTTTTCCAAGCAATCGAGTTTTCATCAAGTGCTCCAGTAATGATTCCTACTTTTCCTGTAAGTAAATTTTGTGACATATAGCAATGGGGTTGTATTCAAAATCTGCGGTAAAACTACATAAAATTTAGGAGTTAGCCCCTCAATTCATCAAGAGCTCTTTGGCACTAGTCTGAGCAGCAAGCGAAGGATTGTCTCCTGCAATCATTTTTGCTAACTCATTTACCCGTTCTTCGTCAGTCAATTGCTTGACCTTGGAGATGGTTTTTTCTGCACTATGATCCTTGTACACAAAGAAATGCAGGTCACCCTTGGCAGCCATCTGTGGAAGGTGTGTGATGCAAATCACTTGGTGGTTTTGTGCAATGACCTGCATCATGCGGACCATCTGCAAGGCCACTTCACCCGAAATACCGGAATCTATCTCATCGAAAATAAGCGTAGGCAAGGCCATTTTGTCGGCCATCAGGTACTTAATCGCAAAAAGTAAGCGCGAAAATTCACCTCCAGAGGCTACTTTTTTCAAGGGCAGTAGCGGCATCCCTTTGTTGGCCGAAAAAAGCAACTCTACCCGATCTACACCGGAACCATGGGGCTCAAGGGCTTGCCTCTCCAATTGAATTCGGGCATTTTCCATCCCCAACTCATGCAGCAACTCCTCCAATGCCCGTTCGAAAGAAGGGAAACAAGCCTTTCGCTTTTGGCTGAGCAGCTCAGATGCCTGAAGCATTGCCTTTTCCTTCTCAAGTTGATCTCTCTTGGCGGCAAGCAACTGATCTTCTACCTGCTGCACTTGAAAAACTTGGTCCGCCAACTGGCTTTCTAATTCCATGAGCTCCTTCACGGTCTGCAGGCCATGTTTTTTCTGCAATTGATAGATTTTGCTGAGACGATCACGGGTACGGTCCAATTTTTCAACATCCACTTCAACGACACTATCCTCGTCACCCAAGCTTTCTACCAAATCATTTAATTCAATTAAAGCCTCCTGAAATCGCTGTCGGAAACTGCCAAAAGCATGAGCCAATCGCTCCAAGCCCTGCAAACTCGATTGAATATGCCCCATGCCCTGAAGTACTCCAAACTGCTCGTCCTGGAAAAGAGAAAGGATTTCCCGAATCTTCACTTTAATATCTTCTGCATTTTCAAGGATCTGCTGACTCGCCTCTAACTCTTCTTGTTCCCCTGCTACAAGCGAAAGACTACTCAACTCATTCAATTGAAATTGATTGAAGTCAAACTCTTTTTTAAGCCTTCCCGACTGAATTGTAAGTTCTTCTAGTCTTTTTTTGGAGGACTTAAACTCTTTAAAAACCTGTTGGTAGGCAGCGCGCTCCACTGCGGTTTGGGCAAATGCATCTACCAAGCCCAACTGAAAATCCCCTTCTCCCAAGAGTAAGGTGTCGTGCTGGGAATGTACATCCATGAGCTTCTCCCCCAAGGTCTTCAAATGATCCAATAATATCGGAGTATCATTTACAAAGGATCGAGATTTGCCATTTGGACTAATCTCCCTCCGAATTATGCAACTTTCTTCATAGTCTAGTTCGAGCTCCTCAAAATATCCTTGCAGGCCGTAGGATCGAATGTCAAAAATTCCTTCCACCACACATTTCTTTGCTTCATGAAGCAATACCTTGGTATCCGCCCGATTGCCAAGTAAAAGGCCAACAGCTCCAAGCATAATCGACTTACCTGCTCCAGTTTCACCTGTAATCATACTCAATCCAGCACTGGGCTGCATGGCCAAGTGATCGATCAACGCATAATTGGATATTTTAAGTGAAGTAAGCATGAATTAAGGATGGCTTTCCAACAAAACTAAAGGATAAGCTTCAGCTTTTGAGCAGCTCGTTGTATTTTCTAGCGTTATTCGGATCGATTTCAAGGAGTAGCGGAACGACTTTTTCGCGAATCTCAAATGGAGCATTCTTCAATAGCTGAGCAATTTCATCACTTTTAGCATCGACAAAACTGATTGTAAAAATCCCATTGGGCTGCAATCTATTGGCTTCCGCAACACGTTGAATCGCTTCCAAAATAGAAGTATAGGCTTCCTCTGGCGCCGTCGCGAGTTGGTCTATCCCTTTTCTATGATACAAATAAAATGCCTCCCGAATAGGTGCATACACGGTTGAAATGTAAATGTCATTGATCAGCCAGTAGCGACTTCTTCGGTCATTGGGGTTTTGCACCCAGCCAGCACGACCCGATTGCTGGGCATTGTTTACGATATCATTCGCTACTTCGAAATAGGGATTGCCTCCTTTGAGCGAAAAAGTGTCGTAATCCATGCCAAGGGCGATGTTTGCATAGAAGGCAAGTAAGGAACTGATGTTATTTAAAAACGAAACTCGATTGAATTCGAGCGGTTGCGAATCTTGGTATTCAAAAGTCCAGTTTCGATCAATAAAGTTGAGCACCACCGTCTCGTAGTTGGTTCCAAACACTGGGCGTACCACCTGCACCTGCACTGTCGCACTGTAAACCCCTACTTGTGGCACCTGGTTGATGGTAATTAACAAGTTTCCTTTGATTCGCTCCTCAGGCCTAAACTCATCTGAAGTCCAAGTTCTCCCATTCAAAAACTGTTCAAAGCTGGTCTTCATCTGGCTAAAGACCTCCGTGCCTTGAAATCTAGAGCGGTCGCTATTGATGATGACCCTAAAATCCAGTTCTTGAGCCTTGCTCTCTATAAAAAATCCAAGAATTCCAACTAGGATGAGTATCCCTTTTTTCATGTACTAAACTTACAAAAAATCTTTAGCTCCTCGTCAAGAAGCTACTTTTTTGACTTCCTCCAAAATAATTTCAGCAATCGCTTCCTTGGACAAAAGCGCGGTCTGAACTTCATTTCCTCCTTTATGAAAAATACGAACCTGGTTAGTATCGTGCTTAAAACCTACTCCAGCCTCTGTTGCTGAATTCAATACGATCAAATCAAAGTTTTTGCGGACCATTTTCGCCTTGGCATTCACCTCCTCTTGCTCAGTTTCCAAGGCAAAGCCAACATGAATCTGGTTGGTACTTTTTATTTTCCCAAGGGCAAGAGCAAGGTCCACATTTGGCACCAAGCGAAGGGTCAGTTCTTCGCCAGCCTTTTTTATTTTTTGAACAGCTGCATTTTCAGGTCTGAAATCCGCCACTGCAGCGGCAAATACCACCACATCCATCTGTGCATGCAAGGACTTGGCTGCTTCAAACATCTCGGCTGCCGTAGTCACGCGATGGATCTGAAATCGGCTCTCGTCCAACTTCAAGGCAACGGGGCCTGCGACGAGGGAAACTGATGCACCTTGGGCTTCAAAAGCTTTGGCTAGGGCATAGCCCATTTTCCCGCTGGAATGATTGCTTAAAAACCGAACAGGATCGAGTGCTTCTTGAGTTGGCCCCAATGTAATCATCACTTTCTTGCCCTGAAAATCCTTCTTGGGATTAAAAAACAGAATGACCTGCTCCAAAATATGCTCCGGCTCCATCATCCTTCCTTGGCCAGAGAGACCACTGGCCAATTCCCCGCTTTCGGCATCCAAGACTATATTTCCATAGGAAGCTACTTTTTCCAAGTTGGCCCGAACGGATGGATGTTGGTACATGTCCAAATCCATGGCTGGTGCAAGCATCACCGGACAACGGCAGGAAAGATAAGTTGCGGTCAGTAAATTGTCACAGCCTCCTTGGGCAAATTTGGCTAGGGTATTCGCGCTCAAAGGAGCAACTATAAATAAGTCGGCCCATAGGCCTAGCTCCACATGATTGTGCCATTGACCGGAGCTTTTTTCAAAAAAAGCAGAAAGTACCGGTCGTTTGGAGAGGGTAGCTAAGGTGAGGGGGGTAATAAAATCAAGAGCAGAGGTAGTCGCTACAAGCTGTACCTCTGCTCCAGATTTGATAAGCAAGCGCGTTAAAATCGCTATTTTATAGGCGGCAATGCTGCCTGTAACACCGACTAAAATTCGCTTGCCCTTAAGATTCATTGGAAATTACTCCGCTCCTTCTTGCGATGGAAATCTGTGGTGGATCTTTCCCTCTGTAAACTCTTCCATCGCTAGAGAGGTTGGCTTAGGCATTCTTTCGTAAAACTTGGAGATTTCGATTTGCTCCTTGTTTTCGAATACTTCTTCCAAATTGTCTACAGTAGAAGCAAACTCTGAAAGCTTATTGTTCAATTCTTCCTTCAAGGTAGAAGAAATTTGCTTTGCACGCTGACCCACGATGTGGATCGACTCATAGATATTGCCTGTTTGATCGGCTACTTTATCTAGGTCTCTGGTGATGATTGATGGATTAACAGCCATATGAATAAGTGTTTAAATGCGTGTAACTAAATTAATTTGAGGAGGTAGTTGTTGCCGCCGCCTCTTCTGCAGCTTTCTTATCTGCAATTTCTTTTTTCTGCTTGGAATGCGCCTGAATCTCTTCTTTTGTCTGTTCCTCTAACTTTTTAACCTCTCCCAAATACCCACTTGCTGCATACCTTCGGTAAAAATTGTTTGCAAACTTCAAGGCATCATTCAAGCGATCCTCTTTTTTGTCAAAAGCACTATTCTTTGCGTAAGCATACCCCACTTCAACCAAGCGGTAGGCGAGCTCTTCATTGCGCTTGCTTTCCGGAAAGTCTTTGGCAAAGTTTTGAAAGTTAATGATACAAGCCCTGTAAAAGTCGCCTGGGAACAAGCCTTCCTTCAATCGGTAGTACATTTCTGCCTCGCTGTAAGCTTTTTCTTCAAAACGAGATTCCAAATCTTTCAACATGTCCATTGCCCGCTCATAGCTGGCAGAGGCCGGGAACTTACTTACAAATTGCTGAATGGCCGTAACCGCTTCTTTGCTACTCTGCTGATCTAAATTGTAGTCTGGAGCATCTAAGTACAAGGAATACGCATGCATAAATAATGCTTCTTCTGCCAGAGAACTTCGGTTGTAGGTTTTGAAAAAAGTATTAAAATATCCAGCCGACTCGATGTATCTGTCCGTTTTAAAATGGCAGTTGGCATAGTTGTATTCCGCCATCTCAGCCTTTTCAGATCCCTTAATCACAGGAAGTACCTTTTCATACAAGATAATTGCCTTGTTGTACTCACCTTCTTGGTAGTATTTGTTGGCACCATTGTACAGCTCCTCCCAGTTGGTACTCTTTTCCAACTTGGCAAAAGGTCCACAGGCTCCTAGGAGAACCAAGACGAATACAAAGATGATCGAATAGTGGCGCATGATTAGTTAAAGGACCGCAAATATAAGGGATAATTGTAAGATTTCAAATGAAATACAAAGGACCGCAAGCCTTACTTTTTCACCTGTAATTTCTTGGTGACCACATTTTTATTGTCAACAAATAAGGTGTAGAAATACACCCCAGGCTGGAAGTCCGCCACATGAATAACCAAACTATTTCGCGTAGGATCCAATTCATATTCTGCAATGGGATTGCCTATAAAACTGGTCACTGTGATTTTTGCTTTGGATTTTGGATTTACGACAGTGTAATCCAATTGCGCTACCCGGTTGCTAGGGTTGGGATAAATATCCCCCAGCTTGACATCTTTGTGCGAAAAATCTGCTTTTGGCTCACTTGAAACGGAGTATTTCGCCTCCACTACAAAAAAATCACGCAAGGCCTCACTATTTGCAAACACCAAATCGAAACTACCTAAGGTCTCTGCGATGCCTAATTCAAACTCTATAAACAGATCGGTATATATCTCCCCTGGAGCAAGCTTTAACATCACCTTTGCCAAGTCTTTTTTAGGATCAAAACACTGATCTCCTAGACAAATACGCATCTTTTGAGAAGATCCGATACTCCCCTTAATGTTTCGTAAAAGGAATGTTTTAGGCTGTGCTGACTCGTTGTGGAGGATTACTGTTTTCCGTTGAGAGGAACCAATTTTTCCTGAAAATTCTACCGCTTCACTCAAGACATGTACCTGCTGGGCTCCCGCAAAAATGGGGAACAGTAGAAGCAATACAAAGGTCAATTTGAGCAATTGGGCGTTCATGGAAAATAGTTACTCAATAAGGGTGATGTCGTGACAATAAACTCGATAAATTCTACGTTAAATGTATTTAAAAAGATACATTTTTTTCCCAAAAACAGGGTTAATTGTTGTTAAGTTTTAAAAATGACCCTTTTCTAGGCACTTAGCCACCACCTGTCTGCTTCACGGGTTTTTCTTGCAAGGCTTTTTGTAACTGCACTTGGGTAGGCATGGTCAGCTTCACCTCCGGCTCGTTGAAAAAATTCCGAAGGGTTGGATCAATTTCAACCACCTTTCGCCAGGTGTCAATTGTAGCACGCACAGGCTTTTCCTCCACCCTCCACTTAAAGCCCTCTAGGCGGCTCATCTTTTCATCAATATCCTGAACTGGAATAAATTTTCCATCAGGGCGAACTCCAAAATTTGATTTTTTGATCAGACCATCTACAAAGGTCAGCCCGATGGTTGAGCTAAGGATGCGATTGATTCCTTGAGTCAAGGTATCCCCTTCGAGTGCATAGTAGAGCGACTCCCCATTACCCTCGATAAACAAATTACTCAGCTGACCGTCCTTGAAATTTCCAGTCATCTTTCTCCCTTTCATCTGGTTGAAATTCAACAGGGTATCTGTCAAAATAGCAAAGGCCTTGTTCTTCATGAACACCCGGTCTAAGGTTTCATTCTTCAAGTAAAATACCATGCTGTCTGCTGCTATTTGGCTAGAACGATTCCATAAAATCGGATCCTTATACAGATGGATAGCCGAATCACCGAAGGCATAGAGCAAGGAATCTGCCTTTCCAGAAAGATCTGATTTGACCAAGTTCACTTGATGAAAGGCAAGTAAAAATTTGGCTGAATCGGCTTCTGCATCCTGTGAAATCAAGGTGTCAGCAGTAAGAAAAAGCGTATCTGACTCAAAATACTTTCGCACCAAAGCCTTTCCGTATACCTGACTATATTTTTTGGTCTCCCAATAGTTTCCCTCATCCCCAAAGACCTCCAGCTTCCGTTCTTTATTCAGCACCCGCACATCTTTTTTTCCCTCGTAGTAGGCTTTGGGCTCATCGTAAAACAATTCATCCGCCTTCACTCGGCTATCTTCTGTCTCCACCAAGCCCTCAAAAAACTTAAACTGCTTGAGTTGCGTGTCGTACAAACTACCCTTTTGAGCATCTAAGTGATATCCTTCCTTGGAAACAATGTTGGTCAATCCAGGTGTCTGGGCAGTTTTAGGAACGGTCAAATAAATAAGATCCTGGGTTTTGAGCGTGTAATCTGGATTCACCAAAATCACATCTTGTTGAAAACTGATCCGCTCGTAATTGATCTCATAAGTTCCTTTCTCACTCGTCAGCACATTCACTGAATCTACCACCTTGCCCCCATCAAAATAGGTGGCTAGATTGGACTCCCGGTTGTAGTCGAGGTATTCGGTGTACAGCTTGGTCTTCTGATTGGTGAAAACCACATTCCTCCGAAGCTTGGCTACCTTGGTTGCACCGTCGTATTCGGCATAGGAACTGGTCGTGGTGATGGGATCCACCTCATCCTTGATTTGCACCCTACCAAAAAGCTGCGCCCGATTTTCATCCCGAAAAAAATAAGCTGAGTCACAGGAAATAAGGGAATTTTGGTGCTTCATTTTCACGTTTCCCAGCAATCGCTCAAAGCCTTTGGCGCCCTGGAGTAGATCCGCACTTCGAATCTCCAAGAGCGAAGAGGACTGCGCATGGACAGCTTTGGGCATCCAAAG
This sequence comes from Spirosoma fluviale, assembly GCA_945901615.1. GTDB lineage: Bacteria > Bacteroidota > Bacteroidia > Cytophagales > Cyclobacteriaceae > Algoriphagus. The sequence goes on from CAMDLI010000006.1 coordinate 8,938, forward strand.
CACCAAGAGAAGGAATAGAATGAAAAAAGGAGATTTCATACGGGATGGATTGGAGGCAAATTTAGCTAAAAAAGCTATTTTTGATTAATGTACGACGCCTTTATCTCGCATATCCAACAAAGCACACTTTTTGAAGCCAACAAACGCTACCTATTGGCTTGCAGTGGCGGACTAGATAGTATGGCTCTGGCGCATCTACTACACGCAGCGGGGATTCAACTGGAGCTTGCTCATGTCAATTTTGGCTTGCGCGGCACAGAAAGCGATGGAGACGAAGAATTTGTGAAAAACTGGGCTCAGGACCGTTCTTTATCCATCCACATTCAGCAGGCCAATACGGTTGAATGGGCAGATAAAAAAGGCATTTCCATACAAATGGCCGCTCGAGAAATCCGCTACCAGTTTTTTGAAGAGATTCGGAATCAGAAAAATTTGGAAGGCATAATCCTTGCCCATCACCAGGATGATCAGTTAGAGACTATTTTTCTCAACCTGGTAAGAGGCACCGGCATCGAAGGACTGTATGGCATGAGCGCCCGTCGTGGCTGGCTGATTCGCCCACTGCTGCCTTTTTCTAGAGCACAACTTGAGTCCTACATGGAGGAGGTAAAGCAAACTTGGCGGGAAGACCGATCCAATGCTACCCAGGACTACAAAAGAAATAAGCTGCGTCATAGTGGACTACCTGCCATTTACAACCTGGAACCTGATACACGGCAGAATCTCTTGCAGAGCTTTGAGCGGTTAAAAGATACTGGCATGGCGTTTTCAGGCCTGTTTGAACTCTGGAAGGCAGCACATGTTCGTGAGCAGCAGGGAATCAGCTTTCTTGCCTACAAATCTTTGAGCAACATGCCAGGAGTTGCCTCTTTGCTTTATTTTTGGTTGAGGCCTTACGGGTTCAATTCAGATCAAGCTTTATCTCTTTCAAAAAGCTTAGAAGCCATCCAGCCTGGCAAATTGTTGCGTAGCGCAACGTATGAACTCAGTCTAGACCGAGAAGAGCTCTTACTATATCCTATCCCTGTGGCATTCCCAGAGCTTGAACTTCCTTTTGGAACTCCTTCTTTTGAACTTCCAGATGGAGGATACCAACTGACGTGGGGTATCCCTCAAAAAGAAATTGATCGGAATCCAGCAAATGCAGTATTCGATTTGGACTGTTTGGCATTTCCACTGCAACTCCGGAGCTGGCAGGAAGGAGACCGGTTTAATCCACTAGGAATGCAATCCGAAAAGAAAATTTCGGACTTCCTGATTGATAATAAAGTGCCATTTGCCTTAAAAAAAGAGGTAAAAGTCCTAGTTTCAGGAAATAAAATAGCCTGGGTAGTTGGCATGCGGATTGCGGATTGGGCAAAAGTGAGCCCAGCCACCCAAAAATGCTTGCACATCCAAAAACGCTAAGCCATGAGAAATCCTTTTTCCAAAACCTACGAGCCCCAAGAACTGCGGATGTTTGATTTCCTGCAAGGCATCAAATTTTTCGAGCTGCTCAAGCAGCAGGAACTCGCTCGTTTTATACCCACCATGCACGAGCGGAAATATGTCCGTGATGAAGTGGTTTTTTTTAGCAAGGACCCAAGCCAAGCCCTCTACCTCATTAGAAAAGGCCAGGTAGACCTGACCATCGACCTGAGCGAGAATTTTGAAACCATCATGCAGCTCAAGCGTGGAGATGCCTTCGGTGAAAATTCTCTTCTGGAAAACTCGAAAAGAACTTACACCGCCCTGGTGAGTTCGGATGAAGCAGAATTACTAGTGATCCCACAGTTTGCCTTACTGGAGATTTTTGACAACAATCCCAAAATAAAGGCAAAAATGATGTCCTCCTTGGCTGAATTTTACAATGCCAACAACCAACGACTTTTCAGGTCCTACCGCGAGTCTTTTGGGTTCTTTAGCCTGCGGCAAATGTTTGAATAGCGAAGCATAAAAAAAATACACGACGCGCATTAAAAAAACAGTGCCTTCACAACGAACTTAATCCAGTAGCGGTTTCAATTCCTAAATATCCCTTATTAACTTAGGGTCGAATTTTAGGCAATCAAACCAAAAAATATAAAACCATGAGCAAAGTAACCGTTGTTGGGGCAGGAAACGTAGGTGCCACCTGTGCTGATGTATTGGCATACCGCGAGGTAGCTGAAGAAATCGTATTAGTGGATATCAAAGAGGGCATTGCTGAAGGCAAGGCACTTGACATTTGGCAAAAAGCGCCCATCAATCAATACGACAGTCGTACTGTTGGTAGCACGAATGATTACAGCAAAACCGCAAATTCGGATGTAGTAGTCATCACCTCAGGACTTCCAAGAAAACCAGGGATGACCCGCGATGATTTGATCGAAACCAATGCTGGAATCGTGAAGTCTGTGACTGAAAATGTAGCGAAACATTCTCCAAACGCCATCATCATTGTAGTTTCCAATCCTTTGGATGTGATGACTTACCAAGCGCATTTAACTTCTGGATTTTCAAGAAATAAAGTGATGGGAATGGCTGGAATTTTGGATACTGCACGCTACCGTGCCTTCCTGGCTGAAGAATTGAATGTTTCTGGAAAAGAAATCCAGGCAATTTTAATGGGCGGACATGGCGACACCATGGTTCCTCTTCCACGCTACACTACTGTGGCTGGTATCCCTGTTACTGAACTTGTCGCCAAAGACAAGCTAGATGCCATCATCGAGCGCACCAAATTTGGAGGCGGCGAGTTGGTAAAGCTAATGGGTACCTCTGCCTGGTACGCTCCAGGAGCTGCTGCCGCACAAATGGTAGAAGCCATCTTGAAAAACCAAAGAAGAGTATTCCCAGTATGCATCAAGCTGGACGGAGAATATGGCATCGATGACTGTTACCTTGGCGTACCGGTTATCCTTGGCAAAAACGGCATCGAAAAAGTAATCGAACTAGATCTGAATGCTGAAGAAAAGCAATTGCTTGAAACCTCTAGAGGTCACGTGAAAGAAGTGATGCAAGTTTTGGATCGCTTGAGCAACTAATCTGATCCTTATCGGATCAATGGCCTAAGGCACTTTACACAGCGTAAAGTGTCTTAGGTCTTTTTTTACTCCATTTACTTCTACTCGATACTGCAACTTGAAAATCTGGAAAAGTTTGTTGGTCATTTTAGTCCTATCCCTCGTTAGCTGGGGAGGCTATGAAGTGTATCAACGATTTATTCAATCCAGAACCATCAACAGCCTTGAACTGATATCGAGTGATGCCGTATTTTTATTCGAAACTCAGCAAGCCGATTTAGCATGGTCGGAGCTTCGAAAACAACCCATCTGGACTGCACTTTCGAGATTTCCAGCATTTCAATCCTTATCCAGCCAGTTAAACTCCCTAGATAGCCTTGTGGGCGAGGCAGGTTTTGTGACCAAAACCCTACGAAACAAACAGGTGACTGTAAGCTACCATGCGGTAGGCACAGACAAATTCAGCCTGTTGTATACCCTGAATTTCGATTCCAATTCCCCTTCGGAACTCTTGGATAAACTGAAATCTAAGGCACCTAAGACTACTCGATTTCAAACACGGAAATACAGCGAGCGAGAGATTTATGATGTATTGGACGCAAACAATAGCATCCAATGGTCTAGTACTGTCCTCAATAATGTGCTGCTAATTTCTTCCTCCTCTTTTGTCATTGAAGAGGCAATTCGGTTTTACCTCAGTGAGGATGCAAACCCAATTTCCACGAAGCTAGGAGACAACTTACCCAATACAGAAGGCTTGGGTAGGCTAATTCTTTCTTCAAAAGGACTGTCCAAGCTAGTAAGTGGGGTCATTGCAGACAAATCCTCGGCAGCACTTCAAGAGTTGCAGACCACAGATTTCTTACTTGCCCTGACGTTAACCTTTGAAGACAAACAACTCGTTTTTAAGGGCCCAATCCAAGGACTACCCGAAGTAGATTTTTTACCCTCTGTTCAAGCTGAGCTTGCAGGATTTGAAAGCTTGATTTCCACGCGTACACAGGCCATCACTCAGGTCAACTTGAAGGACAATTACGAAGCTCAGAAACTTCAAAACCGCTCCTTTGTCCCCAAATCTACCGTCAGCGGGGAAGTTCAAACTCGATTAATCGATCGAGGATTTTTGGATTTACTCAGTGGTGAACAGTATTTAATAGAAATGGAGCCCCTGTCTGCATCCCAAAAAAACAGTGCCCTTCTAGTAAAATTAGAGAATCCAGAACAAGCCTGGAAAATCCTCAAGGAATACCGAGACACCACTGAATTTGATCCTACTGAATACTACTTACAAAAGGAAATTTTATTTTTCCCTGAAGAGGATTTCCCTGCTCACCTATTCAATGGGCGATTTATTGGATTTAAACAAACCTTTGTCAGCCAAGTGGGACAGATTCTGTTGATGAGCAACTCTGCCAATGGCATGAGGGGCTTGTTGGACGACTATAACCAAGGAAATACTTGGTCAAAAATGGATGGCGAAACTAAACCCCGCTTATCACCCGCTGCTGGCTACAGCAAAACTTTCCTCCTTCAAAAAATTTGGCCAAGTTGGGTTCAAACTACCAACCCTACTTGGAGCACATTTATCCAGAAATACGAAACGGATTTGAAGGCATTCACTAGCTTGGGATTGCGAATCCACCAAAATTCAAAAGGAAAGGAAGCAACACTCACCCTGGGCTATACCAGTGAGGCTGTCCCTCTAGTCGATGTCAACAAAACTTTTGAGTTGGCATCTGGCAAAGAAGTAGCGCTTCCCGAAAATCTAATTTTCGGCCCTAAAGCAATCAAAAATTTCAATGATAATACGGAAGACCTTGTAGTTCAAGACCAAAATAATGTCTTGTATGTCATCAATTCAGCTGGCGAACAAGTATACAGCCAAGCTTTAACTGGTCCTATCCTATCCGAAACCTACCAAATAGATTATTTTAAAAATGGCAAATTACAGCTCGTACTTGCCACAGCGGATCAGATCTATGCAATAGACCGTCTAGGAGATCCTTTGCCTGGATTCCCTAAGTCACTACCTGGAGAAAAAATCACCCATCTCAGCGTGCTTGACTATGACCAAACGCTAGATTACCGCATCTTTTTAGCAACTGAAAAGGGAAATTTATGGTTGCTGGACAAAATGGGCAAGGAGTTGGAAAACTGGGACCCATTGCCTCTAGGAGAACCTACCAATGGCACTCCCTTTCATGCTCGCATACCTGGAAAAGGGGATTTTATGGTAGTGCTAGGCATCTCTGGTGATTTGCATTTCTTCAGCCGTAAAGGCGAATCTCGAAGCGGATCCCCAATCAAGCTCCCAAGCGGAATTGTTAGCCCTCTTTTAGTTAATAAGACAGGCACCCCAACACTTTCAGCCGTCACCTCTGGCGGGGAAATCCTTGACATTTCCTTTTCCGGTGAAATCCTCAAGAAAACACAAGCCCAAAAATCAAATCGAGACGATAAGTTTCGCAGCCTAAGTGATCAAAAGGGCAACTCTTCAATTCTTGCCTTGGAACAATTCAATAAAATACAACTTTTTGATAGTCAACAGGTTCTCCTGATGAGCCTCCCCTTGGCTGGTGGTAAAGCCTGGATTGGTTATTTTGATTTTGGTGATTCACGGAAAATTATTGCAGTCACCGACCTAGAGCAGGGGTTGGGATACCTGTATGACCTAGAAGGGAATCTACTGATTAGCTCCCCACTTCAAAGTTCTGGTGAGATCCAATTGAGCCACCTCCCTAGTCAAGGGCAATACCTAATTCGTACACGCTACGGGAAAACGCTCTTGGAATACCTAATCCCAGACTAGTCGGCCTATTTTTTAAGAAGGCATTTTGAGTTAGACTAAATCAGTTCTTCACCTCAAAAAATGTGCGACGAATACTCAGCTTGCCACCTACATTCACCTGCTCCCAGTGCACAAAAAATCCCTCCAGGCTCGGAAGATTGACCCGCACTTCCTTCCCATTTGTTTGCCAATTCAGCACCGTTCTCCAATCTGGAATTCGAGAGGTAGTAGAAGGCTGCACAAACTGGTCTCGATCGATGATCACCGAGGGTTGAATCCCCGGGTAATCAAAAAACCGTGCCGCAGGAGCTAAAGGGAACAAACCAAAATTATTGGCGTAACTCGAGAAACTAAGTACACCCGGATAGACGCGATCATTCAGGTAAAACTCACGGTTGAGCACCTCTAGTCGCTGAAGAAATTTTGGATTAAAGGAGGCCAAAAGATCCGAATCAAATACGGGCATCGCATCGATTAGTATCAAGGGATTGGTCTCGAAAACACCTTTATCCGCTTCATTCAACAGTCGGAAAGTTTTCTTTTTGTCCTTTAGCCGCACCGCAACGCTAGGAACATATTCTTTTAACACCGTTTCCACATCTTCAAACCGAGTGTAGTCGTCCAAGTTGAAGCTGTAATCTTCGACAAAGCCAGTGACTACTTCCAAAGAGTCCTGATCAGACACTTCCAAATACTCCTGCTGAACTACCGCTGCTTTGAGAAGAGATTGAAGGTAGGTAAGATCTTCTTGCGACAAGGATAGTTCAGGGAAACTGAAATCCGTTCGGAAGCTCGTTTTGATTAATGGAGAAACCATTTCCAAGCCAGGCATCTCTTCTCCATTTTCAAGTTGCAGGATCAGTCGATCCCAATGCCGTAAGCCTCCAGCATCAAAAACAAGCACACCCCGATCGTCCACATGATCTGTAAACAGCGCACTTTTTACTCCATGAAGGGAAAGGAAATAAGTAAGTGCAGTGTCTAATGAAGCTACTTTCGCCTGAACTAGATGTCCGAAAAGCTCGGGGAGCAGAGGCTGAGGGGTTAAATCACCATATACTTCTGCAGCAGCAAACTGCTTTTGTTCTTCGACTAAAAATGGATTGGCAATGGAAATTCCCGAAGCCAGTACCTGTCCTTCAGCGGTGCTTGAAGAACCAAAATTGACAACAGTCCCTTTTGCGTAGGATTTGGAAGATTGGGAGGTTTGGCGATTGGAGGATTTAAGCTCCTTGGGCGGAATTTTCGGGTTGATGATTGTCACCAGCTGCTGTGCAATCCCTTGATTCAAATCCAAATAGGGGCTGATACGGGTATAAACTCGTAGCAAATACTGGTCGGAAGGGATTTGATCTGAAACTGGAATAAAATTCAGTGCATTTCCATCCTGAAGCGGCACTTTGACATGAGTGATTGAGTTGGAATTGCGATCCACCAATTCGGCATACAACACCTGTGAAGAAGTGGCCTGCTCCCCCAAACTAACCTTGGCTTCAAACCAGATTTTCTCACCCGAAAAATAGAGGGTCTTCGGCGTATGGAAAAAAACTTGCTCTTTCGGAACATTTGCTGATTGCCCTAAGCTTGTACCTACAAGCCCAAGGAAACTCAGCAACCCACAGATGAGGGCTTTAAGGCTGCTTGGTGATTTAAAGGATATCTTCAGTAGTTGCATGACATTAGTCTATCCAAAACGTGGGCTTAAGTTTAGATGCATACAAGCTACAATCGGTACATCTTCTTGAGGAAGGATAATAGCCAATTATCGTAGTTCCCACCATCAGTGGTATTGTTGGTACCACTGCTCCATTACCAAAGATTGCTTGGTAATCCTTGGCCAAAACAGCCTCTTCACCGATTGCACAATCATTAAACTTTGGATCTAGGTAATTCCATGGACTCACTTCCACTTGATTGATATAAATCCGTTTTTGGCGGATCACTCCTAGGCTGACCTGCCCGATCACAGGGCTTTTGGCTGCATCTAAACTCTGAATATTCCCGCCAATCAAGGAAGGAAGTGGGCTAAAGATCGAACCGATGTCCTCTGTGTTTTTCTTTAAAATTTCCCAGAAAGGAACGTCCTTGGAAGCAAGGCCTTTTTGCGAAATAAGAATACTGTAGCGCTCCATAATCCGCTCATTACCGGTAGGAATCTCGGTAATGGTTTTTTGGAAGACTACCTGATCCTTAAATCGAGAGCTAGTCTCCAAAAGTATCCCAGGACTAGGCTCCGTCTTGAAGCAAAGTGAGGTTTGTTCTGCATCCTTGCGATCCCGTACATTTTTAAGATCTGGAACATAGATGTAGGCCGTACGGATTCTAGGTCGGAAGATCCAAGTTTCTTCAAAAGTCCACAAAAAATCATCTGCATTGGCATTGCCTTGGGTGGATACAAATACCTCTACCCCTTCCTCATCCCGCTTAAATCCCGCATCTATAATTGGAGGAGTCACAATGGGCTGAAGGCCTCCAGAAACATACCTTTCTCCGGAACTAAGCTCGATTTCTAGCACATAACTTAGCTTTTCATCGATGTTTTTTTCGAAGATGTAGGTCCCTAAACCCGCTTCTTGGAGTGGGAAAACTTGTCCTCCAGCACTTTTGAGCACTACTTTGGCGCGGAGCTCTGGAATAAATGCTGATGCGGCACCCAGTGGAGCAGTACGGCTTAGTTTTAACTCACTTTTTAAACCCTCCGTATCCAAATAACCCTCCACCACAAGCACCCTCAATTCTGTCGCAGGCACTTCTGGTTCATAGGGTGTCCTACACCCTAGAAGCGTTGCGAGAAGTAGTACAAAAAGACCTATGGCTTTACGCATCAAAATCTAAAGTTATAGGTGATAAATGGAATTGGTTCCGCAAAAATCGCAAGCTGATAGCCTTTCAATTTGCCTCCCTCTGGAACAAAATAGATTGAGTAGGCATTGTCTCTACCAAACAGGTTGTATACCCCAAAGGACCAAGAGGCATGCGCCAGCTTGGCTACTTTGTGATTTCCCTCTAGGTTAACAGAAAGGTCCATGCGGAAATAATCGGGGACTCTAAAGGAGTTGCGGTCAGAGAAATAAACCCGCTCCGAACCTCCATAGTTAAACTTAGCAATCGGCAGGGTAACGGGTCTTCCTGTACTGTATTTTCCTGCCAAGGTTACATTAATCCTTTTGCTGAGCTCTAGATTACCTACAAAATTGGCATTATGAGGCTGATCAAAATTGCTAGGATACCATTCAGATCGGTTGATCTGCTCTTTTTGTTCCGAAGGATCTGTCTGCATCAGCGAGCGGCTATAGGTATAGGCAAGTGATCCATTCAGCTTTCCCGTTGATTTTTTGAGATAAAGCTCCATGCCGTAGGCTTTTCCTTGAGTGACTAGCACCTCTTGCTCAATCCGGTCGTTCAAGACGATGCTTGCACCAGATCGGTAGTCCAGCAAGTTCTGCATAGATCGATAGTACAATTCAGCAGAAAACTCAAAAGCACCTTGGTTCATATTTTTGAAGTAACCCAAGGCATATTGAATACCTAGCTGGGGCTTCAAGAAGGAATCACTTAGCTTCCAAGTATCCGTTGGCGTAATCACGGATGAATTGCTGAGCAAGTGAATATTTTGCCGCATCGAGTTGACCCCTGCCTTTAAGGAAGATTGGTTGGACAGGGCATAGCGTGCAGAAAAACGAAATTCAGGACCATGATAGGTTTGAACTGGATCACCGGACTGAAAGCGAGCTTCGCCGGTAATGTTTTCATTCAGATAGGGCTCCCCTACTGCATAGGTAGGAATGGTTTGTGGTCCAAGAAAGGTGTAAAAATTGTATCGTAATCCGCCACTCAACGCCCATTGATCATTGATTTCAAATTCATCCCCTAGGTAGAGGGACCAGTCCATAGCCGTTTCAGGAGCCACTTGATCTTGAATCACACCACTCTCTTGCCCAAAAGGTACGATTTCCCCAGGATTGAGCTGGTAGCGGATCCCATGCACCCCATAGTTGAGCAGATGCCGATCTCCCAGCTCCTGACGGAATTGCGCTTTTACAAATTGCTGACGGATGTCAAATCTATATTGGTAAGCATTTAGCGGATTGTCTTCCCCTTCGACCTCAAAATCATAGGCATCCTGACCTACTGAGAACGTAGCCTCTAGCGCATCGTTGAAGTAATGAGTCCAGGAGAGGGCATAATTCTGGTTGGAGTAGCTGTAAACCGTATCTGGATCAAATTGGAAGGAATCTTTGCTAAAATAACCCGATAACCGAAGTTTATCCTTTGCACCAAATTCATGCTCCACTGTACCGTTGAAATCCGAAAAAGCTGCCCTGCTTGCACCCAAATCAATTTTTTCTGATAAAAAATCAAGAAGCCAATCGGAATACGTAAGGCGGGAACCCAAGATAAAGGTGGTTTTTTCGCCGATAGGACCTTCTAAACTTAGCCTACTGGTCATTGGACCAATTCCTCCAGAGCCTCCAATTTTATCTGAACGACCCTTTTTGGGTGTCACTTGCAACACAGAGGAAAGTCTACCACCGAGGCTGGCAGGGATTCCTGACTTGTAAAGCTCCACTCCCTGCACCATATCCGAGTTGATCGCCGAGAAAAATCCAAATAAGTGTGAGGGATTGAAGAGCGTATTTTGATCCATCAAAATCAAATTCTGATCCGCAGCACCACCTCGCACATTAAAACCAACACTTGCTTCTCCAGCGGTATTGACGCCCGGCATGGTCAGTAGTCCTTTGATAATATCCACTTCTCCCATAACGGCAGGAAGTCTTCTCATTTCTTGTACCGAAAGGGACTGTACTCCCATTTCAGGTCTTGCTACTTGAGACATGGCTCCAGAACTTACCACGACCTCATTTAATGCAAAAACACCCTCTCCAATACTGAGCTCAAGGGTGGCATCCCCCTGAATATCCAATAGCCGCTGCTCCGTATAGCCACCAATATTCTGAATAAACAAGGTTTTATTGCCTTTTGGAACAAGCAATTCAAATTCCCCAGACTTGTTGGTCACCGCTTGGCGCATGGCCTCTTTTTCAAATACAATCGCCCCCTCAATCGGGAGATTATTTTCCAAGCTAATCACCTTACCCTGAAGCTTAGCCTCCGTTCCAGGACCAGGGACCCCAATTATGTAGCGTCGATTTCGAACAAACTCATCTTGAACAGATGCAGCAGAAAGAGTTGCCTTAGAAGGTGCTTGAAAATAGTTTGGCAGGAATTCTACAGCTTTCTTTTCTCCTTTAAAGATGAATACTTCAAAATCCTTGGAAATGGAGAAGGTAAACTCCGTTTTTAAAAAAAGTACACCCAAAACATCTTCCAACTTATCCCCATTGGCTTGTAGGCTAACTGTCAACTTAACAACCTCCTCTTTTTTGAATAGAAAGCGGTAGGGTGTATCCTTTTCTACCAGCTCGGCAAACCGTTCAAAGGAAACTCCAGCAAACAAGCCGCTTACCTTTGGTTCCTCCTTTTGCTCTTGCTTTTGCGCAAATGCCGACCCAGTCGCCAAAGCGATAAAAAAAAGTAGGGGGACGATATAAATAAGCGAACGCATCAGTTGGATTGAGGATAGACCACCAGGTATTGCAAATATGCCTCAGGATCTTTGTTGAATTTCAACCCTTTCCCCTTAAGTTCTTTTTTCAGCACTTTGGCATTCAGCTGTAAGGCAAAAATGGCTTGAGATGATTTATTAATCGGGAAAAAGGCTCCATCCTTCCAAAGGAAATAGTCCTTTTTCTCCACATACTCCGAATTGTAGCGTGCTATATCGCGTAAGGAGCGGGTGGTTTTGTAGCGTTTAACCAGTGCAATTGCTTTACCTTGACCCAACACCTGATAGATCCCATTACCACGATGAAGAAAGGATTCATTGCCTGGAAAAAATCGGAATAGCTTCCCATCACTCCACTCAAATCCATCAATTTTCTCAGGCTTGATCAATATTTTTTGGTTGAAAATCGGATGAAAAGTAACTAGCTGATCTCGGTAAATATCGTAGAGTAAAGGAACCTGAGGATAGGAGATTCCATTAATGCGTAAGGTTCCAGCTTCAAATTGCCGAGTAACGAAATAAGGGTCCCCTTTTATGAGTGAAGAAGGTGCCGCATATTGGCCGCCAGTGATCAATTCTTGAAAATAGGGGATTTCTTCCTGGTAAGAGGATAAGAAAGGCAAATTCCTCCCTGCTACTTGAGCAGATGCCTCTTGTTTAAAAAGTACCAAAGCCACTAGAAATATTATAGTACGCATTGTGAAAAATACGATTGAAAATTCGGATAAATTCTATTTATTCAGATTATGTTTAAATGGCAACCTAACTATTTGAACGGATATTAAAAGCAATCCAATGACAAGCAGAAGATCACTCCTCAAGACATTAGCGCTTACCCCTTTGTTAGGCGCATTTGTACCTTCAACTGAAGCAAAACCTAAGGCAGACCCCAAAACCGAGTTTATTTTTTCGCTAAACACAAGCACCATCCGGGGTCAAAAATTATCGCTCCCTCAGATGATTGAGCTGGCTGCTCGAGCAGGATACCAAGGACTGGAGCCCTGGATGATGGAGATTGAAGGGTATCTACAAGGTGGTAAAAGCATTGCTTCCTTAAAAAAACTTGCGAGTGATGCGGGTATCAGCCTTGTAGACTGCATCGGCTTTCCTACCTGGATGGCTCAAGATGAAGCGAAAAGTAAGGCTGGGTTTACACAGATGGAAAAAGAAATGGGCCTACTTGCCGAGCTTGGTTGTACTCGAGTGGCAGCTCCAGCGATCGGAGCAGATGCTCCGCTGGACTTGCTACGAGCAGGTGAGCGGTACAAGCAGCTATTGGATTTAGGACGGAAAACAGGCGTCATGCCCCAATTGGAATTCTGGGGAGCCTATCCTGCCTTTTTTCATCTCAGCCAGGCTTTAGCCGTAGCAGCAGCTGCTGATGATCCCGATGCCAAGATTCTTGCTGATGTCTACCACCTTTTTCGAGGGGGTTCGGGCTTTGAAGGATTGAAGTTGGTCGATGGGAATGCCATCTCTATTTTTCACCTCAACGACTTTCCAGGAACCATCCCAAGAACCGCCCAACAAGATAAGGATCGGGTATTTCCTGGGGATGGAGCTGCGCCACTACAGGATCTTGCCGACACGTTGCGCGCCAAAGGAGGGCAAATCGTTCTTTCCTTGGAACTGTTCAACCCGGAATATTACGCCATGGATGCGGGTTTTGTAGCCAAAACAGGCTTGGAAAAAATGAAGCAGTTCTTTTAGAATTAGCCGGGATTAAACTTCAAGAACCCTGCAACAGGAAGGCAAACAAAATCTCTAGCAAGCTTGTATTAGAGCACAAATCCTACCCTGAGCAAATAGGGCTCACTGTAATAGGCTTCTCGATTGGAATGATTGAGGTTGTATAAAAAAGTGAAATTAGCACCCCCGCGAGCGCCAAAAGGAGCGAAGTACCCGGCTCCAATAAAAAACGCCTCTGTCCAAGTACGCTGGAAGTTGTCCTGGCCATAGTTGTAGGCATTCCAATTGATCGATTCCAGTTCAGAATAGGCAAAGATGTTGGGGAGTACATTGTAGCGAACAAAAGCTCGCCCTCCAAAAGAGGAGCCAGAGGCACCCTGAAAGCGATTGTCTTCGTAGTACTGATACGAGGCACCTACGCCTGTGGAAAATTTGGGGCTAAGCATTACCCCTGCCAAAGGAGAAAGGTCAATTAGCGTAACCGTTCCAAGTTGAAGACCGAGGTTTCCCCCAAAATAACTTCTGTCCTTAAACGAAAATTTGGCTTCAGGATCAATCTCCCGTTGCGCATAGGAAGGCAGTTGCAATCCAAAAAATACGCCTAGAAAAAAGACTAAAAATTTATTTTTCAACCACCACATACAGATCTTCTGTTGGCTTCTTCATGAGGTATTTTTCACGGGCAAATTTTTCCAACAATTCCGGATTGCTAAACAGGGCATTACGCTCTTGCTGGATTTGGACTTTTTTCTGTTTGTAGTATTCTTTTTGATCCTCCAAGTCCCAAAGCTGTTTAGTGAGTCTCCACTGCGTTGGAAGATTATTCGAATCAATAAAGATCATCCAAATTAAAAAAGACAAGGTCGCCAAAACGTAAAAATTGCTGCTGTATTTGATGACTTTTTTCATGGAAAGTGCTTTGGATGACTAAGGTACAAAAATCATGCAAAAAAAGACAGTCCCGAAATTTCGGGACTGTCGATTTAACTTCTAGAAAGAAAATTATTTCAATCTTCCTTTAAAAACTGCTGAATCTCCTAGTTGCTCTTCGATGCGAAGCAGTTGGTTGTATTTTGCCATACGATCCGAACGGGAAGCAGAACCAGTTTTGATTTGTCCGCAATTTACCGCCACAGCCAAATCAGCGATGGTGGAATCCTCAGTTTCTCCAGAACGGTGGGACATTACAGCTGTGAATCCAGCCTTATGTGCCATGCTGATTGCATTCAAGGTTTCAGTAAGCGTACCAATCTGGTTTACCTTAACTAGGATTGAGTTCGCAGATTTTTCTTCAATACCACGCTTCAGGAAGCTCACATTGGTCACAAACAAGTCATCCCCTACCAGTTGGATTTTAGAGCCAATTTTGGCAGTTAGCATCGCCCAGCCAGCCCAGTCTTCTTCCGCGCAACCATCTTCGATGGAGTCGATTGGGTATTTTTCAGTGAGCTCAGCCAAGTAAGCTACTTGCTCTTCTCTGGAGCGAATTTTTCCGTTTGACCCTTCAAACTTGGAGTAATCGTATTTTCCGTCTTTGTAGAATTCAGAGGATGCACAATCCAAGGCAATGGTCACATCGTCTCCAGGACGGTAGCCAGCCTTATTGATCGCATCAAGGATGCAAGCAAGTGCTTCTTCAGTTCCTCCAGAGAAATTCGGAGCAAAACCGCCCTCATCACCTACTGCAGTACTTAAATGCTTGTCATGAAGGATTTTTTTCAAGTTGTGGAAGATCTCAGCACCCCAGCGGATCGCCTCTGAGAAGCTAGTCGCTCCAATTGGGCGAACCATAAATTCCTGGAAGGCAATGGGAGCATCCGAGTGGGAACCACCATTGATGATATTCAACATGGGTACGGGAAGCGTATTGGCATTCACTCCACCGATGTATCGGTAAAGCGGCTGTCCAGACTCCATGGCGGCAGCCTTAGCTACCGCAAGAGAAACACCCAAAATAGCATTAGCACCCAACTTACTTTTGTTGGCAGTGCCGTCCAAATCAATCATGATCTGGTCGATGGTATTTTGCTCAAAGACATCCATGCCCACAAGCTCAGGAGCAATGACATCATTCACATTGGAAACTGCCTTCAAAACTCCCTTACCTAGGTATTTACTTTTATCTCCATCGCGGAGTTCTACTGCTTCATTTATTCCAGTGGAGGCACCACTTGGTACTGCAGCTCTTCCAAAAGCTCCATTTTCAGTCACCACATCTACCTCTACGGTTGGATTTCCTCGTGAATCAAGGATTTGTCTTGCATGAATGGATTGAATCAACGTCATCGTTTTTACAGGTTTGTTAGGATTAGTTTTTAGTAATCAAAGATATAAAGTCATCAAATAAGTATCGGGAATCATGCGGCCCTGGGGAAGATTCCGGGTGGAATTGCACGGAAAAAGCTGGTTTATTCTTCAGCTTGATTCCTGCAACGGTATTGTCATTTAGGTGCACATGGGTGATTTCCACATTAGCATTTTTTTCCGCATCGGCACGTACCACATTGAATCCGTGATTCTGGGAAGTGATCTCACTCTTTCCAGTCATCAGGTTTTTGATGGGATGGTTGAGTCCACGGTGACCGTGGTGCATTTTGTAGGTAGAGATTCCCACCGCTTCTGCGAGGAGTTGATGTCCCAAGCAAATTCCAAAAACTGGCTTGTTGGTTTCCAAGATATCCTTTACCGTTTCCACGGCATAGTCCATCACTGCTGGATCTCCAGGTCCATTGGAAAGGAAATAGCCTTGAGGCTTCCAAGATTCCATTTCGGCAAGAGAGGTTTTGGCAGGATACACTTTGCAATAGACACCGCGGGAAGCAAGGTTCCGCAGAATATTTGTTTTGATACCAAAATCAAGGCAGGCTACTTTAATAGGAGATGTTGGATCGCCAAAAAAGAAGGGCTCTTGCGTACAGACCTTAGAGGATAACTCTAGTCCATTCATGTCTGGCACTTCGGAGAGCTTTTGCTTCAAGCCTTCCAAGTTCCCTTCAAACTCTGAGCTAATAATCGCATTCATGGCTCCTGCATCTCGAAGGTGACGTACCAGCTTACGGGTATCTATATCTGCAATGCCCGTAATGCGCGCCGCTACCAAATAGTCTTGCAAGGACCCAGAGGCATCTAATCGAGAAAATACTTCAGAGAAACTATTCACTACAATCCCAGCTACACAGGGGGCAGCGGATTCAACTTCTTCGGGGTGTACGCCATAGTTGCCAATGTGTGCTGTTGTGGTCACTACGATTTGACCGGTGTAGGAAGGGTCGGTATAAATCTCCTGGTAACCGGTCATGCCCGTGTTGAAGCAGATTTCACCGCCATTGGTACCGGGAGCGCCGATGAGTGTTCCAGAGAAGCAGGTACCATCTGCAAGAAGAAGGGTAGCTTTTTGTGTATTCATTTCCTTGAAAGTTGGACAAAGTTAATAAAACTTGGGGAGGGTGAGATGCCGCTAGGGAATAAAAAAAAGGATTGAACGACGTCCAATCCTTTTTGATATGAAATTGCTTTCAACTTATTTTTCTTCTGTTTCGCTTTCTTCAGAAGTTTCAGGAGCTGCTGTCTCTTCAGCAGCCGCTTCTGCTACAGGAGAAGCTTCTTCAACTACTTCCGCTTCAGCTATAGGAGCTTCTTCAACTACTTCCGCTTCAGCGATTGGAGCTTCTTCCACTTCATCAACTACAGGAGCTGGAGCTGCTGCCTTAGGAGCTGCTGGAGCGCTAGTTTCTGCACCAGAGGATCTTCTAGATCTTCTTGTAGTTTTCTTCGCTGGAGCAGCATCCTTCAACATCAATTCATTGAAATCAACTAGTTCGATGATGCACATTTCGGCATTATCTCCCAATCGAAACCCAGTTTTGATGATTCGAGTGTATCCTCCTGGACGAGTACCTACTTTCTCGATTACCTCACCAAAAAGGGATTTGATCGCCTCTTTACTTTTTAGGTAGGAGAACGCAATTCTTCTGTTGTGTGTGGAATCTTCTTTTGCTCTGGTTACCAGAGGTTCAACAAACTTCTTCAATTCTTTCGCTTTGGCAAGCGTAGTAGATATACGCTTGTGAAGAAGTAGGGAAGCTCCCATATTGGAAAGCATTGCTTTTCTATGTGAAGCAGTCCTACCAAGGTGGTTAATTTTCTTACCGTGTCTCATTGTTAATTATTCTTCATCAAGTTTGTACTTAGAAATGTCCATTCCGAAGATCAGACCTTTCTCCTGGATCAACTGCTCCAATTCGGCTAAAGATTTTTTACCGAAGTTTCTGAATTTCATCATATCTGAAATTTCAAGACGAGCAAGGTCACCGAGAGTTCTCACATCAGCAGCTTTCAAGCAATTAAAGGCACGAACTGAAAGGTCGAGATCCCCTAAAGAGGTTTTGAGAAGCTTGCGCATGTGAAGGAATTCCTCATCGATAGGCTCTGGTTCAGCGATTCCAGTGGAATCAAGAACCATGGTTTGGTCGGAGAAGAGCATAAAGTGCTGGATAAGGATCTTTGCAGACTCCTGAAGCGCTTTCTCTGGGTGAATTGATCCATCCGTATGCACTTCAAGGATCAATTTTTCAAAGTCAGTCTTTTGCTCTACTCGGGTATTTTCAACGCTATACTTTACATTTTTGATTGGAGTAAAGATGGCATCAATTGCGATTTGTCCGAAGACCTGATCTTTAGGCTTGGATTCTTCAGCAGGCAAATATCCTCTTCCTTTTTCGATGGTGATTTCAATCTCAAAATTTTTGGTTTGGTCGATGTGACAAATAACCAATTCCGGATTCAACACTTCGAAGGAAGAAGTGAACTTAGCTATATCCCCTGCTGTGAAAACAGACTGATTTTTGATTTCAACAGAAATTTTTCCGTCAAATGCATCGTGCAATTTCTTGAATCGAACCTGCTTTAAATTCAAAATGATATCTGTCACATCTTCTACTACACCTGCTATGGTAGAGAATTCATGAACCACTCCGGGAAGCTTTATGGAAGTGATGGCGTATCCCTCCAAAGAAGAAAGTAAAATTCTTCTTAGGGCGTTACCTATCGTTACTCCATAGCCTTTTTCAAGCGGTTTGAATGTGAATAAGCCATGAAAATCATCGGCTTTTTCCATTACCACTTTTTCGGGCATTTGAAATGCTAGTATGGACATATATTTCGTTCTGTTTTAGCTGAAAATAGTGAAATATTACTTAGAGTAAAGTTCGACGATGAGCTGGACTTTGATATTCTCAGGAATATCATCTCTACCAGGAACAGTCACGAACTTACCAGACAAAGAGGCATTGTCCCACTCTAACCAGGAGTACCTAGATGTTCCTCTACCTGCCAAACTGTTGGTAATCGCCTCAAGAGACTTAGAGCGCTCTCTTACCGAAACCACATCACCTGGCTTAAGTGTATAAGAAGGAATGTTTACCAATTCACCGTTTACCAAGATGTGCTTGTGTGACACAAGCTGTCTTGCTCCACGACGGGTTGGGGAAATTCCCAAACGGTATACGGTGTTGTCCAAACGAGCTTCTAGGAGCTGAAGGAGGTTTTCACCTGTGATACCTGATTTTCTAGAAGCGATGTCAAACATCTTAGCGAACTGTCTTTCCAGTACACCGTAGATGTATTTTGCTTTTTGCTTCTCTGATAGCTGAACAGCATATTCTGACTGCTTCTTTCTTCTACCACGACCATGCATTCCTGGAGGATAGTTTTTCTTTTGAAGTGCCTTGCTATGCCCTTCGATCGCTTCTCCAAATCTTCTGGAGATCTTTGCTTTCGGACCTGTATATCTTGCCATGCTATTGCTTTTTTAAAGTTAAACTCTTCTACGCTTAGGTGGACGACAACCGTTGTGCGGCATAGGAGTCACGTCGATGATCGTCGTCACATCTAGACCTACATTTTGCAAGGTTCTGATCGCTGATTCACGACCTGCGCCTGGACCTTTTACGAACACTTCGATTTTTCTCAAACCGAGTTCGTATGCTACTTGACCACAATTTTGTGCAGCCATCTGTGCAGCGTAAGGAGTATTCTTCTTTGATCCTCTGAAACCCATTTTACCGGCAGAAGCCCATGAGATCACTTGACCTGAGATATTGGTGATAGAGATGATGATATTGTTGAAGGACGCCTTAATGTGCGCTTGCCCAACAGCTTCTACCTTAACTACTCTTTTCTTACCCTTTGCTTTATCGTTTCTTTTCTGAGCCATAATCTAAATCAGATTTTATTTAGTTGCCTTCTTTTTGTTAGCAACAGTCTTACGCTTACCTTTTCTGGTTCTGGCATTGTTTTTAGTGCCCTGTCCACGAACTGGAAGCCCTTTTCTGTGTCTCAAACCTCTGTAACATCCGATATCCATCAGACGCTTGATGTTCAATTGAATCTCCGACTTCAACGCACCTTCAGTTCTGAATTCTTCAGCGATGATGGTACGGATGGCGGTGGATTCCTCGTCGTTCCACTCTCCGGCTTTTTTATCTAAAGAGATACCGGCTTTGCTTAGGATAGCTTTGGCTGAACTTCTTCCGATTCCGAAGATGTAAGTAAGTCCGATTTCGCCGCGCTTATTGTCTGGTATGTCTACACCTGCAATTCTAGCCATGATTAACCTTGTCTTTGTTTATACTTAGGATTTTTCTTGTTGATGACATAAAGTTTTCCTTTTCTTCTGATCAACTTACAGTCAACGCTTCTTTTCTTAATAGATGCCTTTACTTTCATATGTTTTTTGTTTTACATTCCAGCCATATGTCATCTCGCTGAAAAAGAAGCTACTCCCGAAGGACAACTCTCTTTGCTCGATTTCATGTCAGTCTATTTATATCGATACACTATTCTGCCTTTGGATAAATCATAGGGAGATAACTCTAACTTAACCTTATCTCCGGGAAGGATTTTGATGTAATTCATCCGCATCTTTCCGGAAATGTGAGCAATCAACTGATGTCCATTTTCAAGTTCTACTTTGAACATCGCGTTAGACAAAGCCTCCACTATGGTGCCGTCTTGCTCGATTGATGTTTGTTTGGCCATATTAGAATTTAAAGTTCTCTTCTATGTACTTATGCGTAGTTAACACTTCTGTTCTATCTTCAAATATTGCAACCGTATGCTCATAATGTGCGGATGGCTTCCGGTCTGCAGTTCGGATCGTCCAACCATCTTTTTCCTGGACAATATTTCGTGTACCAAGATTAATCATGGGCTCAATTGCAATCACCATTCCTTGTTTCAACAAGGGGCCACTGCCTTTTTTACCATAATTAGGAACCTCAGGAGCTTCATGTAGCTTCCGGCCCAACCCATGTCCGACTAACTCACGAACAACGGTATAGCCTTTGGCTTCCACAAACTTTTGGATTGCATGGCCTATGTCGCCTACACGGTTTCCAAAAACAGCCTGTTCAATTCCCAAATAGAGCGAATCTTTGGTGGCGCTAAGTAATGCTAAGACAGAAGGGGGTACTTCACCTATGGGGTATGTATAAGCGGAATCGCTATGAAAACCTTGGTGAAAGACTCCACAATCTACTGAGATTATATCGCCATCTTTCAATTCATACTCGCTGGGAAATCCGTGAACTACTACTTCGTTAACGGATATACACAGCGAGCTGGGAAAACCGTTGTAGCCCTTAAAAGAAGGTACTGCTCCGTAATCCCGAATAAACTCTTCAGCAACTTTATCTAAGAAAGAAGTCTTTACTCCTTTCCTGACATGCTTGGCAATTTCTCCGTGAGCTCTTCCAAGTATGTCGGCACTCTGTTTAATTTTATCAACTTCTTCCGAAGTCTTGTAATGAATCATTAGGAGGCTACCTGATAATCCGAGGAATTGCCTTTCACATTTCCACTCTTCATCATTCCTTCGTAATGTCTCATCAATAAATAACTTTCAATCTGACGAAGGGTATCCATGATTACACCTACCATAATCAATAAAGAGGTTCCTCCAAAGAACTGAGCAAACTCACCACCTACTCCAGCCACGATGGCTAAAGCTGGAAGAATCGCTACTGCTGCCAATAGGATAGAACCTGGTAGAGTAATTTTGGAAATGATTCCGTCAATAAATTCACCTGTTGGAGCACCTGGTTTCACACCTGGTACAAAACCACCATTGCGCTTCATGTCCTCAGCAATCTGCTCTGGATTTACAGTAATCGCAGTGTAGAAGAATGTGAAAACGATAATCAAGGTAGCAAACAACAAGTTGTATTGCCAAGAAGTAAAGTCAGAGAAGGTAGTGCCAATGTAGTTGGCAATGTCGTTTTCTCCTGCCCAAATCTGAGCAATCAATGCAGGAACAAACATCAGAGACTGTGCAAAGATGATTGGCATTACCCCAGATGCATTCACTTTAATTGGAATGTATTGACGCTGTCCACCATATACTTTACCGCCCACTACTTGCTTCGCATATTGTACTGGAATGCGACGGGTAGCCTCAGTCAAGGCAATCACACCCACTACTACAAAGAACAAGACAAGTGCTTCGATGATTAGTAATAACATTCCAGAAGATCCTTTCTCCAATCCTTCGGCGATTAATGCTCCTGGGAATCGAGAGATGATACCGATCATGATCAGCATGGAAATTCCGTTTCCAATACCTTTTTCAGTAATTTTCTCTCCTAGCCACATGCAGAACATAGTGCCTGCAGATAGCAATACAAGAGAGCTAAACATAAAGAGCGTTGTGTCGATCATTACTGCTCCAGTAGGGAGGATAGTCGCTGTGATGTAACCTATACCTTGAGCGATAGTAATGGCGATGGTCAGTACGCGGGTGATTTGGCTAATTCGCTTTCTCCCGGACTCCCCGTCCTTCTGCATTTTCTGAAAATATGGAACTCCGACAGTGAGCAACTGCAACACAATAGAAGCAGAAATGTAGGGCATGATTCCCAAACCGAAGATGGACGCATTGCTAAACGCGCCACCAAGAAAAGTATCAATTAAGCCGAAAATTCCCTCAGGAGCAGCACCCAATTTGGAAGGGTCTACACCAGGGAGTACGATAAATGATCCTAATCTAAAGATGATGAGAAAACCGATCGTGTTCACGATTCGTGTTCTCAAATCTTCGATTGAGAAAATATTCCTTACTGTCGAAATAAACTTTTTCATCTAATTAAAGCTTGGTTACTGTACCTCCCAATGCTTCTACTGCAGCTACAGCTGTAGCAGAAAACTGGTGAGCGCTAACATCTAATTTGGAAGTCAATTGACCGCCGCCGAGAACCTTAATTTTGTCATTCTTAGAAGCCAACCCGTGTGACACGAGGGTTTCGAGCGTAACAGAAGTAAGTTTAAACTGCTCAGCAAGGGCTTGTAAGGTATCCAAATTCACTGGCTTGAATTCAATCTTGTTCAAAGACTTGAAGCCAAACTTAGGTACACGTCTTTGAAGAGGCATTTGACCACCTTCAAAACCTAGCTTTCTCTTGTAACCAGATCTAGACTTGGCTCCTTTATGACCTCTTGTAGAAGTTCCACCTCTACCAGAACCAGTACCACGACCAATTCGCTTGCGGTTTTTGGTTGAACCTTCTGACGGAGTTAATGTATTTAGTTTCATAGCGCTTCCTCCACTTTTACAAGGTGACTCACTTTATTTACCATTCCAGCAATCTGAGGTGTGTTTTCAACAATCTTTGATTTGCTGATACGACCCAAACCAAGCGCAACAATAGTTGCTTTTTGATCCTTTGGTCTATCGATCGTACTTTTTATCTGTGTGATTTTGATCTTTGCCATGATGCTTATCCGTTAAAGACTTTAGCCATTTTAACTCCTCTTTGCTGAGATACTGCGATAGCATCACGAAGCTGTACTAGAGCGTCAATAGTTGCTTTTACCACGTTGTGCGGGTTAGACGAGCCTTTGGACTTTGCCAATACGTCCGTAACACCAGCTGATTCCAACACGGCACGCATCGCACCACCAGCAATTACACCTGTACCAGCAGCTGCAGGCTTGATGAGGACAAATCCACCACCAAATTTACCTAGTTGCTCGTGAGGGATAGTTCCCTTTAATACAGGCACTTTTACCAAATTCTTTTTTGCATCTTCAATACCTTTGGTGATCGCGTCAGTTACTTCATTGGCTTTGCCCAATCCGTAACCTACTACTCCTTGGCCGTCACCAACCACAACGATTGCAGAGAAGGAAAATCTTCTACCACCCTTCACCACTTTGGCTACACGGTTAATAGCAACTACTTTCTCCTTTAATTCTGTATCTGTCGCCCTAATGGGTTTTCTTTTTATCTGAGACATATGGATTAGAATTTAAGCCCTCCTTCTCTGGCGCCGTCGGCCAAAGCCTTCACGTTACCATGATACAAGTAGCCATTACGATCAAATACTACAGCGGATACTCCATTTGCAACTGCTCTCTCAGCAAGCTTTTTGCCTACTTCTTTGGATACAGCTACATTGGTATTTTCCTTTGAACCAAGCTCTTTGGAAGAGGCCTGCGCAAGGGTCTGACCTTTAAGGTCATCCACCAACTGGGCATAAATGCCAGTATTACTTTTGAAAACTGACAGACGTGGTCTGGAATCAGTACCGGAGATTTTTCTACGGATACCTCTTTTGATTCTAAGTCTTCTGGAACTCTTATTAAATGCCATAACTTATTATTTTTTACCAGCAGTTTTACCAGCCTTACGTCTAACAATTTCACCAACAAAGCGCACACCTTTTCCTTTGTAAGGTTCGATCTTACGTAAGGAACGAATTTTTGCAGCTACTTGACCGATCAATTCCTTGTCGATTCCTTGAAGAGTAATTACCGGGTTTTTACCTTTTGCAGTTTCCGTAGCCAAAGAGATTTCTTGGGGAAGTGCCATAAAAATACTGTGAGAGTAGCCTAAGCTAAGCTCAAGTATTTGCCCTTGGTTGGAGGCTTTGAAACCTACACCGACCAATTCCAAATCTTTCTTGTATCCTTCAGAAACACCAATCACCATGTTGTTGATCAATGATCTGTAAAGACCGTGAAAAGACTTGTGTCTTTTGGACTCGGTAGGCCTTACAAGAATGATTTCTTGTCCCTCTACGCTTACCTGAATATCGGGATTCACATCCTGAGTCAGGGTACCCTTTGGACCTTTAACAGTGACAGTTCCATGAGCTGACACGTCTACAGTAACACCGCTGGGTATATTTATTGGTTTTTTACCTATTCTAGACATAATCGTAGATTAATAAACGTAACAAAGTACTTCACCTCCGATACCCTCGGTTCGGGCCTCTTTGTCTGTCATTACTCCCTTAGAAGTAGAGACGATAGCAATACCTAAGCCATTGATAACTCTTGGTAGCTCGTCGTGCTTGACATATTTTCTTAAACCTGGCTTACTTACACGCTCAAGACTCACAATTGCATTCAGCTTGGTGCTAGGATTAAACTTCAATGCAATTTTGATAGTGCCTTGAGGTCCATTTTCTTCAAACTTATAGTTTTGAATGTATCCTTTATCATGCAATACTTTAGTGATCTCCTTCTTGATGTTAGAAGCAGGTATCTCAACAATACGATGAGAAGCCTTGATGGCATTTCTCAATCGTGTTAGATAATCAGCTATTGGATCGGTCATATTTTCTATTGTCTAGCACCCCTGTTTTGGGCGTGCAAAGTTACGAATTGATTTTTAGAATAAAAATTACTGTCGTTATTTTACCAGCTAGACTTAGTAAGACCAGGGATTTTACCTGCAGAAGCCATTTCTCTGAAGGTAACCCTGTTGATACCAAACTTTCTCATGTATCCTTTCGGACGACCAGTAAGTTTACATCTGTTGTGAAGTCTTACTGGAGAAGCGTTCTTTGGTAGTTTGTCAAGACCTTCGTAATCGCCTGCAGCTTTAAGCGCAGCTCTTTTCGTGGCATACTTGGCTACCAGGTGTTCTCTTTTACGCTCGCGAGCTTTGATGGACTCTTTTGCCATGATTATTCTGGATTATTTTTGTTAACGAAAGGCATACCCAAAGCTTTCAACAACGCAAAAGCTTCTTCATCTGTAGCCGCACTAGTTACGAAAGTGATATCCATCCCGGTAATCTTTGTTACCTTTTCGATAGAAATCTCAGGGAAAATGATCTGCTCCGTCACACCTAAGGTGTAATTGCCACGACCATCAAATCCTTTGTCTGAGATTCCTTTGAAATCACGTACTCGAGGCAAGGCCACGGTAGTCAATCGATCCAGGAACTCATACATTTTTTCACCTCTCAAAGTTACCTTTGCACCGATAGGCATGTCTTCTCTCAACTTAAAGTTAGAGACCGCTATTTTTGACTTGGTAGCTACAGCGCGCTGACCAGTAATTAAGGAAAGTTCTTCAACTCCTTGATCTACCAATTTCTTATCTGCTACTGCTGCACCGATACCTTTGTTGAGGACAATCTTAGTGAGCTTAGGCACTTGCATCATAGAAGAGTATTGAAACTTCTCTTTCAATGCAGGTACAATATCCTTCACATAAAGGTCTTTTTTTCTTGGATTAGCCATTGATCACCTCCCCAGTTTTCTTAGAATAACGAACTAATTTACCATCCGAACCAGTCTTACGACCTGTACGAGTTGCTTCACCTGTTTTAGGATCGACAAGCATCAGGTTACTGATGTGAAGCGCTGCTTCTTTCTTTTCGATACCACCCTGCGGCTTCGCTGCAGTAGGCTTCACGTGCTTGGTAATCATGTTGATTCCTTCCACGATGGCTTTTCTTTTCGCTGGATCAATGGATTGAACCTTTGCTGTTTTTCCCTTGTCATCTCCAGAAATTACCTTCACGGTATCTCCAGTTTTGATGTGCAGCTTTGGCTGCTTATTGAATTTTCTTTCCATGATTAAAGTACTTCAGGGGCCAAGGAAATGATTTTCATGAACTGCTTTTCTCTGAGCTCTCTAGCTACAGGGCCGAAAATACGGGTTCCTCTAGGCTCATCGTTGTTATTCAATAACACGGCAGCATTGTCTTCAAATCGAATATATGAACCGTCTTTACGACGAATTTCTTTTTTCGTTCTTACGATAACCGCTTTTGAAACGGTACCTTTTTTCATGTTGCTGGAAGATAGGGCTGACTTTACAGTCACGACTACTTTATCACCGATAGAAGCATAACGCTTCTTAGTTCCTCCCAGCACGCGGATCACCAATACCTCTTTGGCACCTGAATTATCCGCAACGCCTAATCTGGATTCTTGTTGTATCATGATTATTTAGCCTTTTCTATAATTTCAACTAATCTCCAACGCTTGTTTTTGCTCAGCGGACGCGTTTCACTGATTTTAACCACATCACCTGGGTTGCATTCATTTTTCTCGTCATGAACCATGAATTTGGTAGTCTTAGCAACAAACTTACCGTAGATCGCATGCTTTACACGACGTTCTACAGCCACAGTAATGGACTTATCCATCTTGTTGCTTACGACTTTACCAACTCTCTCTTTGCGAAGATTTCTCTCGATCGTAGCCATTTTCTTTTCTGTTAGCTAGTTATTTGGAGGCCAAAGATGTTTTCAATCTTGCGATGAAACGCTTGGACTCTCTTATTCTATTAGGATTCTCGATAGGAGATATCGCATGAGCAAACTTCAATTTGCTCAGATTCTCCTGCTCGGCGACAATTCGCTCGGCGATTTCACTTGCTGCAAGTGATCTGATTTCTGCGTTTTTCATAATTCCTGATTATTCAGCGTAGTCTCTTCTTACAACAAATCGTGTACTTACAGGCAGCTTCTGCTGTGCAAGTCTTAGTGCCTCTTGAGCAGTCTCCAGGCTCACGCCTGTAGCTTCGAAAAGGATCGTTCCCGGCTTGATAACGGCCACCCAATATTCTGGAGCACCTTTACCTTTACCCATACGAACCTCTGCGGGCTTTTTAGTGATCGGTTTGTCAGGGAAAATCCTGATCCAAACTTGACCTTCTCTCTTCATAGCTCTTGTCATGGCAATACGTGATGCCTCGATCTGGCGAGAAGTAATCCATCCTGGCTCAAGGGATTTAATGCCAAAGTTGCCAAAAGAAAGCTCGTGCCCTCTTTGCGCAAGACCTTTGACACGGCCCTTGTGCATTTTCCTATATTTAGTTCTTTTCGGCTGTAACATGATTTCTCACTTGTAAAGGGAAAATTAGTTAGTTCTTTTTCTGCGTTTTGGACCGTCATTATCGCGCCCCTTTGGTGCTGGACCACGCTGACCACCTTTCGGCTCGTTGGCTGCACCTTGGTTTGGAGAAAGATCTCTCTTTCCGTACACCTCACCCTTGAAGATCCACACCTTGATGCCGATTATTCCGTACACTGTAAGTGCTTCAGAAAGGGCATAATCGATGTCTGCTCTAAGTGTGTGAAGAGGAATTCTTCCCTCTTTGTACATTTCGGAGCGTGCCATTTCGGCTCCGCCCAATCGGCCAGAAAGCTTAACTTTAATTCCTTCAGCGCCCACTCTCATGGTGGCTGCTATCGCCTGCTTCATTGCACGGCGGAAAGATATTCTAGCTTGAAGTTGCTGTGCGATAGACTCACCTACCAATTTAGCATCCATTTCAGGACGCTTAATCTCAAAGATATTAATCTGAATATCCTTGTTGGTGATCTTCTTTAGTTCCTCCTTAAGCTTATCTACTTCGGCACCACCCTTACCAATGACAACACCTGGTCTAGCAGTATGGATAGTCAAGGTGATTCTCTTAAGCGTACGCTCAATGATCACTTTGGCAATACCACCTTTAGGTATTCTGGCAAGGACGTACTTACGGATTTGTTGATCTTCGTATAGCTTCTCAGCAAAGTCTTTCCCACCATACCAGTTGGAATCCCAGCCTTTGATTACACCAAGTCTAAATCCTATTGGGTTAATTTTTTGTCCCATAGTCTTTCTTAATTTGCCTTTTCGTTGTTTACTACTACATCAGCGGTAACTTCTTCAGAATTGAATGAATCAATAACGAGTGTTACATGATTGGATCTTTTGCGAATTCTGTGTCCACGTCCCTGAGGAGCAGTCCGAAGTCTCTTTAGAGAACGTCCTTCGTCAACCATGATGGTCTTTACGAAAAGATCAGCTTCTTCTAATTTCACATCAGGATTTTTTGCTTGCCAGTTGGCTACCGCGGAAAGAACTAACTTCTCCAAACGGATTGCTGGGTGGTTGGGCGTGAATTTCAAAATACTTAGTGCCACACCTACGCGCTTGCCTCTCACCAAGTCAGCGACTAAACGCATCTTGCGAGGGGAGGTAGGAACATTTTTCAATCTTGCTAGTGCTTCCATGATTATCTCTTTCCTTTATCTTTTTTAGCAATGTGGCCACGGAAGTTACGAGTGGGTGCAAATTCACCCAATTTATGACCTACCATGTTATCGGTTACAAACACAGGGATAAACTTATTCCCATTATGCACAGCGAAGGTATGTCCCACGAAATCTGGGGAGATCATAGATTTTCTTGACCAAGTCTTGATGACAGATTTCTTGCCAGACTCGTTCATAACATCTACTTTCTTCACCAAATGGTGTTCGATATAAGGACCTTTTTTTAATGAACGTGCCATATTTACTTAGATCTTTTGCTGACGATGAACTTGTTTGAATACTTCTTGGGAGATCTGGTTTTCTTACCCTTAGAAAGAAGCCCTTTACGGGATCTAGGGTGACCACCTGAAGAACGCCCTTCACCACCACCCATAGGGTGATCTACTGGGTTCATCGCAACACCTCTTGTACGAGGTCTTACTCCAAGCCAACGCTTACGGCCAGCTTTACCCAATACAACGTTCATGTGATCCGCATTACCTACAGTTCCTACTGTAGCCATACATACACCAAGAATCAATCTCATTTCTCCAGAAGGTAATTTAACTGTCACGTATCTAGGATCTCTAGCTACGATCTGAGCATACCCTCCGGCACTTCTTGCCAATGCACCACCTTTACCAGGCTTCAACTCCACATTGTGTACAATTGTACCCATTGGGATGTTGACCATGTGCATTGCGTTACCCACTTCAGGAGCAACTTTCTCACCGGAAATCACTGTTTGTCCCACTTGCAAACCTTCCGGAGCGATAATGTAGGCTTTAGCACCGTCTGCATAATACAGTAGGGCAATACGGGCTGAACGGTTTGGGTCATACTCTATGCTCTTTACAGTAGCAGGTACACCAAACTTGCTTCGCTGAAAATCTACGATACGTAGTCTTCGCTTGTGACCACCACCAATGTAGCGAGCGGTCATCTTGCCTTCATTATTTCTACCACCTGACTTCTTCAAAGGAGCGAGAAGAGATTTTTCCGGCTTTGACGCAGTAATCTCGTCAAATGCAGGAGCTACTCTAAATCGGGTTCCTGGAGTTACAGGATTTAATTTTTTAACTGCCATGATATTGATTCAATTAAAGTTCTCCGTAAAAATCAATTACCTCACCATCGGCTACTTGCACAATCGCTTTCTTGAAAGCATTGGTGAAGCCTGACACTACTTTATTGTTCGTGTATCTCGTCTTATGCTTCGCAGCATATCTCATGGTACGTACTGATACCACATGTACACCGTACTTTTTCTCAATAGAAGACTTGATCTGAAGCTTGTCAGCGGTTTTTTCGACAATAAAGCCGTAAACTCCTTTTTCGTTGCCTGCAGATACTTTCTCTGTGATTAAAGGCTCTTTTAGAATTTCCATAGTCTTATTTCGCTAAAATGGTTTCTAACTTACTTACAGATCCTTCACAAAGCATCAATTGATCAGCATGCAGGAGTTGGTAAGTATTTACATCATGAACGGTCACAACTTTTGCCTTTGGAAGGTTTCTGCTAGACAAAAACACATTCTTATTGTCCTCAGCAAGAACCAATAAGGTTTTCTTGCCAGTCAATGAAAGACCACTTAAGAAGGCTAAGTAGTTTTTGGTTTTTGCTGCATCAAAAGACACATCTTCCAAAACCATCAAACTATTTTCTTTTACCTTATAAGCTAACGCTGACTTACGCGCCAATTGCTTCACTTTCTTATTTAACTTGAAGGAATAGTCTCTTGGTCTTGGACCAAATACTCTACCTCCACCACGGAAGTTTGGAGCCTTCAAAGATCCAGCACGAGCACCACCGGTACCTTTTTGCTTCTTGATCTTTCGAGTTGATCCAGCTACTTCGTTTCTTTCTTTTGATTTGTGAGTTCCCTGTCTCTGATTAGCCAAGTACTGCTTCACATCCAGGTAAATGGCGTTATCGTTGGGCTCAATGCCAAAGATTTCGTCAGAAAGGCTCACCTTTCTACCTGTATCTTGTCCTTTATGATTAATTACTGCTAGTTCCATGGCTTACTTCTCCAGAATTACAAATGAATTTTTTGGACCAGGTACCGAACCAGAAACCAAAATAAGGTTTTGCTCTGCATACACTCTCAATACACGAAGGTTAGGTACCGTGACACGGTCACCACCCATTCTACCAGCCATTTTCATGCCTTTGAATACACGTGATGGCCAAGAACAAGCACCAATCGAACCTGGGTGTCTTCCTCTGTTGTGCTGACCGTGAGTTTGTCCACCCACACCAGCAAAACCGTGACGCTTTACTACGCCTTGGAATCCTTTTCCTTTTGAAGTACCGATAGCATCCACGAAGTCACCTTCGACGAATAGCTCTCCTGCACTTATTGTCTTTCCGAGTTCTACCTGACCTTCAAAGTCTCTGAACTCAACAACTTTCTGCTTGGGAGTCGTACCAGCCTTTTTGAAATGGCCAATTAGTGGCTTAGGAGTGTTTTTCTCCTTACGCTCACCGAATCCCAACTGCACTGCGTTGTACCCGTCTGTTTCGACGTTTTTTACTTGCGTCACTACGCAAGGACCAGCTTCTATTAGCGTGCATGCGACATTACGTCCATCGGCACTGAAGATGCTAGTCATACCTACTTTTTTACCTATAATACCAGACATCTTTACTAAGATATTTTGATAACTACCCAAGGTATGTACACTTGGGCCCTTTTTAAGGACTGCAAAGTTACTGAAATAATATTTGGCAGCAAATCCCAACTCCACTATTTTCAATTAATTACAAAAAAAAATCCCCCCGCTAGCTGTTTTTGGAACAAGGTCTACTCTAAAAACACAAAAAAAGGCCCCGCATGAGCGGGGCCTTTTTATTACCTAAGAAAGGTCCTCAGACTTTGATTTCTACATCAACTCCACTCGGAAGCTCGATTTTCATCAATGCATCCACAGTTTTAGAAGAGTTTGAGTAGATATCAACCAGACGCTTGTACGTACAAAGCTGGTACTGATCTCTCGCTTTCTTGTTTACGTGTGGGGACTTCAACACGGTAAACTTTTCTTTTTTAGTTGGCAAAGGAATAGGGCCTACTACTACAGCTCCTGTTGCTTTCACTGCCTTCACGATCTTCTCTGATGACTTATCCACCAAGCTGTGATCGTATGATTTCAATTTTATTCTGATTTTCTGATTCATTTTCTTATCGATTAGGATTTTTCACCCTTTACTTTAGCAATTACCGCTTCTGCAATGTTATTTGGAACAGGCTCGTAGTGAGAGAACGTCAACGAAGCCGTTGCTCTACCTGAAGTGATTGTTCTCAAATCAGTTACGTAACCGAACAATTCAGACAAAGGAACGTTAGCCTTAACTACCGTAGAGGTACCCTTAGTATCCATCCCTTTCATCATGCCTCTTCTTCTGTTCAAGTCACCCGTGATTGGTCCAGTATATTCGTCAGGCGTAATTACGTCTACCGACATGATTGGCTCTAGCAACTGAGGCTTACACTTTTTAGCAGCTTCTTTGAATCCAATTCTTGCAGCCAATTCGAAAGAAAGTGCATCCGAATCGACGTCATGGTAGGAACCATGGAACAAGCGAACTTTCATAGACTCGATTGGATATCCTGCCAAAGGTCCATTCTTCATTGCTTCCTGGAAACCTTTCTGTACCGGCTGGATGAATTCTTTTGGAATCACACCGCCCACGATACCATTGACGAAGTCCAAACCTGCCTTGATTTCGTTCGTCTCTGGATCTGGATCCTTAGGTCCCAATTCAAATACGATATCAGCAAATTTACCTTTACCACCAGTCTGCTTCTTGTAAGTCTCTTTGTGTTCAACAGAAGCAAATAACGCCTCTTTGTAAGCCACCTGAGGAGCACCTTGGTTGATTTCTACCTTGAACTCGCGCTTCATACGATCGATGATGATTTCAAGGTGAAGTTCACCCATACCGCGAAGGATAGTCTGACCAGTTTCGTGGTCTGTATTTACCTGAAGGGTAGGATCTTCTTCTACTAGCTTGGCAATTGCCATTCCTAGCTTATCTACGTCTGCCTGAGTTTTAGGCTCAATTGCATAACCAATTACTGGCTCAGGAAACACCATGGATTCCAATACTACCTTACGCTTTTCGTCGCAAAGGGTATCACCAGTCTTGATGTCTTTAAATCCAACAACGGCTCCAATATCACCAGCAACCAATCGTTCGATTTGGTTTTGCTTGTTGGCGTGCATTTGAAATACACGAGAGATACGCTCCTTATTGCCTGAACGGCTGTTGAATACGTAAGATCCTGATTCCAATATACCTGAGTAAGCTCTAACAAAGCACAAACGACCTACGAAAGGATCCGTTGCAATTTTGAATGCCAAGCCAGTGAATGGCTCAGACTCCACAGGATTAATCGGGACCTCCTTGTCCTCATCATCCAAGTCAGTGGCAATGATGGCCTCTTTGTCAAGTGGAGAAGGCAACAGCTCCATCACTAGATCTAGCATGGTTTGTACGCCTTTGTTTTTGAAAGAAGAACCACAGACCATAGGGACAATTTTCATGTCAATGGTAGCTGCACGCAATGCTTTCAAGATTTCTCCTTCTGTAATGGAATTAGGATCTTCAAAAAATTTCTCCATCAAAGACTCGTCGTAATCGGCAACGGCTTCAAGCAGATATTCTCTGTATTCCGCTACTTCTTCCTTCATGTCCTCAGGAATAGGCACTTCTTTGAATGTCATGCCCATATCGTGCTCGTTCCAGATAATCGCCCGGTTATTGATCAAATCAACTACTCCGGTGAATTTATCTTCAGCACCAATTGGTAACTGCAAAGGAACGGCATGAGAGCCCAGCATTTCTTTAACTTGCTTACATACCATCAAGAAATCAGCTCCTGAACGGTCCATCTTGTTGACGAAACCAATTCGAGCGACTTTGTAGTTGTCCGCTAATCTCCAGTTGGTCTCAGACTGAGGCTCAACCCCGTCTACCGCAGAGAAAAGGAACACTAGTCCATCCAAAACTCGCAAGGAACGGTTTACTTCAACGGTGAAGTCTACGTGACCTGGAGTATCGATGATGTTGATTTGGTACTGGTTGCTTCTGTAATCCCAGAATACGGTAGTTGCCGCAGAGGTAATCGTGATTCCTCTTTCTTGCTCCTGAGCCATCCAGTCCATAGTAGCTGCACCTTCGTGCACTTCTCCGATTTTGTGCGACTTCCCAGAATAGTAAAGAATACGCTCTGTAGTAGTTGTCTTGCCCGCATCAATGTGCGCCGCAATCCCAATGTTTCTGGTGAATTTTAGATCTCTTGCCATTTCAGTTAAAATCTAAAGTGGGAGAATGCTTTGTTCGCCTCAGCCATTCTGTGCGTATCGTCCTTCTTCTTGACAGCGGCTCCTTCGCCTTTTGCTGCCGCGATGATCTCACCCGCAAGACGGTCCATCATGGTCTTCTCTCCTCTTCTACGAGAGTAAAGAATCATCCACTTAATACCAAGGGCCATTTTTCTTTCAGGTCTAACTTCCATAGGAACCTGGAACGTAGCACCACCAACTCTACGACTCTTCACCTCAACAGTGGGAGCTATATTGTTTAGCGCTTTTTTCCAAACTTCAAGACCATTCTCACCTACTTTACTCTCTACTTTAGCTACTGCATCATAGAAAATATTGTAAGCAATACTCTTCTTCCCGTCATACATCAGACAGTTTACAAACTTGGTGACCAAAGTATCATTGAACTTTGGATCAGGAAGAATATATCTCTTCTTTGGTTTCGCTTTTCTCATTTCTTTTTAAGGTCTTAATTATTTCTTTTTGCCTGGCGCAGCTGCAGGAGCTCCCTTGCCAGCCTTAGGTCTTTTAGCACCGTACTTGGAGCGACCTTGCTTACGGTCTTTTACTCCAGCAGTATCCAATGCACCGCGGATGATGTGATATCTTACACCTGGAAGATCCTTTACACGACCACCTCTAATCAATACGATAGAGTGCTCTTGCAAATTGTGACCTTCTCCTGGAATGTAAGCATTCACTTCTTTTCCATTTGTCAATCGTACCCTAGCTACCTTTCTCATCGCTGAGTTAGGCTTCTTAGGCGTCGTAGTGTACACGCGAGTACAAACCCCTCTACGCTGTGGACAAGCATCCAAAGCCCGAGATTTTGATTTGAATTCCAGTGTATTTCTACCTTTTCTTACTAATTGTTGAATAGTAGGCATTAACTGATTAAAATTTAGATAGTCTGTAAACTGTTATTTTTTGGAACGCAAAGGTACAAGAAGTAATAAGAGTAACAAAATTAAGCACTTATATTTTTGTTAAGCTTCTCCAGGGGTTCCGAAAGAAATCGGAAAGGTAGGAGCCCCAGCCCCTTGGGTAATTTTCCCATAGGCAGCCTCATATTTTTCAATGTTTTCCTTCAGGGCTGAAAGCAATCGCCTCGCATGATCTGGCGTCACGATAATCCGTGATTTCACCTTTGCCTTAGGTACTCCTGGCATCAATCGAATGAAATCAATCACAAACTCCGAATTGGAATGTGCAATCATCGCCAAATTGGAGTAAATGCCTTCTGCAATTTCCTCCGGGAGCTCTACATTAATTTGCTGATTTGACAAATCGTTATCTTCCATAATTTTTTAAGATTAAAAAAGGCCTGTATAGTGAGTACAGGCCTTTTAAAGGATTACAAATACAATTTATAGAATCGCTTCGCTAGTTGCTTTTGCAGACTTCTTTTCCATATTTTCAGAAAGCGTGTCATATTCTGACTTGGATCCCACAATCATGCCCAAGATTCTTCGCTGACCGGTACCGGCAGGAATCAAGTGGCCCACAATTACGTTTTCCTTCAGCCCTTTCAACTCGTCACGCTTGCCTCGGATAGCCGCTTCAGAAAGTACTTTGGTAGTTTCCTGGAAGGAAGCAGCAGAGATAAAGCTCTCAGTTCCCAATGAAGCAGCAGTAATTCCCTGCAAGGTCGGTGCGGATACAGCCGTTTCGGCATCCATTACCTGCACCAACTTCAGATCCTTACGCTTCAAGCTTGAATTTTCGTCACGAAGTCTTCGCGCTGAAATGATCATTCCTGGCTTCAATGAAGAAGAGTCTCCAGCATCCAAGACAATTTTCTTGTCCAAAATGCTATCGTTCTCCTCACGGAATGCCCACTTGTCAACTACCTGATTTTGCAAGAAGCTAGTGTTACCAGCGTCAAGAATCTCAACCTTCTGCATCATCTGGGATACAATCACCTCGATGTGCTTGTCATTGATCTTTACACCCTGAAGTCTATATACTTCTTGAATTTCATTCACCAAGTATTCCTGTACTGCAGTTGGTCCTTTGATCGATAGGATGTCACTTGGGGTAATGGCTCCATCAGAAAGCGGCTCGCCCGCACGGATAAAGTCATTTTCTTGTACCAAGATGTGCTTAGACAAGGATACCATGTACTTTTTGATAACCCCATCCTTAGACTCAATGATGATCTCACGATTTCCTCGCTTCACACCACCGTAGGTCACTACACCATCAATTTCAGATACTACTGCTGGATTGGATGGGTTTCTAGCTTCGAACAATTCCGTTACTCGAGGAAGACCTCCAGTAATGTCTCGGGTTTTTCCTACTGATCGTGGGATTTTTACCAAGATTTGTCCAGACTTCACTTTCTCTCCTGATTCTACCGCTAAGTGGGCTCCTACAGGGATATTGTATGTTTTGGAATCACCCTTGTAATTCACAATAATCGCAGGGTTCTTCGCTCTATCCTTGGTTTCAATGATTACTTTCTCACGGAATCCAGTTTGATCATCGGCTACTTCCTTGTAAGTAATGCCCTCAACTACCGCTTCGAATTCTACAGTACCGTCAAACTCAGAGAGAATAACCGCATTGTATGGATCCCAAGTACATAGTGACTCACCTTTGGTGATTTTTTGACCGTTTTTCACGTTCAAAATAGCTCCATAAGGAACGTGGTTGGACACCAAGGTTTTTCCTGTCTTGGCTTCGTTAATTTTGATTTCACCAGAACGACCCATAACCATCGTCACAGATTGTCCTTCTTTATCAGTTGTTTCCAAGTATCTCAACTCTTCTTCAAACTCAACTACTCCATCAAATTTGGCATTGATGCTCGCATCAACCGCCATGTTGGAAGCAGTACCACCTACGTGGAATGTTCGAAGCGTCAACTGCGTTCCTGGTTCACCGATAGATTGTGCTGCGATTACACCTACTGCCTCACCCTCCTGTACCATTCTTCCGGTAGCCAGGTTTCTGCCATAACATTTACCACATACTCCTCTTCGAGTTTCGCAAGTCAATACAGAACGTATTTCTACTTCTTCGATAGAAGACTCGTCCACTTGCTTAGCTACCGCGTCAGAGATCTCTACGCCTGCTGTAACGATCAATTTATCTGTAACCAAGTCATACACATCGTGTACAGATACTCTGCCTACAATACGCTCAGAAAGTGGCTCTACGATTTCGTCGTTGTCTTTTAATGGCTGTACAACCAGTCCTCTCAACGTACCGCAATCCTCCTCGGTGATGATCATGTCTTGTGCCACATCCACGAGACGACGAGTTAAGTAACCCGCATCCGCAGTTTTCAATGCAGTATCTGCAAGACCCTTACGTGCACCGTGTGTAGAGATGAAGTACTCCAATACGTCAAGCCCTTCTTTGAAGTTAGACAAGATTGGGTTTTCGATGATCTCACCAACAGAACCTTGAAGGTTTTTCTGCGGCTTAGCCATCAATCCTCTCATACCACCCAACTGACGGATTTGCTCTCTAGAACCTCTAGCGCCAGAGTGCATCATCATGTAGATGGCGTTGAATCCTTGCTTGTCCTCTTCCATCTTCTTCATCAGATTATTAGTCAAATGAGAGTTGGTACGAGTCCAGATATCAATTACTTGGTTGTATCGTTCGTTGTCCGTGATTAGTCCCATGAGGTAGTTGTTCCATACTTGCTCAACTTCCTCCTTGGCCTTGGCAATCATCGGTACTTTTTCGTCTGGGATAATTACATCATTCAAGCCCATAGAAAGACCACCTTGGTAGGCCATCTGGAAACCTAAATGCTTGATATCATCCAAGAATTGGGCAGTGCGAGCGATGCCACAAACCTTAACTACCTGAGCAATAATTTGCTGCAGCTTTTTCTTAGTCAAAAGCTCGTTTACATACCCTACTTCCTCAGGCACAAACTGGTTGAAGATCAATCGACCCGCGACTGTTTCGATAATTTGGTCCTGGATCTCTCCTGATGCCGTACGTACTTTTACCTTACACTTGATGTTGGCATGCTTGGAAAGCTGGCCTTCATTCATGGCAATGATCACTTCTTCCTGGCTATAGAAAGTCATTCCTTGTCCAAGGATTACTTCCTCAGGGGTAGACATTTTCCCTTTGGTTACATAGTACAGACCCAAAACCATGTCTTGAGAAGGTACAGTAATTGGGGCACCATTGGCAGGGTTCAAAATATTATGTGCTGAAAGCATCAATGTAGAAGCTTCCAAGATCGCCTCATGACCTAGTGGTACGTGTACCGCCATCTGGTCACCGTCAAAGTCGGCGTTGAATGCAGTACACACCAGTGGGTGCAACTGAATCGCTTTTCCTTCGATCAATTTCGGCTGGAAGGCTTGGATACCCAATCTGTGAAGAGTTGGAGCACGGTTGAGGAGCACTGGGTGACCTTTCAACACATTTTCCAAAATATCCCAAACTACAGGATCCTTACGATCTACTATTTTCTTAGCTGATTTTACGGTCTTTACAATTCCTCTTTCGATCAACTTACGGATGATGAAAGGTTTGAAAAGCTCAGCAGCCATATTCTTAGGAAGACCACACTCGTGAAGCTTCAACTCAGGACCTACGACGATCACAGAACGACCGGAGTAATCCACACGCTTACCGAGCAAGTTTTGACGGAAACGACCTTGCTTTCCTTTCAACATGTCTGAAAGTGACTTCAAGGCACGGTTGCCATCTGATCTTACCGCATTTACTTTTCTAGAGTTATCGAACAAGGAATCTACAGCTTCCTGCAACATTCGCTTCTCGTTTCTCAAAATCACCTCAGGCGCTTTGATGTCTATCAAACGCTTGAGACGGTTGTTACGAATGATCACTCTTCGGTACAAGTCATTCAAATCCGAAGTAGCAAAACGACCTCCATCCAAAGGAACCAATGGTCTCAATTCTGGTGGGATCACAGGTACCATGCGAACGACCATCCACTCAGGACGGTTTTCGATTCGCGTTCTTGCGTCACGGAAAGCTTCCACTACCTTCAATCTCTTGAGGGCTTCTGCTTTACGCTGCTGCGAGGTATCCGTTGCTGCTTGGTGACGAAGAGAGTAGGAAAGATCATCTAGATCCAAACGTGCAAGCAACATTTCGAGTGCCTCCGCACCCATTCTTGCAATGAATTTATTAGGATCCATGTCATCCAAAAGGTGGTTTTCCTTTGGAAGCTTATCCATGATATCCAAGTACTCGTCTTCAGTTAAGAAGTCTAGGTATTGAGTTCCTTCTTCGGCCTTCACACCCGCTTGCACGACTACATAACGCTCGTAATATACAATCTGGTCCAATTTCTTAGTTGGCAAACCAAGAAGGTAACCGATTTTATTTGGCAAAGACTTAAAGTACCAGATGTGTGCAACAGGTACGACCAATTCAATATGGCCCATCCGCTCACGACGTACTTTTTTCTCTGTTACTTCCACTCCGCATCGATCACAAATGATTCCTTTGTATCGGATACGCTTGTATTTTCCGCAATGACATTCCCAATCCTTTACTGGACCAAAGATTCGCTCGCAGAATAATCCGCCCATTTCAGGCTTATAGGTTCTGTAGTTGATGGTCTCTGGCTGGGTTACCTCACCATTTGAGCTATCCAAAATTGATTCTGGAGAAGCCAAGCTGATGGTAACTCGGGAGAAATCGTTGTTCAGTTTTTTATTTTTTCTAAACGACATAGTTTTTTGAGATATGTTTAGGACGGTTGCCCGCCCCATGAGCCAAATTAATCCAAGGTAATTTCAAGAGCCAAGCCTCTCAATTCGTGAACCAACACATTGAAGGATTCAGGAATGTTTGGCTTAGGAAGGTTTTCACCTTTCACAATCGCTTCATACGCTTTTGCTCTACCGATTACGTCATCCGACTTCACGGTCAGGATCTCTTGAAGAACATGGGATGCACCGAATGCTTCGAGTGCCCACACTTCCATTTCTCCAAATCGCTGTCCACCAAACTGTGCCTTACCACCAAGCGGCTGCTGTGTGATGAGTGAGTATGGTCCGATGGAACGGGCGTGCATCTTGTCATCCACCAAGTGACCCAACTTCAACATGTAGGTAATCCCTACTGTCACAGGCTGGTCAAAACGGTTGCCACTCAATCCATCGTACAGGTAGGTTCTACCAAAAGCAGGAAGTCCAGCTGCCGAAAGTTCTGCAGATACCTCATCCAAGGTAGCTCCATCAAAAATTGGCGTTGCATATTTCTTTCCAAGCTTCTGACCTGCCCATGCAAGAACGGTTTCGAAGATCTGTCCTATGTTCATTCGAGAAGGTACACCGAGTGGGTTCAATACGATATCCATTGGAGTGCCATCCTCTAGGAAAGGCATGTCTTCGTCTCGTACGATTCGAGCTACGATACCCTTGTTTCCGTGACGACCTGCCATCTTATCACCTACCTTCAGCTTACGCTTCTTGGCGATGTATACTTTGGCAAGCTGCACAATACCTGCAGGCAATTCATCTCCTACTTCCAAGGTAAAGCGATCACGCTTGAATCTTCCAGAAATTTCGTTTCTAGAGTTGGTATAGTTCTTCACCAACTTAACGATCAAGCTGTTGGTGTAGGTATCTTCAGTCCACTCATCTAGGATGATGTCCGAAACAAGGTTTGCTTCTTCCGCTACATTGTAGTTAGACTCGTCACGATACGGGTTTTTGGCAGGGAAAAGGTTGTTTTCAATGTTTTTCGCATTGAACTTAGTCCCTTTAGTGATGATCTCATCACCAAACTTGTGCTTCACCCCTTGCGAAGTTTTACCTTCAAGCAAAGTCACCAATTTGTTGATCATGCGGGCACGAATTCCCAACAAATCTTTGGCATACTTGCCCTTTAGCTTTTCTACCTCAGCCTTAGACTTGGCACGATTGTCCTTGTCTTTCTTTGGACGAGAGAATAATTTAGTTTCAATGACCACGCCATTCAAGGAAGGAGATGCCTTCAAGGAAGCATCCTTAACATCCCCAGCCTTATCACCAAAGATTGCTCTTAGAAGCTTTTCTTCTGGAGTTGGGTCCGTTTCTCCTTTTGGTGTGATCTTACCGATAATGATGTCGCCTTCTTTTACTTCGGCACCCACTCGGATAATTCCATTCTCGTCCAGATGCTTTACAGCTTCTTCAGATACGTTTGGAATTTCAGAGGTAAGTTCCTCTTCTCCTCTTTTGGTGTCACGAACTTCAAGTTGAAATTCTTCAACGTGGATGGAAGTGAAAATATCTTCTCTCACCACGCGCTCAGAAATCACGATCGCATCTTCGAAGTTATATCCTTGCCAAGGCATGTAGGCTACTTTTAGGTTTTTGCCTAGTGCCAATTCGCCTTGGTTGGTAGAATAACCTTCTACAAGCACCTGACCTTTTTTCACTTTTTCCCCCTTCAATACCAAAGGGGTCAAGTTGATGGTGGTGTCCTGGTTGGTTCTTCTGAATTTGATCAAATCATAGGTTCTGTATTCGTCGGAGAAATTCACCAAAAGTTCATCTGAAGTCAGATCGTACTTTATTGTGATATTCTTAGCATCTACATATTCTACTACCCCATTTGCTTCAGCAATAAGTAGGGCTCTTGAATCGATAGCAGCTTTGCTTTCCAAGCCAGTACCCACAATCGGTGCTTCTGGCTTCAAAAGAGGAACTGCCTGACGCTGCATGTTGGATCCCATTAGGGCTCTGTTCGCATCGTCATGCTCCAAGAAAGGAATTAAGGATGCTGCTACCGAAACAATTTGGTTTGGAGCAACGTCGATGTAGGTAATTTCGCTTGGCTCAAGCACAGGGAAATCCCCTTCAAATCGTGCTTTTACTTTTTCACTCAAGAAACGTCCTTTGTCATCCAGGGAAGCGTTAGCCTGTGCGATGTTGTGATTATCCTCTTCTTCAGCAGTCAAGAAAACAATGTCTTCAGCTTTCATGCTTACTTTTCCATTGTCTACCTTTCGGTAAGGGGTTTCTAGGAAGCCCATGGAATTGACTTTAGCATGTACGCAGAGGGAAGAGATCAAACCAATGTTTGGACCTTCTGGAGTTTCGATAGTACACAGACGACCGTAGTGGGTGTAGTGAACGTCTCGAACCTCAAATCCTGCTCTTTCTCTAGAAAGACCTCCCGGACCTAAAGCAGACAATCTTCTTTTGTGTGTCAATTCTGCCAGAGGGTTGGTCTGGTCCATGAACTGAGAAAGTTGGTTGGTACCGAAGAAGGAGTTGATTACGGAAGAAAGGGTACGTGCATTGATTAAGTCTACTGGCTTGAAATCTTCGTTGTCACGTACGTTCATTCGCTCTCGGATTGTTCTGGCCATACGAGCCAAACCTACTCCAAACTGGCTATACAACTGTTCGCCTACCGTTCTTACACGACGATTGGACAAGTGGTCAATGTCATCAACTACTGCTTTGGAGTTGATCAAACCAATAAGGTACTTAACAATAGAGATGATATCTTCTTTTGTCAATACAATTTTCTCTGGCTCGATGCTCAAGCCCAACTTCTTATTGATACGGTATCTTCCTACCTCACCCAAGTCGTAACGCTTGTCAGAGAAGAACAAACTTTGAATTACTTCTCTTGCTGTTGCTTCGTCTGGAGCTTCGGTATTTCGAAGTTGACGGTAGATTACTTCTACTGCCTCTTTCTCAGAGTTGGAGTTATCTTTCTGTAGCGTGTTGTAGATGATAGAGAAATCAGCCACGTTTACATCCTCGCGGTGAAGGATGATGGATTTAGATCCTGAGTCAAGGATCAATTCAATATCCGAATCAGTTAGGATAGAATCTCTTTCCAACAACACTTCATTTCGATCGATGGATACCACTTCACCGGTATCTTCATCTACGAAATCTTCTACCCAAGTTCTCAAAACACGTGCGGCAAGTTTTCTGCCAGCTGCTTTTTTGAGGGCTGTTTTGGTAGCAGAAACTTCTTCGGATAGTCCGAAGAGGTCCAATATATCTTTATCAGAACCATAACCTATGGCTCTAAGTAGGGTCGTAACTGGGAATTTTTTCTTACGATCGATGTAAGCATACATGACATTGTTGATGTCTGTTGCAAATTCAATCCAAGATCCTTTGAAAGGAATAATACGAGCTGAATACAGCTTGGTACCGTTGGTGTGCTTGCTTTGGGCAAAGAAAACCCCCGGAGAGCGGTGCAGCTGGGAAACAATTACACGTTCAGCTCCATTGATGACGAAGGAACCCTTCTCGGTCATGTAAGGCAAGTTGCCTAGGAATACTTCCTGCTCGATTGTTTCAAAATCCTCATTATCCTCATCGTGGCAAAGCAATCTCAATTTAGCTTTAAGTGGGACAGAGTAGGTCAATCCACGGTCGATACACTCTTCCACACTGTACTTTGGTGGATCTACTGCGTAGTCGATAAATTCCAAAGTGAAATTCTCTCTGGAATCACTGATCGGGAAATTTTCAGCAAAAACTTTAAATAACCCATCCGCCCGACGTTTTTCTGCAGGAGTATCCAACTGGAAGAAGTCTTTGAATGACTGGAGTTGAATATCTAGAAAATCGGGATAGTCTTTGACCACCTTAATGGAGGAGAAACTTTTCCTTGCGGTTTGATTCTTGATAGCCAAGGTAGTGTATAGTTTAATAGTGAAATTAAAAATTAGAAAACTACTATTTTCGCTTAAAATAATACTATTTTAAACCCCTGCATAAACAGGAAAAGACCTGACTAAATTAGTCAGGTCTTCGGGCCAATCTCCATCCTTTTTGGACAGAGATGAGCAAATTACTTGATCTCTACTTCAGCACCAGCCTCTTCAAGAGACTTCTTAAGTGCTTCAGCTTCGTCTTTAGCAACGCCTTCTTTGATTGGCTTAGGAGCTGCATCAACTAGGTCTTTTGCTTCTTTCAGGCCAAGTCCAGTTAGGTCCTTCACCAATTTAACGACAGCAAGTTTGGATGCACCAGCTGCTTTCAAGATTACGTCGAATGAAGTCTTTTCTTCTTCAGCAGCAGCCTCAGATGCACCAGCTCCACCACCTGCTACTACTACAGCAGCTGCTGCAGCAGGCTCGATGCCGTACTGATCCTTAAGGATGTCTGTCAATTCCTTTACTTCTTTTACAGTCAAGTTTACCAACTGTTCTGCAAGTTGTGTAAGATCTGCCATTGTATTAATTAGTTAATTGTTGTTGATTGATTTTGATAAGATTAGTTTCCGTTTCGCTCGGCTAAGGTCTTCAATACACCAGTGATGTTGTTTTGACCTGATTGCAAAGCAGAAACGAGGTTCTTCGCAGGCGACTGAAGCAAGCCAATAAGCTCCCCGATCAATTCCTCCTTAGACTTGAGCGTAGCGAGTACTTCTAAGTTAGCCTCTCCCAGAAATACATCTGAATCGATGCCAGCACCTTTAAATACAGGTCTAAACTCTTTTTTTCCTTGTTTTTTTCTAAAGTCCAGCAATACTTTTGCTGGCAGGTTGCTCGTCTCTTTTGAGAACAAAATTCCCGAGAACCCTTTTAAAGCTCCTTCTGCAAGCTTAGAATAGTCTGCATCCAAATTTTCAAATGCTTTTGCGATCATGGTATTTTTGTACACTTTGTACTCTACACCTTTTTCAAAGCAAGTTCTTCTGAATGCGTTCACTTCTGCTACAGAGAATCCAGACGCGTCTGTGATATAGAAGAAAGGGTTCTCTTTCAATTTCTCAGTCAGACTGTCGATAATCAGTTTTTTCTCGTCTCTAGTCATGATTAAATTCCTTGAATGCTGCCCTTATCTACTGTAATACCAGGAGACATTGTGCTGGATAAGTGAATGCTTTTGAAATACGTGCCTTTTGAAGAAGAAGGCTTTAATTTCGAAATAGTAAGGATTAGTTCTTTTACGTTATCCT
This sequence comes from Spirosoma fluviale, assembly GCA_945901615.1. Lineage (GTDB taxonomy): Bacteria > Bacteroidota > Bacteroidia > Cytophagales > Cyclobacteriaceae > Algoriphagus. Next base: position 53,490 of record CAMDLI010000006.1, read on the forward strand.
GAATTTGCTGAGGAGTAAACGATACTTTTCCAATACCTGCGTGAATGATGCCAAACTTATCAACTTTGAAGTCGATCTTTCCAGCTTTCACTTCTCGAACTGCTTTTCCTACATCTAAGGTCACCGTTCCTGACTTAGGGTTTGGCATCAAGCCTCTAGGGCCCAATACTCTACCTAGTCTACCTACTTTTGCCATGACGTTGGGCATTGTGATGATCACATCAATATCTGTCCATCCGCCTTCTATTTTGGCAATATAATCGTCCAAACCAACGTAGTCTGCACCTGCTTCGGTGGCTTCTGCATTTTTGTCAGGAGTGCAAAGCACCAATACTTTGATGTCTTTACCAGTACCATGAGGAAGGGCAACTACCCCTCTTACCATTTGATCAGCTTTCCGAGGATCCACGCCCAAACGAACGTCAACATCTACGGAAGCATCAAACTTCGTCATCGTAATTTCCTTAACCAGTGAAGAAGCAGCCTCCAGGGAGTACACTTGGCTTGGGTCGTATTTAGAAAGAGCTTCTTTTTGCTTTTTTGTTAACTTAGCCATTGTTGTTTATTTATACTTCCCAAGGGGCTTTACCAGAAACTGTGATACCCATGCTGCGCGCGGTACCCGCAACCATTTTCATGGCTGATTCTACTTTGAAAGCATTGAGGTCAGGCATTTTCGTCTCAGCAATGACCCGTACCTGATCCCAGGTAACAGATCCTACTTTAATTCTGTTTGGCTCCGCAGAACCGCCTTTTACTTTTGCAGCTTCCAACAGCAAATTCGCAGCTGGAGGAGTTTTTACTACAAAGTCAAAAGTCTTGTCAGAATATACTGTAATCAATACAGGCAATACTGTTCCCATTTTTTCTTGGGTACGTGCATTGAACTGCTTACAGAACTCCATGATGTTCAAACCCTTGGAACCAAGAGCTGGACCTACTGGAGGTGACGGGTTAGCCTGGCCACCTTTCACTTGTAGTTTTACATAACCAGTGATTTCCTTAGCCATTGCTTAGTCTTGTTTTTCTACTTGTATAAAGTTTAATTCAACAGGAGTATTGCGGCCGAAAATCTTAACCATAACGTTAAGCTTTTTCTTTTCCTCAAAAATCTCCTCAATTGTCCCAGTAAACCCACTGAAAGGGCCGTCCATTACCTTCACGGCCTCTCCTACTATAAATGGGGCTTCTTGCTTCTCGGCAAACTCATCGATCTCCTCAACCTTACCTAAAATACGGTTGACTTCTGATTGACGTAATGGTTCAGGGGTTTTGGAAGCTCCCCCCTGGTTTGATCCAAGAAAACCAATTACTCCTGGGATACTCGTAATTACGTGATTGGCTTCACCATTCGATAAGTCCGCATTGACCAACACGTAACCAGGAAAGAAATTCTTCTCCCGTACACGCTTCTTGCCATTGCGCATCTCATATACCTTCTCAGAAGGAATCAACACTTCAGGAATAAATTCAGCAATCTTCTGTCTGAAAATTTCATTCTCCAGATAGTTCTTCGCCTTTTTCTCCTGTCCTGCGACTACTCTGAGTACGTACCACTTATGTTCAGCCATCCTGTAATGCTATTAGAATAAATCATAAAACCATGTCATGATATTCTCGAATCCTAAATCTACCGCACCAATAAATAGCGCAAAGATTAACGATGCTACCAATACCAAAATGGCACTGTTTTGAAGGAATGAAAACTTAGGCCATGTAACCATGTTTTTCATTTCGTCATACGACTCAAGGACAAAGTTTTTAAGATTCATAGTCTATATTCTAAGTGCACGGGCAGAGAGATTCGAACTCCCATCAATGGTTTTGGAGACCACTATTCTGCCGTTGAACTATGCCCGTGTAAAACGAACGTTCCAAAACGGAACGCAAAATTAGGGAAAATGTCTTTAGAAACAAATGCGATCCCAAAATATTCTTTGGGATCGCATCCAATGTTCTAATTAAGGGTAATTAGTCGAGAATTTCAGTTACCTGACCAGCACCTACTGTACGACCACCTTCACGGATCGCAAATCTCAAACCTTTTTCTAGTGCTACTGCAGCCAACAAGTTCACCTCGATGGTTACGTTATCACCAGGCATTACCATTTCTACGTTTGCTGGAAGAGTGATCTCACCAGTTACGTCAGTAGTTCTAAGGTAGAACTGTGGTCTATATCTGTTAAAGAATGGAGTGTGACGCCCACCTTCTTCTTTGGAAAGAACGTAAACTTCAGCCTTAAAGTGAGAGTGAGGCTTCACAGTACCAGGCTTACAGATAATCATGCCTCGCTTGATTTGTGCTTTTTCAATACCTCTCAACAATAAACCTACGTTGTCACCTGCTTCACCTCTGTCAAGAATCTTACGGAACATTTCAACACCAGTTACAGTAGACTTCAAGCCTTCTGCACCCATACCGATGATTTCAACTGGCTCACCAGAGTTAATTACACCTCTCTCGATACGGCCTGTAGCAACAGTACCACGACCGGTGATAGAGAATACGTCTTCAACTGGCATCAAGAAGTCTTTGTCGATCAAACGCTCTGGAAGTGGAATGTAGCTATCTACAGCATCCATCAATTCCATTACTTTCTCAACCCACTTCTCTTCACCGTTCAATGCACCAAGTGCAGAACCTGCGATTACAGGGATGTTGTCTCCGTCAAAATTATAGAAAGAAAGCAATTCTCTGATTTCCATTTCTACTAGCTCCAACAATTCAGGATCGTCCACCATATCCACTTTGTTCATGAATACTACTAGTTGAGGTACACCTACTTGGCGAGCCAAAAGGATGTGCTCTCTAGTTTGTGGCATTGGTCCGTCTGTAGCTGCTACCACAAGGATAGCGCCGTCCATTTGAGCAGCACCTGTTACCATGTTTTTCACGTAATCCGCGTGACCAGGACAATCTACGTGTGCGTAGTGTCTCTTTTCAGTTTGGTATTCTACGTGAGAAGTATTGATTGTAATACCTCTTTCTTTCTCTTCTGGCGCGTTGTCAATAGAAGAGAAATCTCGTAATTCAGAAAGACCCTTCTTTGCCAATACCGTAGTGATGGCTGCAGTCAAGGTGGTCTTACCATGGTCTACGTGTCCAATGGTTCCGACGTTAACGTGCGGTTTGGAACGGTCGAAATTAGCTTTTGCCATGCTTGAAAATCCTCAGTTTAAGTTTTAAAATATGTTTAGATAATAAATTCTGTGTTGAGCCAACGACGGGAATTGAACCCGTGACCCCTTCCTTACCAAGGAAGTACTCTACCCCTGAGCTACGTCGGCTTTCACTACGCAGTGTACTCCGAAAAGTACAGAGCGGGAGACGAGGCTCGAACCCGCGACCTGCAGCTTGGAAGGCTGCCGCTCTACCAACTGAGCTACTCCCGCTTATTCCCGGTTGCCCGGTTATTTTTTCGCCCTGCAAAACTACAAAATTAATTTGTTTTTATGCAAGTCGTGGGGGAAACAGGATTCGAACCTGTGAAGACATAAGTCAACGGATTTACAGTCCGTCCCAGTTGGCCGCTTTGGTATTCCCCCAACTGCGCTAAAATTGTAGGCTATTTTCCCCTAGGAACTTTAACGGACTGCAAAATTATAGCCTTTTATCAAAGTATCAAAGTGAGTTCCTGAAAATTGAAAAAAAATTCTCCAAACACCCCTCAATCTTTTAGAAATCAAGGGATTAATTTTCCTCTTTTAGTAACTCTAAGTAATACGAATAATAGGATTGCAAGTCCTCCGACTGTTCCTTCTCCGCTATCGCCACCATTTTGTCCAACACACCCTCCTCCATCACAAAACCCATCAAGGTTTGAAAGGCCCCTAATCGCAAGAAATCCTTTGGATTGTTCTCCAAAACAGCAAGCAATCGGCGTATGGCCTTTTCCTTGTCGGAAACCTCCACATCCATGAAATAACTCCCGTAATACCCCATAAAATAATATAAACCCTCTCCACTCAACTTTGAAAAGGTCTGCTCAAACCAGGGCCCCTTGCCGAGAACCTTAGTTGAAATGTAATATTCTGCCAACCCAACAGCCATCCTGAAATTGGTCTCTCGCTCAAAGGTCTCCATCCACGAAAGCTCTACCACCGGATCAGCAACACGAGCCAAACCCATCAATGCCGCACCCGCAACTAAATAGGAAGGGTCACGCGCCAAGCGGGTAAATGC
>CAMDLI010000007.1 GCA_945901615.1 Spirosoma fluviale
CTACTACCTTCGTTGGAAATGACTCGGATAAGCACGAGTTTCTCCCATATTTTTCAGGGAGGCTATGCTGCTGGCTACTACAGCTACAAGTGGGCTGAGGTACTGGATGCGGATGCCTTTGAATTGTTTCTAGAAAAGGGGGTTTTCGACACTGAAACATCCGTTTCCTTTGAAAAAAACATTCTATCCGCAGGAGGATCTGAACATCCTTCCCTCTTGTATGCACGATTTAGAGGACGAGATCCTAAACCAGATGCCCTACTTAAGCGTAGTGGATTGGTACTAGGGTAATTCACCTATTTGTAAAACAGAACTTGGGATTAATTCTATGGCTACTAAAACCCTACAGCTCCCACCGTACCTAAAGGCCTTGGCGGTTTTATCCTTGTTGATTGTGGTGATTTTTATCCTCATCATTGGAAAGTCAATCCTTATTCCCTTGGCTTTGGCTGCGTTTTTCGCGGTACTCTTTACCCCTATGAGCCTGTTTTTAGAGCGGTACCGATTTCCGAGGGTACTTTCAAGCCTTATTTCTCTGGTGTTCATGGTAGGCCTAGTGGCCGGTTTGCTAAGTTTTATTGTAAGTAACTTGATTAGTTTTTCTACAGACTTTGCAGATGTATCGGTACGAATAACTACACTTATCCAACAAGTTGACCAGTTTACAAGCACACAACTCGGTTTTCAACAGAAACTAGCAGACCAATTGGATCCGGATGCGCTACTTGGTCTACTCAATAAAAATAGCAGCAGTATTTCTGCTTACGCAATCAATGCCATCGGATCTTTGAGCAGCCTTATTTTGATTCCGGTATTTATGTTTTTCTTTTTACTCTATCGGGATCACTTGGTTAACGTCCTCATCTCCATTTTTCGAGATGCTGATCCATCCGAAGTTAAGTCACAACTAATCCGCTTAAGGAAAGTGGTGTTGAACTACATCTCAGGAGTAGGTAAGGTGATGGTGATTCTTGCAGTACTCAATATCACCGCTTATTCCCTAATTGGAGTAGAGCATGCCGTATTTTTCGGGATAATTGGAGCCATTTTAAACATCATCCCTTACGTGGGTCCATTTATTGGTGCTTTACTCCCCATGAGCTATGCCTTATTGACGATGGACAACCTACTCTCACCTTTGTTAATTCTCGCGGCATATCAAGCCATTCAACTTTTAGAAGGGAATTTCCTAACTCCAAAAATTGTAGGTAGTCAAGTCAATTTGAATGCATTCCTCACCTTTCTAGGACTCCTACTAGGCGCCTCTATTTGGGGGGTTGCTGGAATGATTTTGATAATTCCTATCCTAGCGATTCTCCGTGAAATTTTTGACCTTTCCGATTCTACCAAACCCTATGCTTTGCTTTTGGGCGAAGAAGTAAAGGAAAAAAAACCTGAACCCCCGCATGATGAAAAATCTGATCAGTAAAATCCTTCTTTTCATTCCAATCATTTGGATAGGATGCGATAGCATCGATGACCAAAAAGGCAGGTTTCTGCTCAAAGGCAATAAGAAAATGGAGGAGAATGATCCAAAAACTGCCCTGGGATTTTATGAAGAAGCGATTGCGTTGGATTCCAATTTTAGTGATGCCTATTACAACAAAGGGATGGCACACCTGCGATTGAATCAGCTTGAGGAAGCCATACAGGATTTCGGCAAGGCCTTACAGAAAAATCCAACTTATGTGGATGCGGTATTTCAGCGAGGTTTGGCTTACTTGGATCTCGGTGCCAATTACAATGCAAAAGAGGATGCATCCCGTATGGTGTCCGAAAGCCCGACCGATTGGAGATCTTATTTTTTGGCAGGACTTACCGAAGAGAAACTCAAAAACTATCCTGCAGCGCTACAATCCTTTCAAAAAGCATCGGAACTAGCTCCTAAAAATTCAGACCTCTTGGTCAATCAAGCCACCATTTACTTTTATCAAAAAGAGTACGAATCCGCCAAGTCGGTATTGGCAAAGGCGGAAGAAATCAATCCCTTGGAGCCAAATCTACACAACTTAAGGTCCATGATTTCCTTTGAGGAAAAGGACTACTCAGGAGCAGTTCAGGCGGTAGAAAAAGCAATCGCTTTAGACAATCGACAGGCCTATTTTTACAACAATCATGGATTGTACCTACTATATCTTAACCAATTGGAGGAAGGTCTTGCTTTAATCAATCAAAGTTTGGCGATGGATTCCAAAAACCCTTTTGCCCTTCGAAATAAGGGCATCTATTATACGCTAAATCGCGACAAAGTTACTGCCTTAAGCTATTTGGAAGAATTGGCAGTGAGCCATCCGGACATGGACTTGGTGCAGGAATACCTAACTAAGGCCAGAGCCTTGTAAAAATCAGAATCAAAAATTGAAACTAAAAAAGCCGTAATGAATAAACATTACGGCTTCAGTTGAATTTGGGTTAAATTATGCTTTTACCTTGATCAAATTCAAGGCACTTCCAGCCTTAAACCATTCGATTTGACCTTGATTGTAGGTATGGTTAGCCGCTATTTTGTCATGCGTTCCATCCGCATGGTGGAAGACCACCTCCAAGGCTTTGCCTGGAGCGAAGCTGGTTAAGCCGACAATATCAATCACATCGTTTTCTTGAATCAAGTCGTAGTCTGCAGGGTTCGCAAACGTCAACGCAAGCATTCCTTGCTTCTTCAAGTTGGTCTCGTGGATTCGAGCAAAGGACTTCACCAAGATTGCACGAACGCCTAGGAATCTAGGTTCCATCGCTGCATGCTCTCTGGAAGAACCTTCCCCATAGTTTTCATCTCCTACGACAATCGAACCAATACCGGCAGCTTTGTAAGCACGCTGTGTAGCAGGTACCTCACCATACACACCTGTCAATTGATTTTTCACCGAGTTAGTCGCTTCATTGAATGCATTGACCGCACCGATGAGCATGTTATTGGAAATATTGTCCAAATGGCCTCGGTACTTCAACCATGGGCCCGCCATTGAAATGTGGTCTGTAGTACATTTTCCTTTGGCTTTGATCAACAACTTCAATCCTTTAAGATCCACTCCCTCCCAAGCAGTAAATGAATCCAAAAGCTGCAATCTGTCAGAAGTAGGGGACACCAATACCTGTACAGAAGATCCGTCTGCAGCAGGAGCCTGATAGCCTGCATCTTCCACATCAAAACCCTTGGTTGGTAATTCCAATCCTCTTGGCTCTTCCAAGCGAACTTGGTTGCCTTCAGAGTTGGTCAAGGTATCCGTAAGCGGGTTGAAGGTAAGGTCACCAGCAATGGCTAGCGCAGTTACAATCTCAGGAGAGGCAACAAAGGCGTGCGTGTTTGGATTTCCATCTGCACGCTTTGCAAAATTCCGATTGAAGGAAGTAATGATGGAGTTCTTTTCTTGTTTCTCAGCTCCATGTCTTGCCCACTGTCCGATACATGGCCCGCAGGCATTTGCAAGGACCACACCCCCCATTTTGTCGAAGGTGTCCAAAAATCCATCACGAGCCACAGTGAAACGAACTTGCTCGGAACCAGGAGTGATGGTGTATTCTGATTTTGCTACTAATTTTTTGTCTACTGCCTGCTGCGCCAAGGAAGCGGCTCTAGAGATATCCTCATAAGAAGAGTTGGTACAAGATCCGATTAGACCCACATCCAATTTTGCTGGCCAACCGTTTTCTCTGACAGCAGCAGCGAATTTGGAAATCGGCCAAGCCAAATCTGGTGTAAATGGACCATTAACGTGTGGCTCCAATTCAGAAAGATTGATTTCAATCACCTGATCAAAATACAACTCTGGCTGAGCATATACTTCAGGATCTCCAGTCAAGTGCTCAGCGATGCCATTGGCCAAGGCTGCTATATCAGAACGGCCTGTACCAGATAGGTAGGCGGCAGATTTGTCATCGTAACCAAAAATAGAAGTCGTAGCACCAATCTCGGCACCCATATTACAGATGGTTCCTTTTCCTGTAGCAGATAGAGAGCGCGCTCCTTCACCAAAATATTCAACGATTGCGCCAGTTCCACCTTTTACGGTAAGGATTCCAGCAACTTTCAAGATCACATCTTTTGCGGCAGTCCAACCGGATAGCTTACCCGTTAACTTCACACCGATCAATTTTGGAAACTTCAGTTCCCATGGCAATCCAGCCATCACATCACAGGCATCTGCCCCACCAACACCAATTGCAATCATCCCAAGACCACCTGCATTCGGGGTATGAGAATCGGTTCCAATCATCATTCCACCTGGGAAAGCATAGTTTTCCAAGACTACCTGGTGGATAATTCCAGCACCTGGCTTCCAAAAACCAATGCCATACTTATTAGATACAGAGGCTAGGAAATCATAGACCTCTTTGTTTTTATCTTTTGCTTTGCTCAAATCTTTATCTGCTCCAATTTCCGCTTGAATCAAGTGATCGCAGTGAACAGTAGAAGGTACAGCAACTTGAGAGCGACCGGCCTGCATAAATTGCAACAAGGCCATCTGTGCGGTAGCATCTTGCATCGCCACTCGATCCGGTTGAAAATCTACATAGGAGGTTCCTCTTTTAAAAGCCTGATTAGCAGCTCCTTCACTTAGGTGTGCGTAAAGAATTTTTTCAGTCAATGTAAGCGGTTTGCCCACCACCTTTCTAGCCGCTGCAATGCGACCTGGTGTTTGTGCATATACCTCCTTGATCATTTCGATATCAAAAGCCATCGTTTTGTATAGTTTATAAAGTAAATGGTTCAAATTTCCGACTGCAAATATAGGAAAAAGCAACAAAAAAGGTAACGAACATTCCGCTTTCAGGGTTGCCTCAATTGAAAGTAGAGCACCAAATTAACCTTGGTCAAAACTCATTGAAAATTGGGGCGAAAGAAATCTAGCGTGTAGTTCAGCGTTTAGTTGCCTAGGTCACTGAGAAATTGAAGTGTATCCACTCCATCTGCGTAATCCCAAGGTTGCGGGCATTGTGTTTGGCCAAAAGGAATAATTCCTGGAATACCCAACGTCTGATTCCCAACCACACATTGGATCTTGGCGTCCAGTTCCTTCAACTTCGTTTTTAGCTCCTGCTCGTCAGTATAAATTTCATAAAAAAGTACCCCTATGGGCGAAACCAAATCACTGGATTCCCTTAGCAGTAGAAATCCATTGTCTAAGTGCGTCGTACGATTGACCAAGTAAATTGATTTATTGTACTCGTAATTATTGAAGTACTTGTGATGATTTGCCACCCAAGAATAGGATTGAAGAGCATCGAGCAGGTCAGTTAGCTGCCCTTGATTTTTGACAAAAACCTTGGATACATTTCTACATCCAAGGCCGAAGTAATCAAAAAAATCAGCTCCTAAAGCCTCCAAATCTGCTGTAGATTCATCCCCTTGAAGAATGGCTACAGAAGTCCGGTTGGAACGAATCAAGTGCGGATATTTCCCAAAGTAATAGTTGAAATACCGAGCTGAGTTATCGCTACCCGTGGCGATGTAGGCTTGCTTATTTTTCAGCATTTCTTCGATTTGAATCCGTTCTGAAAAACGAGGTTCTATACTTTTCAATTCCTGAATCAACCAAAGCGGTAGCGCAGCATCTTGAGAGCTTAGTTTGATACTTGCCGAATGGCCAGCAATCAATACTGAAAGGATATCATGAAAGCCTACTGCAGGAATATTCCCTGAAAGCATCAATCCTACTTGCTTGGGTGATACTGGATCGAGAACTGTGTATGGAGCAAGCCATTTTTCCAAGGAATGAGCATCTAGCAAGACTTGTATACCCTCCAATGCATGCTCCAAGGAGCGCTGAGTAAACCAAGGATTTTGATTTTCTGCTTGTTGAAAAAGAGGAATTTTCTCATCCTCAGAAATGTTGGAAATTCGAATTCCTAGTTGAACAAAGGCTGAAATTCGATCAGAAAGCGTAAAATCTGAATTCATTTTACAAAGGTATCCAAAAAAAAGCCCTTGGAATAAATTTAAATTAATTAGTGTGACAACTTTTTTATTGCGAAGGTGTTTAGGAGATTGTAACTTTGAATTCTAATTTGACTACCTATGGCAATAATGATAACAGACGAATGCATCAATTGCGGTGCTTGCGAACCTGAATGTCCAAATACGGCAATTTATGAAGGAGGGATAGAATGGACCTGGGCTGGAGGCACTAAATTGAAAGAAGTATCTCTTCCAGATGGCAGCGTTGTAGCTGGCACAGACAAACAAACTCCCGTTTCTGATGAGTTCTATTACATCGTATCAGAGAAGTGTACCGAATGCAACGGCTTCCATGAAGAGCCCCAGTGTGCTGCAGTATGCCCTGTTGACTGCTGCGTTGATGATCCGGATCACAGAGAAAGCGAAGAAGTGTTACTTGCTAGAAAAGCATTCTTACACGGCGACTAATTAATAAAAACAACTGAATTGGGGCTGTTTCTGGAAAGGAACAGCCTTTTTTTAGTTCAACCGGAACCTACCTAGGGACTTAATTACTTTTTAAGCGGCAATCACCAGATGATGCAAAAGCTATACTGCTAAATCTCAATTAAATAGCTCTCAAAAAACCCAAAAAAAGACCCGATTTTCACTTCTTTAATTTGTTTAACTTATAGAGGTTTATATCGGATTTAAAACAACTTGTACCCTATTTTTTACAGATTTTCAAAAAAAAGCAAGAATTGATTTTGAATTATAAATTGCTTTTAGCTTATCTTAGATGTGATATTTATAAATTCCAAACCTTAATCCCTAGAACATTGGAAGATCACCGAGGATACGATAGAGAGGAAATTTTCTCCAAGAAAGTAAAAGCAGGAAAGCGAACCTATTTTTTTGATATCAAGTCAACCCGTGGTAATGATTATTACCTTACCATCACCGAAAGTAAGCGCAGAATTGATGGAGACAACTTTAGTTATGAGAAACACAAAATCTTTTTGTACAAAGAGGATTTCTTCAAATTTGTAAATGCCTTGAATGAAGCAGTAGATCATGTTAAAAACGATTTACTTCCTGACTTCGATTTTGAGCAATTTGAAAATGAAGATTCTGAAAAGGAACTTGACAATGACTTGCGCTGGGAATAATCCAGTTGAAAAGCATTAGGGATACACATCCTATTCCAATATATTTGAGGAGGCTAATGCCTCCTTTTCTTTTATACCATGCAGCGGTTTTTCGTCTACCTCATTCTATTCTTTGCCACTTTCCTGGTGTTTGGCTGGTATTTTTCTGATATTTCCCTCTATTTGGTTACCTCTCTCATTCTAGCTGCACTGCTGAGGCCACTTACCAATAAGGTCAATGAAGTCCATATCCTAGGTCAGAACATTCCGCGAGGCATCGCTATTCTAGCCTCTTATGCCACTGTTGTTTCTATCGTATTCTTGCTAGGGTTGCTATTCTTTCCATTAATCAATCGCCAAATCATTCTGTTGAGCGATTTAGATTTGGACAGCATCTACTTACAACTTGAAGTGCCTCTAGAGAAGCTAGAGCGATTTTTGATGAAGTACCAACTTATTGAGAACAAAAAAGGCATACTCCTTGAAGAACTGAGCCTTTCGGTACAATCGGCACTCCAAAAATTTGATATTGGTGGCTTCATCACTGGCGTAATCTCTGTTACCAGCAGCATATTTATAGGTACAATGGCAGTGGCCTTTATCACTTTTTTTCTACTTCTCGAAAATGGGCTTCTTCGTCGAAACCTATTAAATCTTATTCCAAATGCCTATTTCGAGCTATCGGTGGCCACCTTTACCAAAGTTGAAAAATTACTTTCCAATTACCTTTTTGGGTTGCTACTTCAGGTATTGGCTATTTTTCTCCTCGCTGCTTCAGGCCTAAGCCTTTCGGGAGTCGAATACGCATTGACAATTGCTCTATTTGCGGCAATTGCTAATCTGATCCCGTATGCGGGACCAATCATCGGTACCATTTTCGGTATCGTGGTGGGCGTTTCTACAGGTGATTTTTCGTCAGACAACGACTACAGCTTTTTGCTTTTTAAGATCATCTCTGTTTTTGCAGCTGTACAAATCATAGATAATGTGGTGCTACAGCCTGTTATTTTTTCCAAATCAGTAAAAGCACATCCCCTTGAAATATTTGTTATTATCTTTGCCGGAGCAAAAATCGCGGGAATCCAAGGGATGATATTTGCCATACCCGTTTACACCATTTTCAGAGTATCGATTTTGGAATTTTACAGAGGGTACAAATCCTACAAAATATTTAAAATTAAAGCAACGAATTAATGGCATTACAATGTGGCATAGTAGGCCTTCCCAATGTGGGCAAATCTACCTTGTTTAATGCGCTATCAAGCGCCAAAGCTGAAGCAGCTAACTTTCCTTTTTGTACCATCGAACCCAATGTAGGCGTGGTCTCAGTTCCTGATGCTAGACTTCAAGAACTGGAAGCACTTGTAAATCCCCAACGGGTAGTGCCTACTATCATTGAGTTTGTAGATATCGCTGGGTTAGTGAAAGGTGCTTCCAAAGGTGAAGGCTTAGGTAATAAATTTCTTGCCAATATCCGGGAAGTAGATGCCATCATACACGTCATCCGTTGCTTTGAAGACGACAACATCGTTCACGTTGCCGGTGGTGTAGATCCCTTGTTCGACAAAGAGGTCATTGACACCGAACTGCAGCTCAAAGATTTGGAGTCCGTAGAAAAAAAGATTCAGCGCATTGAAAAAATGGCCAAATCTGGAGATGCTAAATCCAAAAGAGAGTTGGAAACGCTTCTTCAATTTAAGGATGGACTAACTGCAGGCCTCAATGCACGGGCAATTGAAGTGGATAAAGAAGATCTAGAGGCTGTACGAGATCTCCATCTGCTCACCATTAAGCCAGTGCTCTATGTGGCCAATGTGGATGAATCAAGTATCCATACAGGCAATACTTTTGTCGATCGACTTCGGGACAAGGTGAAGGAGGAAAATGCAGAAGTAATCATCCTCTGTGCTGCGATTGAGTCTCAAATCGCAGAATTAGATGATGCTGAAGAAAAAGACATGTTCCTAGATGAATATGGACTCAAAGAAAGTGGACTGAACCGTTTGATCTACGGGGCCTATTCCCTACTCAATTTGATCACCTACTTTACTGCCGGCGTACAAGAAGTTCGCGCATGGACCATACGCAAAGGATGGAAGGCTCCTCAGGCTGCTGGGGTGATCCACACCGACTTCGAAAGAGGGTTTATTAAAGCTGAAGTAATTGGTATCGCTGACTACAAACAATTTAAAACCGAAGCGGGTTGTAGAGAAAACGGCAAAATATCCATTGAAGGCAAGGAATACGTTGTTCAAGATGGTGACATTATGCATTTTAGATTTAATGTTTAATTTTTCATTAAAAAATTGTGTAATTTTACGATGTTTACATTAAGCAAGAGTAAAAGATCCTTTGGATCTACATTATTTAATTTTATTTTTCAATATCGTGAGAGTTCGACTAATATTTTCCCTGAAAAACAAAGGCTCATTTTTGCCTTTTCATCACCAGTACATCCTGGCCCAATTCCTCAAAGGACTGATTGTCAAAGGAGGTAGAGAGGATTTCTACAACTACAATTTCTTTAATTTCTCAGGATTGAAGGGACAAACCAAGGTTAGCCGTAGTGGATTGCACTACTATTCTAGCTTGGTGACGCTCGTGCTTTCTTCCCAGAGTGAGGAATTTATTGATTACTTACTGCAACAGGTTTTTGCAGCCCCAAAAATTGAGCTCGGTAATTTAATCCTCTCCCCTGAATATACGGAACTCGAGACTGAGCCCATTTTGGAGATTTCAAACAAATTTGTGTGCATCTCTCCATTGGTATTGATTACGCCTGCCTTCAATGAAGAGGCGGGCAAACGTTTTATCAATCCAGACAGCGACGAGTTTTCTGATTTGTTATACGAATCAACGCTGACTCGTATGGAGAAATCAGGATGGTACACCCCAGAACAAATGGAGTCTTTCTTCAAGTTCCAGGTGGTGCCAGACATGGTCTATGTCAACAAGTTGAAAGAGCAGCAAAAGAAATTTGCGCGAATCTATGCCGTATACGACCTAGATGTGAAATATGAAGTAAGAGGCTACACGCTTCCATTCACGCTCTATGCTGCACCTGAAGTACAAGATTTTGTATTTAAGTGCGGATTAGGTGCCTTCACCCACAAGGGTTTTGGAATGATGGACTTAGCCACGCATCCTGCTGACAATAAGACTACCCCTTACAAATTTAAAAGAGAGGGATTTGTTCCTTACAAATCTACAGGGGATCGAGTAAGACAAAATGTAGCTCCCACGGAAGAAGAAACAGAATCTTCCACAGAGGAATTTTAATTTACTACAAGCTTTAAAAAATAAGCCTCCAAAAATCTAGAATTTTGGAGGCTATTTTTTTACCTATAAAAAATCAGAGCCTTCTCCTATTGGGTTGCAGGTACACATAACCTACCAACTGATCGTAGCGAGATCCAAGCGCTCTGTAATACACCAGGATTTCGTATTCATTCTCAGTTTGAAAATGACTCCCTTCTAAGGGTTCAAAATCCAATTTACCAGCTCCAAGATCTGTTGCATACTGGTAGTCATACCATCCTTGCTTCAAAAGTAGGGAAGTGCTGTAAAGCTGCTTCTTGGCATCATAGACTAAGGTAGCCTCAGGAGCTTTACCCCATTGACTAAGGGCACCCATTAGTTTAATGGTTTTTCCAGGCGCATCATTCAAGTAAAAAGTAGTGTAGATGTATTCACTCTCCACTTCAGGATCCCCTCCTGGCCGGTCGTTCGTTTGCACTACATATTGCCCATTCAGGTCCAAATATTGTGCATAGGCTCCACCAGGCCGTGGAAAATCTACCCTTGCCTCCGCCGAAATTAAAGATTCTTCTACCTTGATCGAGGCCACATTCACTCCTGTAGCACGGATAAACCGTAAGTCTAAAAATCGAAATTCATTACCCGCTCGGAAGGTGCTCTCCCCTTCAAACGGTTCGTAGCGAATCAACTTCGAGTTCTGATTCAAAAAAGTAGGTTTGGAGAGGTATTTAACATTATCCCAGCGTTGATTTTGACGCATGTACACCTTGACTTGAGCGAGCGGATCAATCACCTCCAAGTTGCTGTAATTTACATTGGCATTGATTTGCTGCAAGGCACGCCGATCTTCAGTCTGCACTGGAGGCACCAATTGTGCGCCGACCACCGCTAGATTCTCGACAATCATAAACCTTCGCGTGAAGATGACCGCATTTTCATCTCGGTTCTTGTAGACTTTTAGGAGGTAATTTCCGGATTTACTTACGTGTGGAAGGGTAAACGAGTACCGAATGTAGGGCATTCGCGTATTCACAGAATAGGCATAATCCAGCACATTGTACTCGTTAAATGCAAGCGAAAAATCAGTGTCTTTCAAGGCTGATTTTTTCCAATCTGCATCACAATGCACCAGTTTGGCAGAATACAACTCAGGATCATAAGACAAATCATCAAACAGCACCACCAAGGACTTCGAATCCGTCAAGGAAATCACAGGAGAAAGCAGCTGGCTTTCTGTCCCTGCTCCCTGAGGGAACATACGAACCGATAAAATATGATCTACGAATACTTTATCTTCTAGAACCTGCGCATTTACTCTAAATGCTATGGTCGTGAAGAGGATAAAAAGGAAACGTAATTTCATCGAAACATTGAAATTTAAGCGAGGGTGGCTTGCTGTTGAAGCTGGGAGATTTGATCCACCAACTTCTCCCAAGAGGTATTTGCAGTTTCAAGTGATTCTTCCACTTGCTGGTAGCTAGCCTGGATTTTTTGAGCCGTATCCTCATCCAAATACAAGGATGGATCAGCCAATTTATCCTCCAACTCCTTCTTTTTAGCCTCATGCTGACTGATTTCTTTTTCAACCAGTTGCAACTGCTCTTCCAATTTTTTCAGTTCTCGCTTGGCCTGCTGGACGTCCTCCTTACTTTTCGGGGGAGTCACTTCCACTTTGACCGGCTTTTGGGCAACCGCTGTGGCAGGAACGTCCACCTGCTGACTTCTCCAAAACTCGTATTCTTCGTAGGTACCTGGATATTCTTTGATTTCGTGCTGCTCAATGTACCAGATCTTGTTCGCCACTCCCTTGATGAAGTGCCTGTCGTGAGATACGGTAATGAACGTACCTTCGTATTGCTGTAAGGCTTGAATTAGAATGTTGACCGATTGAAAATCCAAGTGGTTGGTTGGTTCATCGAGCAATAAAAAATTAGCCTCAGAGATAAGCGTTTTGGCCAAGGCTACGCGTGATTTTTCTCCTCCTGATAGCACCTTGATTTTCTTGTACACTTCCTCATTGGAAAACAAGAAACATCCCAATACCCCTCTCAGCTCCATTTCTGTCTTTTTGCTTCCCGCCTGAGACATTTCCTGGATGATCTCATTGTCCAGCGTCAATGCTTCCAGCTGGTGCTGCGCAAAAAAGGCCTTGATCAAATTGTGTCCTTCCACTCGCGTACCCTGCCCTAGTTCCGTACCGGCGATGATGCGGAGTAGCGTAGACTTACCCTTGCCGTTGGCACCAATCAAGGCGATTTTATCACCTCGCTCAATTCTTCCTGCGGTATTTTTCAAAATGGTCAGGTCTCCATAAGCCTTAGACACCTTATCCAAGGTAATTACGTCCCTACCTGATTTTTGAGAAAACTTAAACTTAAAATTCACAAAGGCCTCATCATTGACCACTTCATGTACCCGGTCCAGCCTACCCAAAGCCTTGATTCGGGATTGCACCTGGTTGGACTTGGTAGCCTTAGCACGGAATCGCTCAATGAATTTCTCAGTCTGCTTGATCATCTGCTGCTGATTTTCAAAGGCATTTTGCTGGAGCTCCATGCGGAGTTTCTTCTCCTCCCTGTAGTAGGAATAGTTGCCAGCATAGGCCGTCAAGGTCTCGTTGGCCACTTCTACAGTGGTACTGATACAGTTATCCAAGAAAGTTTGATCATGGGACACCACGATGACTGCCCCCTCGTAATTTTTCAAGTAGTTCTCCACCCATTGGATGGAAGGAAGGTCAAGGTGGTTGGTGGGCTCATCCAGCATGAGCAGGGAGGGCTTTTCTAGGAGCAACTTGGCGAGCATAACCCGCATTCTCCAGCCTCCAGAAAATTGACGAAGTGGCTTTTGAAGGTCACTGGTTTGAAAGCCTATTCCCTCCAGTACCTCTTCTGCCTTCGCTTTGATGGTGTAGCCTTCATTGGACTCAAAGCGGTCCTGCAAAAAAGCTAACTTATTGATCACTTCATCCGAATAGTCGGTTTCCATCAACTTCAACACCTCTTCTATTTCGGCTTGAATGGCTAATGTTTCTTTGAATGCTGCCAAGGCTACGTCCAAAATGCTATCGTCAGATTGGTAAGAAAGCAAATCCTGATTCAAAAATCCGAGGGTACAGTCTTTTGCTTTTTGTACATCGCCAGAGGACGGGAGGTAGTCGCCGTTGATGATTTTTAGTAAGGTGGATTTTCCGGTACCGTTTTGACCTACGAGACCAATTTTGTCTTTTGGCTTGATGTGCAAGTTGGCATTTTCGTATAAGGCACGACCGCCAATAAAATAAGAGAGGTTACTAATCGATAGCATGGCGCAAAAATAACCAATACTGACCTTTAATCTGAATCATTCTCTGAAGTATTCAATTAAATTTACCCAAAATACAAGGACATGACTTCTCTACTTCGTTTCTACCCTACCCTTTTAGTAGTTTTCCTTCTTAGCCTATCCGCTTGCAAAGAGGAAAAAGCAGCATCCGCTAGCGGTCCAATCGGACAAAAAATTTCCATTGCGGATGCAAAAGCGGATGTTCAGCTGGACAAACTTAAGCTTCCTGAGGGATTTACCATTGATGTCTGGGCGGCGGAAGTGCCCAATGCGCGCTCCATGGCCCTTTCTGAAACGGGGATCGTCTTTGTTGGCAATCGGCAAGAAAATAATGTGTATGCTTTGGTAGACGAAAATGCGGATGGCAAGGCTGACAGCAAGTATATTTTGGCTACAGACCTTCGCATGCCCAATGGAGTTGCCATCAAAGATGGAGACCTGTATGTGGCAGAAGTGTCACGGATTATTCGATTTAAGGATATTGAAAATAACCTGACAAACCCAACTTACGAGGTGGTCTATGGCGGCTACCCCGACGAAGCACACCATGGATGGAAGTTTATCGCCTTTGGTCCAGATGGCTTACTCTACATTCCTGTGGGTGCCCCTTGTAATATTTGCATTTCCGAGGATCCTATTTTCGCGAGCATCACCCGGTTGGATGTAAGCAAGCCGGGTGCGAAACCAGAAATCTATGCGCATGGTGTTCGTAATTCGGTAGGAATGGCCTGGCATCCAGAGACCAAGGAACTGTGGTTTACCGACAACGGCCGTGACATGCTAGGCGACGATACGCCAGATTGCGAACTGAATAAAGCAACTAGCCTTGGCCAACATTTTGGCTATCCCTACTGGCATTCAGGCACCATAAAAGATCCAGAAGTAGGTTCAGAAGGAAAGGAAGCGGCTTTTTATACTGCACCAGAGGCCAAACTTGGAGCACATACCGCACCACTAGGATTACGATTTTATACTGGGGATCAATTCCCTGCTTCCTACAAAAACCAATTGTTCATCGCCAAGCACGGAAGCTGGAACCGTAGCAAAAAGTCTGGCTATGAGGTAGTCCTTGCCCGATTGGATTCAATGGGCAAGGTAAGTTCACAAGAAATCATGGTATCAGGCTGGCTTGACCAAGCCACGCAAGAGGCCTGGGGCAGACCAGTAGACGTGCAGCAACTAGCAGATGGGAGTCTGCTGATCTCTGACGATGTAGCGAATTGCATTTATCGATTGAGCTATCCCAAGCAATAGCAAGCGGGAAAAAAAAAACCACCTGAATCAAAAAAAGGCTGTCTATCGACAGCCTTTCCTTATTTAAGCCAATCTGGCTTGGTAGTATCCACTTCAGCTTTAAGCTGGTTGAGCAGGTTGTAGAGCCCAAAATAGGTACGGTTGATGTACAAACCGTGCTTAGAGCCTCTCGCCTGCCTCGAACTCCTAAACATCTTGTCATTGGAAATCCGATCCCCAAGCATGAAGATCTTCTCGAAGTAACTGTCGTCAGCAAAATCAAAACGATCCACATGAAAAGGCTGCCCAAGTAAAGAAATCATTTCAGCAAAGATGCCTTTGAAATAGGTTTTCTCCTCCTCCGTATCCTTATCCGAAATAAATTCAAGCTCATAAAAAATTTGATCTAGTTCGGCTGGATTCATCACCAATTCCCGCTTAATCAAAGCAAAATACCCCTGGTAAAAATCTTCTGGAATTACCTTGACGCAACCAAAATCGATAATTCCAAGCGTTCCATCCTCTTGAATGATAAAGTTTCCCGGATGTGGATCTGCATGCACCTGCTTCAAATTATGCACCTGGTGGTGGTAAAAGTCCCATAGGGCTTGCCCTACTTGGTTTCTCATAGCTTGGCTAGGGGTAGTATCCATCCATTCTTTGATGTGCTTGCCAGCAATCCAATCCATGGTAATGATTCGTTCCGAACTCAGCGCATCGTAATATTTAGGGAAACGAATGTTGGGAATGTGGGCGCAGGCTTCGGAGATCTCACGTGATCGAGCTATTTCCAGATTGTAATCGGTCTCTTCAAGCAAGCGTTCTTCTACCTCAGACATGTAGTGGTCCAACTCCTTCTCATTCATGTTGAGCAAGCGCAACGCAAAAGGACGCACCAATCTTAGATCGGAACTTACCGAGTCCGCAATGCCTGGGTACTGAATTTTTACTGCAAACGTCTTTCCTTGAGCAGTCGCTTGATGCACCTGTCCAATGGAAGCTGCATTAACAGCAGAACGCGTGAAGGTTTCAAATAGCTGCTCAGGTGTTTTCTGGAAGTGCTTTTGAAAAGTCTTAACCACCAGCGGATAGGATAGCGGGGGTGCAGAATACTGGGCCATCGTAAACTTATCCTGATAGGCCCGTGGAAGTAAATTTTTATCCATGGACATCATTTGAGCCACCTTCAAAGCTGAGCCTTTTAGCTCGCTAAGAGAGTTGTAGATGTCTGTGGCATTGTTTTGGTGCAACTCCTCTCTATTGAGGGAAGGATTGACCATCTTTTTTGCGTAATGTTTGACGTAATTCCCCCCTACCTTCGCTCCCGTGGAAATAAATTTGGCAGCCCGCTGAACTTTGGAGACAGGGATTGAACCCTGCTCTTTTACCTGCTTAGACATGAATTATTTAGGTTGGTAGAGAAACTTGGCGAAGTCCAAAAAGGAATCCAGTGCACTTTTTCCCATCAAGTCAAAGGCTAGGTTAACTGATTTTTCGATTGCCGCATCCGTTTTTTCAAATCTTGGGCTTCGATCATCCAGCCAGTAGCGAAACACGAAACCTACCTGCATCCAAAGAGCTTCGTCGTATTTCTCAGAAATAAAAGGCCTACTCGCTATTTCCTGCGTTTCTTTTCCCTCCATAACGAGCTCAGAAGCAAAATCACTAAACTTCTCTTTGAAGTCTCTGGTGTCTTTCGGTAACGATTTAAAGGTGCTGGACTTGTCTTGGTAGAGGCAGAGTAGATAGGATCTATTTTTCTTCAATTCTTCAATCCAGGTATAAAGAAATGCAAGGAATTTTTCTCGGACCGAATATTCCTTATACACCTCCTGCTCCTCCAATTGGCGCTGCGTTTCTTCAAATAAAGCCAACCAAATGGCAGACTTTACAGACTCAAAAGAGGTAAAGTAGTTGTAAACCTCCTCTTCTTTGATTTTTAAATCTTTGGCAAACTTGAAAATGGAAGCAGGTTCTTTGCCATGCTCAAGAACATGCGCTACAAATCCCTCCACTATCAGTTGTCGATAGTCTTTCTTGCTTGTTTTTTTAGGTGTTGCTGTTTCCATTTGGATTCATTACGTATAGGGTAGTAACACACAAAAAGGCCTTCGGGTTTGCTGAAAACAAAAAAAAGTCGGAATTCTTTTCCGACTTTCTGATTCCGAACAACTTCGGTTAAGCGCTTACTTTTTCTACCACCAAGTTATGGTTGGTGTAGATGCAAACATCTGCTGCAATATGCAAGCTTTCTCGAACCATCTCCTCAGCAGATAGCTGTGGAGCAAATTTCTTCATGGCCCGAGCGGCAGATTGTGCAAACACACTTCCCGAACCGATCGTAGCAATCTCCATATCTGGCTCGATCACATCCCCATTACCAGAGATAATCAAAATATCGTCTTTGTCAGCCACAATCATCATGGCCTCCAAGCGGCTGAGCATGCGATCCATGCGCCACTCCTTGGCTAGCTCCACAGCAGCACGCTTCATGTTATTGCCATATGCACCTAGCTTTTCTTCAAACTTGTCCAATAAGGTGAAGGCATCAGCGGTAGAGCCCGCAAATCCCGTGACAATTTTACCTCCCTGAAGAACTCTGATCTTCTTCACCGTGCTCTTCGCAACGGTATTGCCTAGGGTCGCTTGCCCATCGGCACCGATTACAACCTCTCCATTGTGCCGAATGGCTACTACGGTGGTAGATTTAATTCTTTCCATGGAAAATTTATTTTCTAGAGTTCCAGTTTAGAACTCCAGTTAAAGATGCATTTCAAAAACTATACAAAAGCAAAAAGTCCTCGTTGAACAGGACTTTTTGACAGTTTAAATCTTAGATAAGGATTCGAACCGGATCTTCCAGCAGCCCTTTCAGGGTTTGGAGGAATGCAGATCCCACCGCTCCATCGACTACTCGGTGATCACAGGAAAGTGTCACCTTCATCACATTACCGATTTTCATTTGGCCATCCTTGACGATGACCGTTTCCTTGATCCCTCCTACTGCTAGGATACAGGCATCAGGGGGATTGATGATGGCGGTAAACTCATCGATGCCAAACATGCCCAAATTGGAGATCGTGAAGGTGTTTCCTTCCCAATCTTTGGGTTGTAGCTCTTTGTTTTTAGCCTTTTGGCCCAATGTTTTGGCTTGATTCGAAATTTGGGATAGCGACAGCTGATCTGCAAATCGAATCACAGGAACCAACAATCCCTCTTCTACTGCTACCGCCATGCCGATATGGATGTGGTCGTTGTAGCGAATTTTATCTCCCAGCCAGCTGGAGTTTACTTTGGGATTTTGACGCAATGCCGCTGCCGATGCTTTAATGACCAAGTCATTGAACGAAATCTTTGCAGTACCAAACTCGTTCATGCTCTTTCTCGCCTCGATCGCCTTGTCCATGTTAATTTCCATGGTCAAGTAGAAGTGAGGCGCAGAGTACTTACTTTCTGCCAATCGCTTGGCTATGGTTTTACGCATTTGAGAAACCTTCTCTTCAGTGAAGCTCTCATGACCAAGTGCAGGAGCAACTCCTACTGGGCTTGAGGCTGCCTGAGGGCTAGCTGAAACTGCAGCTGGCACAAAGGTTTCAATATCTCTTTTTACAATACGTCCACCCTCACCGCTACCGGCTACTTGACGAATGTCTATTCCTGTTTCACTCGCTATCTTTTTGGCTAATGGAGAGGCCTTAACACGCTCATTTCCAGTTGAACTAGCAACTACTGCTGCAGCAACTGGTGCTTGAACTACTACGGGAGCAGGTGCAGCAGCAGCCACAGGAGCTGCAGGACTAGCAACTTCAACAGGAGCTGCTGTAGATCCTCCTCCTTGGTGGGCTGCCAAAAGGCTCTTAAAATCAGCACCCTTTTCTCCTATCACTGCGATGACACCGTCCACCGGCACACTTCCACCAGCTTCTACACCGATGTATAACAAAACCCCATCTTCGTAGGATTCCAACTCCATGGTGGCTTTGTCTGTCTCTACTTCAGCGATGATTTCTCCCGACTTCACCACATCACCCACTTTTTTCAACCAAGTGGAAATGGTACCTTCCTGCATGGTATCGCTCATCTTAGGCATCGTTACCACAACCGCTGGAATAGAAGATGTATTGACAACTGTGGCTGGGGCTTTTACTTCAACAGCAGCAGGCGCTGGGACCGCAGCTGGAATGGTTACTTCTACTTTGGCTACTTCAGAAGCTGCTCCAGATAACAAATGTTGGAATGCTTCTCCCTTCTCTCCAATTATTGCGATGATTCCATTTACTGGAACTGAATCTTTCTCTTTTACACCTACATAAAGCAAAACCCCTTCCTCGTACGATTCCAGTTCCATAGTGGCTTTATCGGTCTCCACCTCTGCAAGAATATCTCCCGGCTTTACAGTGTCTCCTACTTTCTTCAACCAGGATGCAATCACACCTTCTTCCATGGTGTCACTCATTTTTGGCATTCTAATAATTTCGGCCATGTTCTAGTAGCTCTTGTAGTTAATTTAAGTGCCCAAAAATAGTTTTTAAAAACGCTTTATTCAAATTATATGCTGTATTTTCCATTCAGTTTTTGACCTCTTGCATCCATGCCCTTAGTCCAAGTCCGCAATCTCAAAAGACCTAAATATCTCTTTAACGGTCACTTAGAAACAGTTTTTCCTACCCTATTTCGAAAAATAATCTTACCTCCTACAGCGCAGGATCTTGTAGAAACTCACGATGGTGATGTCTTAGAAGTAGATTGGCACCGAAGAGGAAGCACCAAACTAGTGGTAATCAGCCATGGTTTGGAAGGCAATAGCAGCAGATCTTATGTCTTAGGAATGGCAAAAGAAGCCCTAAAAAATGGATTTGATGTCTTGGCCTGGAATTACCGAGGCTGTGGTGCAGCACTCAACCGGAAGGCTATTTTTTACCACAGCGGCGCTACCTACGACTTAGAAACCATCGTCAACTATGCCTCTCCAGGCTATGAAGAGATTTCTTTGATCGGTTTCAGTTTGGGAGGAAATCTGACCCTCAAATACCTAGGCGAGAAGCGAAAATTAGATCCAAAAATTAAAAAAGGAGTGGCGATTTCCGTACCCTTGGATCTTGGAGGGTCTTGTGATAAAATTTCCACTGCTGCATTTGGGCTCTACACCCGACGATTTCTTAAGAGTCTTCACTTGAAGATTGAGAAAAAATCCGCCCATTTTCCAGATGAATTTCCCTTGGAAAAATTTGCCTCCATTCGTACCCTTCGAGATTTTGACAACACTTTTACCGGTCCCTTGCATGGATTCTTCGATGCTGAAGAATATTACCAAATCAACTCAGCATTGCAGTTCTTGCCAGACATTCAAGTTCCTGCACTCGTTTTAAACGCAGAAAACGATCCTTTCCTCAGCCCTGCCTGCTACCCCATTCAGTTGGCACAACAATTGGATCAGGTACACTTTGAATTTCCCATTCAGGGAGGTCATGTCGGTTTTATGCAAGCTGATCCCCGTCTACCCTATTATTCTGAAGCCCGAGCAGTTGAATTTATTTGCCAGGATTCCTAACTTCGAGAAAAATAGCTAAAACTGCGCCCATGTGTGGAAGATATTCACTTGCCAAAAGTAAAATCGAATTAGAAGAACGCTTTCAAGCAGAAATGCTGGTAGATTTTTCTCCACGATACAACATTGCCCCTACGCAGTTGGTGCCCGTGATCACCTCCGATAGTCCCAAAGGATTTTCATTTTTTTACTGGGGAATTACCCCAGATTTTGGTCAAAACAAGCCTGTTTCGGCCAAACTAATCAATGCAAGAGCTGAATCTGTTCATGAAAAAGTAACTTTTAAATCCTCCTTCCTAAAAAGACGTTGCATAATCCCAGCAGATGGATTTTACGAATGGAAAAAAGTGGGAAAGAAAACCAAAATCCCCCATCGCTTTGTCCTACGTGAGGAGGAACCTTTTGCTTTTGCTGGTATTTGGGAAGAATATGAAACGGTATCCGGAGAGTCTCAACATACTTTTTTAATTCTCACTACCAGCCCAAATGAATTGGTGTCAGAAGTCCACGATCGCATGCCCGTGATTTTGAGGCCTGGACAAGAGAAAAAATGGTTGGACAGTTACAGTTCTGAGGCCGAACTTCTGGAATTATTGAAGCCCTACCCCACTGAATTGATGGGTAGCTACACGGTATCTCCCTTGGTAAATTCAGTTCAAAATGATTCTCAAAGTCTCGTCCGGAAGACCTCCCCTATGGATCAATTTGGGAATTACACCCTTTTTGGATAAGCCGAACAAGCCCAACTTTTGTTGTTGAACTAATTTGCAGTACCGATATTGCAACGCTATTTACCCAAACACCCATCTACTTTACGCTAAGCCCATGTATACTTCACGAATTCTAGCAGCGGGACATTATGTGCCTGAACGGATAGTCACCAATGCCGAACTTTCCCAAATGATGAATACCAACAACGAGTGGATTGTCGAGCGCACCGGAATTCAGGAGAGACGTTGGTATACACCTGGAGTGGACACCGTAAACAACATGGCTGCTAAAGCAAGTAAAATGGCCATGGAACGAGCTGGTGTAGAAAAAGATGAAATTGACTTCATTATTTTTGCTACAATTACCCCGGATTACTTTTTACCGGGCAATGGCGTGCTACTGCAGCGGGAACTGGGATTCAAAACAATCGGTGCTCTAGACATTCGAAATGCTTGTTCTGGCTTTATCTATGCCCTTTCCATTGCCGATCAGTTTATCAAAACCGGCATGTACCAAAAAATTCTAGTTGTCGGTGCTGAAATCCAATCTTCAGCCTTGGATAAAAGTGATGAAGGCAGATCCAGTTCGGTGATATTCGCGGATGGAGCAGGTGCGGTAGTAGTGGGCAGATCAGCGACTGGTCAAGCAGGAATTATCAGTACACACCTACATTCTGAAGGAGCTCACGCCGAAGAACTCTATTGCCTAGCCCCAAGTTCCAGTGGAAAAGTACGAATCTCCAAAGAACTGATTGAGCGAGGGGAGTTTTTGCTTAAAATGAATGGAAATGCAGTTTTCAAGCATGCTGTAGTTCGCTTTATGGAAGTGATCCAGGAAGCATTGGCATTCAATCAGTTGACTAAGGACGACATCGACCTCCTTGTGCCCCATCAGGCCAATTTGAGGATTTCACAATACATCCAACAGAAACTGGAGTTGCCCGACGAGAAGGTATTCAATAACATCATGCATCTGGGCAATACTACGGCAGGAACCATCCCTATTGCACTCTCCCAAGCTTGGGAACAGGGAAGGTTGAAAGAAAATAAGCTGATTTGTCTTGCAGCTTTTGGCTCAGGTTTTTCTTGGGCTTCCGCACTATTGAAATGGTAACCGAGTGAAGTCGGAGCTAGACCTTAATCTCTGGCTAGATAAAACGCTAGTTCAACGGCAAAATCAACTGAAAACTGATTTTTTGGACCTTTTTGAACAGCTAGGCAACTCCGTTACAAATGAGGAATTAACCCATTTTTTCTCAAAATCGAAGGGTAAAAAAATCTCCAAAGGAAATCAGCTGCTTGGATTCCCCTACCTGGTGCTTGACCTGATTCGAGAATTTGATTTGGACTTTGGTTGTAACCTTCGGTTCGTAAGCTGGTTTGGCCATGGACTTTATTGCTGCGTTTTTCTGGGCAAACAAATGCCACAACCTGACCGATTATTTAGTGAGAATGGATTCCGATTGGGGCGAAATGACCTCCCCTGGGATTTGGCAGCACAAGTAGATTGGGTACAGGCCCGCAGTACCAACCTCGAATACCCTCAGAACCAAGGAGAAGCGAGGCTCTGGATTAAGGAGATTGCATTGGTTGGAGATCAAGAAAATTGTCTTCAAATTTTAAGGGAAGAATTGAAGAAAATTCTCCAGGCAAATGCGGTTGTGTGATCAAAAAATTTAAGGATTTCATGTACTTTTAAACAGGAAATGATTTTTTACGTAGGAATAGGGAAATTACTCAATTCCGCGTACCGAAATCTATTTCCAACCTACCTTTAAGATCCTGATTTGCCATGAAGTATGTACTGATCGCAGTATTCTCCCTTCTTCATTTATCGCTTTTTGCACAGACTTCAAAAATCGCTGTGAGGTACACCAATGATTCTTCAATTGTTGGGACAGGTGTAGTTGAAAATCAGCGTCAAACTGGACTATGGAAATTTTACAATGCAAAAACCAACACCTTAATTACAGAAGGAACGTTTAAAAATGGCCTTCGTGATGGACAGTGGGCGAGTTTTCATGCCAATGGCAAGCCAAAAGAGCTAGCGGATTACCGGAATGGAAAACTTTTTGGACCAGCTCGATTTTTTGATTCGAATGGCTACTTAGTGAAAGACATGATCTTTCAGGATAGCATTTTGGTGGGCAAATACACGGAATATTATGGGAGTACTGAAAAGGATTTTTACGTGGATCCTACTCAGGTCAAGTTGGAAGGCAATTATGCAGCTGGTAAAAAAGGGGGACAATGGTTGTCCTACTTCCCGGAGGGGGAACTTGCTGTGCGCGAATTTTATGTCGATGGATTGCGTGATGGACCCTATTTCGAATTTGATCCGCAAGGAAATGTCATGGCCGAAGCCACTGCAGTCAAAGGGCAATTTGAAGGTGTTTACAAGACCTTTTCTTTACCTAATGTGATCTACCAGTCTGGTACCTACAAAAACGGGGGGAAAATTGGCGCTTGGAAAAGCTTTTACCCTGGAACAAAAATCCCAGAATCTGAGGAATACTACGATGATTTTGGCAATCGCATTGGCGAGTGGAGCTATTTTTATGAAACTGGACGCTTGGCGCGAAAAGAGCGTTATGAAAACAACGTAGCCGTGGGTGTTTGGGAGGAATATTTTCCCAACAAAGAAATTTCCAAACGCAAAACCTATGTCTTGGGTGTTCCCGAAGGTGATTATGTAGAAAACCACAGTTCGGGCAAACTTTCAGTACAAGGTCAATATGCAGGAGGTGCGAAAGTTGGGGTATGGAAAAACTTCTACCCAGATGGACAACTCTATGCGCTTGGGGAATACAAAAACGATCTCAAAACTGGACTCTGGAAGTATTTCAATAAAATCGGTCTTCTAGTGGCCGAAGGAGAATACCTGTTGGGTATGGAAAATGGACAGTGGGTTTACTACTACGATGGAGGACAACTCAAGTCTGTAGGTCGATTCAACCTGGGCTTCGAAGATGGTATTTGGGGACTTTTTTACGACAACAGGCAATTGACACAGGAGGAATTCTGGGACAATGGCAGATTGCTGAATGTCGGACCCTACTATTCCTATGATGGAAAAGAAACAAGAGATGCCGGTACCTTAAAAGATGGCACTGGAACTCGAATCACCTACTATGTGACTGGTCAAAAAGAGTCTGAAGGAAAATACCTTTCTGGCAAAGCAGATGGTCTTTGGATGTACTACCATGAATCTGGACGGAAAGCCTCTGAGGGTATCATGAAGGATGGCAAGAAACAGGGAACATGGAAGTTTCACAATTCCGCAGGAAGACTAGAAGACCTCATCCAATTCAAAGATGATGAGATTCAGTATTCTACTGAACGCACTGACCTTCGTTAAACAATCCTTGGCTGAATCGGTTCATCACTAAAACCGAAACTTATGTTTGGATTATTCAAAAAGAAAAGCGAGAAGGAAAAACTCCAGGAAACCTATGCCAAAATGATGGCAGATGCGCATAAACTATCGCATAGCAACCGAACTGCTGCGGACAAATTGATGGCAGAAGCAGAAGAGGTGGCCAAACAAATCGACGCCCTCAACAAGGCCTAATCCACTTTATTTTCTTGAGTAATCGTCCTGCAACCGGACAATATCAGCTTCGTCTGAAGGATTGTTTGGATCAGTATGCATCCAAATCTCAGCAACTACTCCCCATCCTTGCGTACCAATCAAACGATGGCGCTCTCCCTGCTGAAGCGAAACTACTGCATGGGTGACCATAGGTACAGCTGCTTCTTGCTCATCGATCAAACTCCGGCTTATGGCAGCTTCACCTCCTACTAAGGTCCATAACTCCGCACGACGGTAATGGTACTGCCAAGAAAGTCGCGCTCCGGGTGCTACCAGTAAAAATTTGGGACTCAACTTCTGCGCATACTGCTCTTCAGAAAGTGTTACTTCAGGAAAAAATTGCGCTTTAAATGCTCGAATCTGAATTTCATCCAACACAAAAAATCCTCCCCAAGGGCGCTCAAAATCTTGGGTGGAAATCGAAAATCCTGCCTCGCCTAAATAGCGTTCTACAAGTTCAGCAATTTGAGTTTTACTCAAATCGGGGGAAAGAATAAGTGGTTTCATACACTAGAATTAAAAAGAATTCAAAGGTAGACATTTTTCTAGTTTCCAACTTGGAGGTCAATAAAATTGTCAAACTGCAGTAGAAAATGGGATTTCAAATGAAACAGTCTCCACTTCCCTACTTTCTTATTTAAATTACCGATACCTTCTTTGATTTTTTTTTAAAAGTATTTTTATGCCGCCCAATATTTTGCTTATTTGATGGCACACTTCAGAGTCATGCACCTAATTAATCCACAAAAGGCCCTTACTAAAATTGAAGGCGTAGTTGAAGTAAAAAACTACCTACTTCGAATTCGCCTAATCAAGAATTTGTACCAGAAAGGCGCTTCTACTGCCAATGAAGTTTGTGGGAGTATGGGAATTTCTTTACCCACTGTAAATGCACTCTTGACAGATCTAATGCGTTCAGGAGAGGTGATCAAACAAGGTCGTGCAGCATCTCAAGGTGGAAGGAAGCCAGATTTATACCGATTGGCACCGGACGCATTCTATGTAGTAGCTGTGGACCTCAGCAAGTACTCCTGCAACTTGGCACTCTACAACTGCCAACAGGAAATCATACGGGAAAAAGTGACGCATAAACTCGTGCTAAACAATGAGCCAGAGACCTTCGAACTACTTTGTCAGCACATCAAGAGCTACCTAGGTGCATCTGCCCTCCCTTTGGATAAAATCATTGCGATCGGAATTTCCATGCCGGGATTAATTGATTCCAAGGCTGGGATTAACCATACCTACCTCAATTTTGGAGGAAAAAGCTTGCAAGCGCACCTCGAAAGCAGGTTTCCGCAATCCATATTCCTGGAGAATGATGCACGAGCCATGACGCTTGCAGAATACAAGTTTGGGGGCGTACAGGGTGCGCAACACGTGCTGGGAATTTTTGTAGGATGGGGCATCGGACTAGGGATCATCGTGGACGGGAAAATCTACCAAGGTACTTCTGGATTTGCAGGTGAATTTGCGCACTCCCCACTTTTTGAATCGCAAGAGATCAATTGCACCTGTGGGAAAAAAGGCTGCTTGGAAGCTGTAGCCTCGGGTACTTCCATCGTCCGCATGGCTGAAGAAGCACTATTGCTCGACAAAGACAGCATCCTAGCACGAATGGCAAAAACCTACAAGGGAGCGATCGACCCCAATCTTGTGGTGCGTGCCGCCCAAGAAGGAGATCAACGCGCCATCACCATCTTGTCAGAGGTAGGCCTTAATCTGGGAAGGGGAATTTCCATGCTGATTCAGCTCCTCAATCCTGAACTCATCATCCTTGGAGGTGTGGTTGCTGAAGCCAATCAGTATATTTTGACCCCAATTCAACAAGCGTTGAATGTGTACAGCATGGCCAAATCCAGAGAAAAAACCAAGATTGTGCTGTACCAATTGGGAAATGAAGTAGGATTACGAGGGGCCATTGCCGTGGTTACCGATAAACTATTCGAAGAAGTCCTTGCCAAGTAAAATTGAAGCTGGTTCAATGAACCACATCCTTTGCAAGTACAATCAGGTAATTCGTATTCTGTTCTGAAATCAGCCCTACATCATAGCAGATCTGGTACGACTGCCCATTCGAACCTACTCCGTGTTGAGTCATGTATCGAAAGTTAAATCCTTCCAGCAACAAGCATTCTCTGTCAACCTTTGTTGGCTTCTTTTCCAATGCGAGAAATGCGAGCAGGATAGCTCTGTTCCGCTTCAGAACTCGGTTGATGATTCGTATCTCTTTATTTTGAACTGAATTTTGCTGATTGTTGAAGTTATTTCTGCAACCCTCGTCACAAAATTTCTTATCTAATCTCCCATAAAGGACTTGAGCACAGCATTGGCAATAGCGCTTTTCTGTTGGCATAGTTGAAAAAATTAACTGCTAAGAAGCTTAAACTTCACCCAAAGTTTATGCTAGAAAAATTACATAAAAAAATCTCGAAAGGGAGAAATCCTCCCTTTCGAGAGCTTAAATTTAGAATTTACGGTACTTTCCGTCGAGGAACTTGTTTGCTTTTCGCTCCGCGAATTTTGCTTTTTTACTGTTCCAGTGGAGGGTTTCGTTTGGAAAACGGCCTGCAATCACCCCAAGAAGAATGGTCTCGGTTAAGCGAGCTGAATATTCGAAAGGAGCACTGCATTCGCCTTTACCCAAACAAGCATCTACAAATTGGTGGTAATGCTTCTTACTTTCTCCCACATAATCCTTCACTGGAGCACCCAAATTGAACGGAGTCACGTCAAATTTCTTGTACTTTCCATCCACAATCAACCGAGGTAGCTGCTGAAAGTGTGGGAGTAGCAATCGTCCTTTTTCACCTAGAAACATAGCCCCTTGATCAGGAAGCTTGTCTCCATTAGGCAGCATCAAATCCTCATGTTGCTCAGGAGCCCCAACTCCATCGTACCAGACCCACTTCAAGGTATCTGTGGTGTAAGGTGTCGCTGGAAATTCATAAGTCACGATATTATTTTCTGGAAATCCAAAACCTGTTGGCTTTCTACACTTATTGACAATCGTACGTGGCACATCTAGCTGAAGGGCATTGTAGGGCGTATCAAAAATATGGACCCCCATATCCCCAAGGGTACCACAGCCGTAGTCCAATATCTTCCTCCAGTTGCCAGGATGGTAAACCCCCTCCTTAAAATCCCGCTCAGGAGCTGTGCCCAACCATAAGTTCCAATTCAAATTGCTCGGCACCGCATCGCTTCCTTTTGGTTCTTTTCCGTCATATCCCCAGTTTTTGGGAGACCAAGCACGCACCGTATGAACCTTACCAATGATTCCAGATTGAATGAGCAGGGTAGCTAGCTTGTAATCGTAAAAGGAATGTACCTGAATTCCCATCTGGGTGACTAAATTCTTTTTTTCAGCCAGCTTTTTCATCGCTCTGGCCTCTGTCACATGGTGGGTAAGCGGTTTTTGACAATACACGGCCTTATTCATCTCCATGGCCATCAAAGAGGCTGGCGCATGGGTATGGTCTGGAGTGGACACCACGACCGCATCAAACTGATCTTCCATTTCACTCAAGAGCATGCGGTAATCAGCGTAGGTCTTTGCTTTAGGAAAAAGAGCAGTGGCATTACTTAAGGCATTTGAATCCACATCGCAAAGTCCCACTACTTCTACCATGGCATGGCTAGAGATGGCCCGCAAGTCTTCCATTCCCATTCCACCCAAACCGATGTGAACAGTCCTGAGTTTGCCTTTGGCAGTTACTTCGGCTAGAAGTGCCGGGGCCAAGGATAAGCCAGCAATGCCTAGGGCTGACTTCTTAATAAAATTTCTACGATCGATTACTTGATAGTCTTTTTTCATAAGTAAAAGGGGTATTCAAGGGTTTATTGTACTTCTTTGATTTTGATATTTCGAAATCGGACCACGTCACCATGGCCCAAAAATCCAATATGTCCTCGACTTCTTTGGAGTCCAGGATGTTCTTTTTTGTCTAACGTACCGTTTTTACTGGCTTCAAGGTAATTGCCTTCCAAAATCACTACCCCATTGAGCACAACGGTGACATAAGGATGCTGCACGCGTACCTCCTGCTGATTCCACTCTCCCGAAGGCCGCAAATAGCCCCGTTTGGCAGAAATTACCCCATAGACAGATCCATGGTATTGGTACGGCTGTAGGCTTGCATATTTTTCTGCTTCATTGTCCAATATCTGTAATTCTTTCCCCACATAGGCGGCATCTCCTTCTAGTGGTGCATGGATTCCCAAGCCATTGTTGGCCCCAGGGGTTAGTTGAAACTCAAATCGCAGTACAAAATTTCCGTATTCCTTCTCAGTGTATAAATTTCCACCTCCCCCACCTTGGGGCTCAATGACAATCATCCCATCCTTGACTAGGTACGAACTTTTGTTTCCTACCCATCCAGACAAGGTCTTCCCATCAAAAAGGGATTTAAAGCCTTCATCTTGGGCCTGTAACGAGCTTACTGGCAAGAAGTACTGCAACCCAATTGAAATAAATGCGGCAAGAATTCGTACAGATGAATGCATAGTGAATGAAAAAAAACTGGCTTATACAAATCTAAAAGTGTTCTTCAATTATTCCCCTTTTTTCATCAAAAAAACGCAGGTTGAACAAAAAAGAGAATCAGTCTACTTAGTTCATGTCGAATTCCTTCAAAATTAATCCCCTAAATTTGAAACAGACAGCCTGAATTCAGAGTTTAAACCTTACCCGCGAACTGAAGTTCAATACGTTATGCGAACCAAATTTCAAATGATACTCAAATCAAAATTTAGCTATCCCATGATCGCCCTGATTGCATCTCTTCTACTTGCTTGTAATGGAGGATCTACTCCTACGGAATCCAAGAATCCTTCAGCAGAATCAGAAGATCCCAAAGAAATCTTCTCCGCATCGCAGCAGGTAGCCACCTTTGCTGGAGGTTGCTTTTGGTGTGTGGAAGCTCCTTTTGAGGATCTAGACGGGGTGATATCTGTAGTTTCAGGTTATTCCGGAGGAAAAGAAAAGAACCCTACCTACGGCGAAGTGGCTGGAGGCAAAACTTCCCACCGGGAGTCGGTTCAAATTACATTCGACCCTGAAGTGATTAGTTATGCCGAATTGGTCGATATTTTCTGGCAAACCTACGATCCCACGGATGTAGGAGGCTCTTTTTTTGATCGAGGAACTCAATACGAGTCAGCTATTTTCTTTCACAATGACCAACAAAAAAAAGTGGCAGAGGAAAGCAAAAAGCTTCTTGATCAGTCCAAACGATTTTCCAAGCCTATAGCCACGCCCATCATCAAGTTTACCAACTTCTACCCTGCTGAGGATTACCACCAGGACTACTACAAAAAGAGCCCTCAAGATTACTATGCCTACCGAAGAGGTTCAGGTAGAGATGCATTCATTCAAAAACATTGGCCTGAGCTCAGTGCTAAAAAATACCCTTCGCCATCCAAAGGAGAACTAAAAGGCAAATTGAACGAACTTCAGTACGAGGTTACTATGGAAGGCGCTACCGAATTTGCCTTCAACAACGAATACAATGGCAATAAGGAGGAAGGAATCTATGTTTGTGTAGTGACCGGAGCACCCCTATTTAGCTCCAAGGATAAGTATGAATCTGGCTCTGGATGGCCTAGTTTTACCAAGCCTATCGATGCGCGGGTGATTGACAAGCCAATTGACAAAACCCTAGGCATGATGCGGGTAGAAGTACGAAGTAAGTTAGGAAACTCACACTTAGGCCATGTCTTCAACGATGGTCCAGCGCCTACAGGATTACGCTACTGCATGAATTCCGCCGCCATGAAGTTTATCCCCAAATCCCAAATGGAGGCTGCAGGCTACAAGGATTACCTTTGGGTAGTGGATTGATCTGCAGCAGTTACAAACCCATTGGTATTCAAGGTTCTAGCCCAGTAACTTTCGGAAAGTAAGGTTGATTCTTGGCTGATTTACCTTTTTTGTTTTGGGGAGCTGGTGTTCCCAGTGATGCTGACTTGCTCCCTCCATCAGCAGCAGGCTACCATGGGAGAGCTCAAGATTTATTTTAGGTTCTTTCCCGGTGTAAGGCCGCATTTGAAAAGAGCGGCTAGCCCCAAAGGTAAGTGAAGCTATTTTTGGGTTTTGACCTAAGACGGCTTCATTGTCTCGATGCCAACCCATGCTGTCTTGACCGTCTCGGTAATAATTGCAGAGCACGTGCGTGAAGTCATGCTGCGTGAAGTCCTGCAAGCGCTGCTTAATTGTCTCCAATTCCTTCGTAAAGGGCTGCGCTTGCATCGCAATTCCAGAATACCCATAAGACACCTTTGGGTCCCCATAGAGCGCAGTAAGACGAGGCTGGAGGATTTGCTTGCCAAACATCCAGATCGGCTCCTGCTGCCAGGCTAAGCCTTCCTGCAGGACCTTAAAAAGATGATCCGCTTCTTCTATGGAAAAAAAACTAGGGTGGAAAAAAGCATCCCCATGAAAAGGAAGCAGGTTCCTAGATTCCTGAGGAAGGAGTGAATACTGCATACCGATCAACTCGATTTCAAGGGAATTGGTTTGGAGAAAAAAAACCGCCAGCAGAAGGTAGGCCTGCCTAAAGAATATAGTAAGGCAGGCCCACCTACCGCAGCCAGGTTACTTTTTCGTCCAATAATCAATTACCGTTACCTTATCCAAATGTGGACCCAAGAGTGTTACAAACTCCTTGTGTGCGGGATGTGGGATATAGGTATCACGGTCCGCATCCGAGTGGAAGGTCACGGTAAAGGCATGCGTTAAACCCTGATTGAGTCCTTCCGGACTAGAGTTGATTCCCCATTCAAAGCCTTTGATCTCGGTAATTTTTGAGGGTAGTGCTTGAAAAGCTGCGACTATCCCATCAACATCTTGCTGAGAGGAAGTTGCTTTAAATCCAAAAAGGACTACATGGCGAAGAACGGAATCTGGCATAGATGCATTATTTAGGTTGGTTTCTGGACTAGTGCTCGAAAGCGTTTCTGCTTCCTTTTCTTTGGGAGCGCAAGAAAGTAGAAGGAGGAAAGAAATGAGGTAAATCGGGCTATTTTTCATGGGTTTCTGGTTTTGAGGAATGGAGTTAGAATAAGCAGGTGCTTAAAATTCAAAACTAAATCAAGAAGTTGTTAAAGCTAAACTTCTTGATTGAAAAAATGAAATAAAAAATCCCCAAGCGACTGGGTCACCTGGGGATTTTTAGCAAGGGAATGTGGAATTACTTGACCACTTTCACGTTAACGGCATTGATGCCTTTCTTTCCTTGTACCAATTCGTACACTACTTTGTCATTTTCACGGATTTCGTGAACCAAGCCTGTGTGGTGAACGAATACGTCCTCACTATTATCAGATGGGGTAATGAATCCAAAGCCTTTGGTTGTGTTAAAGAATTTTACTGTTCCTTCATTCATGATTTTTGAAATTTTGATTTGTTTTTACTCGATTTTGATTGGACTGATTTGAAATAAATTTTTTCTCTACTGGCGGTTCTGGAGGAGTATCAGAGATGTTTCCGAATTCATCCACATAAGCGATCATGTTATCTAGACTTCCATCTTTTGGTTGTCCTTTTCGCTCAAGCTTCTTCTCCATTTTATCTTTCTGCTTTCTCTTCTTTAGTTCCGCCTTTTGTTTTTTGATAAATGTGTTTTGATTTTTTGACATGCAAGTGGTTTAGTTTACAAATGTGATGGCATGACCTACTTTACCGGCTCTACCTGTTCTTCCGATTCGATGGATGTAAGCATCCATTGTCATCGGTAGCTGATAATTGATCACATGGCTCACATCAGCTACATCGATCCCTCTGGCCGCAACGTCAGTAGCTACCAATACTCGGATGTCCCCGCTCTTAAATTCATCGATCATTCTGTTTCGAAAATTCTGGGACTTATCTCCGTGGATTTGACCGGCTTTGATACCGGCTTGTACTAACTTTTTAGCTAAACGATCCGCTAGCCTTTTAGTTTCAGTAAATAGAATTACTTTTTCCAATTCTGGGTTTGCGAACAAGTCTGCTAGTACATCAAACTTATCTTGTCCTTCTGGAACACGAATCGTTTGTTGCTCAATATTTTCATTGGTAGATCCCCCACCAGAAACCTTCACCTCTAAAGGATTAGAAAGTAGGCCATCAATCAATTTCTTTTGACCCGGCTCAAGCGTTGCTGAAAACAAGAGTGTTTGATCTCTAGTCCCGATTCGATTGACCAATTTATTGACATCTAAGACAAAGCCCATGTCCAACATCCGATCAAACTCATCCAAAACAAGGGTATTTACTTTCCTGAGATCTAATTCACGACGATCTGAAAGGTCTAAAAGCCTTCCTGGAGTGCCTACAATCACTTGAAGTTTGCGCTGCAATTTCTGGTGATCAGAATTTATATTGGTTCCTCCGATAAAAGTGGCAGAGTAGAGCTGCATACCTAGGGTAAGCGACTTAAATTCTTCTTCTATTTGCAAGGCCAACTCTCTTGTAGGTGTCACCACCAAGGCAGTGTAGTTTCTAGGATCCTTCTGCGCATGTTCGATGATAGGAATCAAGAAGGCGGCAGTTTTTCCCGACCCTGTCTTTGAAATCGCCATCATATCTCTTCCTTGGAGGAGGGGTGGAATGGATTGCTCCTGAATGTTGGTCAGCGTCTGATATCCTTTTGCTAGGATATTTTGAAGCAACTTAGCCGTCAAACCAAGGTCTGCGAAGGTCTTTTCCGTACGGAATCCTTCTTGTCCACTAGGCTGGGCTTTTTTTACGAAAAGACGGGGATCTAGAGTAGATTCCTTCTTTTTTACCGTTCTGCGGTCCTGATTCCCTCCGCGAGGAGCTGGTGCAGGTTTGGTATTTTTACTTGTAGAGTTATTCATTAGTTGGTTTTAAGCCTTGACAGGCTGCATTTCTACATTACCAAGGTGGTAAAGCATTTTAGCATGGGCCTTCAAAGCATCAAAAAATGTCTTTTTTGTATAATAAGGAATATTGTATTCTGCCGCAGTAGCCTTTACAATTGGGGCAATGTGGCGATAATGTACATGGCAAATGTCTGGGAACAAATGGTGTTCAACTTGATAATTTAAACCACCAATTGCCCAAGAAAATAAGTGATTTTTTTCAGAGTAATTTGATGTAGTAGCTAATTGGTGCAGCATGCGCTCTCCCTCAACGATACCAAACTCGTTGGCTTGTGGAAAGGATACTTCTGGCATGATGTGGGCTGTTTGGAAAACTAAAGAAATGCTAAGACCTGTCACAAAGTGGAGCGCAAGGAACGCAAGTATGATTTCACCAACTCCAAAAGGAGAGAAGGCAATCGGTAGTCCAAGGATAATGAAATAGTAAACCAATTTCCAAGCAATGATTTTCAACACCGTATTTCGGTATACGTTTTCACCTTTGAACATGCCCATCTTGTAATAGCGGTCAAAGCGGATAAAGTCTTTAGATGTTACCCAAGAAACCGTTGACAAACCGTAAAAGATCCAAGTATACCAATGCTGAAAGGCATGCATCTTGTTCTTAGGGGCATGAGGAGAAAATCGAAGGAAAAATGGTGCATTGATGTCATCGTCACCTTCAGGGATGTTGGTGTAGGAATGGTGAAGTACGTTATGTTGAACTCTCCAAACCGTCGCATTGGCGCCAACTAAATTGAGTGTGTAGCCAAGCAACTTGTTGATTTTAGGGTTCTGCGAATAGGTGCCATGGATGGCATCGTGCATAATTCCCATCCCTATGCCGGCCATTCCCAATCCACTTGCAACATAGCAAGCAAACAATTGCCAAGTCTGAACCACTGCTCCCGTAGTTACGAGGACAATCGGCACAAAATACAAGCACAACATGACAAAGGTCTTGAAGATCATTTCCTTGTTCGCAAACTTAGTTTGTTGCGTAGAAGTGAAATAAGCGTTGACTCTGCTTCTTAAGGTTATGGAAAATTCAGACAGAGCTGAATCAGAAAATCGAATGGTCTTAATAATGAGGTAGTTTGGGTGAAACTAGTAAATCTTGGTTCTCTAAAGGATGTTAACTGCAGGTTTTAACTCAAAAAGCAAAGCTTCTATTGAATTAAAAAAGTAGAAGATGAAGAAGTAAAACCTGTGTTGGAGAACTCTTGATTTGCTACTTGTGGCAGGTGAACCGCCGATGCTAAACTTGATAACAAGTATCGAAGACATTTCCTCGACACACAAGAGTAGGTAGAGAAAACGAGAATTCCTAATTTATTGGAATAAAAGGAAGCCTAGAGGGCTGTTTCCCAGCACATTTTCATTGGTTCAGTCCTTTGTTAGGTTATCCCCATCATGCATCTTTTCAAGACAGGTAGCAAACCAGCATCGGGAAAAATAGAAGGTCCGTTAATCAAATGACCAACGCCTCACTTAGAATTAGATTTTGCAGCTTTTATGGGTTTGAAGGGACCAAACTTATGTTGCTCCTCTGAAAATCCGTCAGTAAAAGGCCCGAAGGGATGGTCCATGGGCTTCTTTGAAATATCTGGCCAATCTTGTGAAAGGTCTTTCGTGGGTCGCTCCATGCTGTTGACATAGGCGGCAAGATCCCAGGATTCCTCATCGCTCAAGATAGGCTGCTCGAATGTCGCGCCCAAGGGCATGTTTGCTTTTACATAGCCTGCAAACCGGGAGAGGCGATAAAGCCCTGCTCCATGATTGTAACTCGCTTCTCCCCAAAGTGGCGGATACACATAGCCGGTACCATCCGGTTTGGCCTGCCCTTTTCCATCAGTCTGGTGGCAACTAGCGCATTGCTTCTCGTACACCAACTTGCCTTTTGCAGGATCTGAGGCACGATCCAATAGTGGCACTTCATAGAGGCCCGATCCTATTGGTACTTCTCCCTTAGGAACCTCCTTACCCACCCAGTTGATGTAGGCAACCATCGCCTTCATCTCTTTGGAATCTCTCGCCAATGGCTTGCCGTTGAGACTTCGTTCAAAACAATCGTTGATCCGCTTCTGAATGTCTTCTTCGGTTCCAGACCTCGCTCTGAATTTTGGATAGGTAGCAGCTACGGCACTGTAATTGTTCCCAAAAGGAGCCGTTCCTGCTTGCAAATGGCAATTTTGGCAGTTCATTCCATTTGAAATGGCTTTTACCTTGCCCTTTGGACCAAGGTATTCTGCAGTATTTACTACCAATTCCTTCCCATAGTTCAGCTCTTCCGCATTGGGTTCCTGATCCATAACTGACCAATCAGCTGCTTTCCAAACGGAGGTTGGATCAACCAATGACTTCACCACAGGGATTTCAACGGCCTCCACAGGTATATCCTGAGGTCCTTCTGCAAGACTTGGCAACTGTACCCCAGATAAAGATAAAAAAAGCACAAAACCTAGCCCCAACACTAAAGCCATAGAAAGTCCGAGCAGGGCTACAACTAGGGATATAAGCTTAATAAATGGCTGCCTCATCTAAATTAGATTCTTCTAGTAAAATACAAAGTTGCGCTCTCCGGACCTTCCTTTCTTGTGACTCCAATCACTCAATCTTCCACAAATTAAAAAAAGTAGGTGAAAATCCGTTGGAATCGAGATAGAACCTGAAAACTTTGGTTCAGCTTGCGCACAGCTAATTACCCAAACAGCGCAGCAAGTTAGATTACATGCCTGCCCGGTTAAACCCTGAACCACAGCAATTAAATTGCATCATGCGGATGAAATCTGCGCTTCAAAAACCAGTTTGCCCTGAACTCGCCCTTGTAAAAAAGGAGATGATTTATCCCCTAGAACGGTTAAACTCACCTCATCCCCTCCCTTGCATTCTGCCAAGTAGTTTATCGCAAGTTGAGAAGGAAACATTCCCTGTACAGCCACCCTATTTTCTACCCAACGGATGTAGCTCGTATGGTTGACATGATTGTAAAGGTCCAAATCCGAATGCTGCACCTGTATCATGCTCGTATCCTGTATTGGACCTGAAGGCTCCAATTTGATTGGTTGCCAGCTTGGAGCATCCTGGGGATTGAAAAGGGCGCTGGGCAATACAGATTCGGGCTTAAGGATCCTCTTTTTCTCAATATGCACCAATAACCAGGAAGACATTGCACGAGCCACCACTTCTTCCTGCTCATTCCAAACCATAAACTCTCGAAAAGCAAACGCACCAGCCTGTCCTCTGCCTCCAGTGAATAGTCGAAGGCGATCTCCCCAACGTGGAAATTGGTTAACCTTTATTTCGATTCTTGAAAGCGCCCACATCAATTGTTGCTCCAATAAAGACCTTCCAAAACCTTCAGAATCAGCATGCTTCCAAGCAATTTCTTGAAATAAATCTGCCAAACAGGAGAGGCGCATGTCTCCATGTGGATGCACTTGATAGGCTCCTACTTCGAATACCTTTTCAAACTGAAAGTTCTCAGGTAAGCTCATGCTCCTGCTACGTTTTCTTGCGCATGTAAGATATTTTTGCTAAAACTAGTGAGCAATAGAATACCCAATCCGTTAATTCCAATTAGTGCGAAAGAAACTTTTAAATCAAAAAGTTCGGCCACAAAACCAATGAGCGGCGGGCCTACCAAAAATCCAAAGAAGGAAATCGTGGACACCAGGGCTAGGGCTACACTAGGTGAATACAGTTTGGATCGGCCTGCAATACCGTAGGAAACGGGAACAATGGAGGCAACACCTGCACCTACCATCAAAAATCCGATAGCCGCAGTGAACAGATTGGGAAAGCCCACCGACAGCAGTAGACCAAAGAATATGAGCAGCCCACTGACTTGAAGTACGGGCACCTTGCCAAAACGATTGGTTGCCTTGTCAGTCACGAATCTTCCTAAGGCCATAGCACCCATAAAGCATACGTAGCCCAATGACACGTATTGGGGTTCCGCTTCAACGATTTTTTTAAAATAAACACCCGACCAATCAAACATGCAGCCTTCTGCCATCATGCCCAAAAAGGAGATCAAGCCTACACGCAGAAGCAGCGCATCTGGCTTTCGCAATACGAGTCCTCCCTCCTCACCTGGGGCAGGCTTGTCGTTGATGACAAATTTTTGTGA
Source organism: Spirosoma fluviale (assembly GCA_945901615.1). Taxonomy (GTDB): domain Bacteria; phylum Bacteroidota; class Bacteroidia; order Cytophagales; family Cyclobacteriaceae; genus Algoriphagus. The sequence goes on from CAMDLI010000007.1 coordinate 37,686, forward strand.
CAACAAAATCATTGCTGCAGAAAGCAAAGCTACAACAAGGTAGTGCGCAGCGGGAGAAAAGTTAAGGAAAATCATGCCTGCACCTACCCCTGCACCGGTAAATCCAGCCATGCTCCAGATGCCGTGGAAGGAGGCGAGAATGCTTTTCCCAAACTGATTTTCCAAGCCAAGGGCTTGGGTATTCAATGAAATGTTCATGATGTTGCCCAGTACGCCAAATCCCATCAATACTGGTGCTATTGTCCAAATACTTGGGGCCAAACCGATCAAGGGGAGCGTGAATGCGTAGGCAAAACTACAAATCAAGATCACGCTGCGACTACCGTAGCGATGTACCGACCAACCTGCGATGGGTAACCCAAGCATGGAACCTATGGGCAAACAGAGCAAAAGCGTGCCAAGCTGCCCTTCAGAGAGTTGGAACTTACTTTGAATGTCCGGGATGCGTGCAGCCCAGCTGGCAAAGCATATTCCCATAAAGAAAAAAAGTGCTCCTAGAGCAACCCTGCGTTGGGAAAGGTAATTCATGAGTGAAGGTGACTACAAAACAGGTCAAAGGTAAGCAGAAAGCAAAGGAAAGCGATACCAATTCCATAGACAGCACAAACTATTCTTGGGATCTAGGAGTTAACGTAGAAATTTAAAGCCCATGGAATTTGTCATTGTAGGTAGCATCCTCCTCACCATCATTATTTTTATCCGGTTTATCTTCAAAAAGGTCTTTAACTAAAAAGTGCCGCCCATTAGTCAAAGCGACACTTTTGAAAAAGAATTTATTTTTTAATCGAGAATCGAATCAATTGGGGAAATATTTTTCAAACTTGCCATATACCCAGGTTCCCGCCAAGGCTGCCACCAAGGTTACCAAGACAACGGTGTATCCACTTCCAATCTGTGCAAACAAAGGTCCTGGGCATGCACCTGTAATGGCCCAGCCCAGCCCAAAAATAAAGCCCCCAATCACTTGGCCTTTTTTAAATTCTTTGGTGGGAATGACGATTGCTTCTCCCTGAATGGATTTGATGTTTAAACGCTTGATCAACTGAATCGAAATAATACCTGTCACGATCGCGGATCCAATGACTCCGAACATGTGAAAGGACTGGAGACGAAACATCTCCTGGATTCGGAACCAGGATATAATTTCTGCTTTCACAAAAACAATTCCGAAGACAGTCCCAATGAGTACATACTTCAATAAGGCCAGGCCTTTGTCTTTGGTTTGACTGGAGTTAGGTGCTACGCAGTTTGGATCAGCGATTGAACCTATTTTATCTGTAGTGTTTGACATAAGTTCTGGTGATTAAAATCCAACTAATTTCATAAGTGGCGCTAACAATACGTGAGTCATGAAAAACCCACCGACCATAAAGAAAATCGTAGCTACCAAGGAAGGCCACTGCAAGGAACTAATCCCCATAATCGCATGGCCTGAAGTACAGCCTCCTGCATAGCGCGTTCCAAATCCTACTAGAAAGCCACCAATCACAAAGAATAAAATTCCCTTTCCGGTAAAGGCCGTATCCCAGTTGAAAATTTCTAGTGGCATTAAGTCCGAAAAATTGGTGAGGCCCAAGGCTTTCAAATCTGCTTGGGTAGCTTCTGAAATGACAATCGTGTCTGGATTGGCAAGGAAATTCATCGCAATAAAGCCACCAATTGCCGTTCCTAGGACAAATAGAAGATTCCAGATCTCCTTCTTCCAGTCGTAGGTGAAAAAAGGTATTCCAGCTGGAACACAAGCTGCGCAAATGTGACGCAAGGAAGAAGAGATCCCAAAGGCCTTATTCCCAAGGATAAGAAGCGCAGGTACAGTGAGTCCAATCATGGGCCCCGCCACATACCATGGCCAGGGCTGAGAAATCCATTCAATAAATTGATTCATAGGTGCTTAATAGGTTTACTCGTTCTATTTTACTGTAAAATAATCAGGATTTATCTTTGGATTGATATCCAGAGTAGAAATGTCTCCTTTGCTAGATTAGATTGTTTTCCCTTACAGCAAGGTGCTAGGACAAACATAAGCCGAAACCTCAATTTTGCCTAATTCCTTGATTGACTTAAACCCACCTGCGACATCGATTAGGTTATCATAGCCTCTAGCTCTTAGAATAGAGCTAAAAATCATGGAACGATATCCCCCAGCACAATGAACATAATAGGTTTTGTTTTTATCCACCTTCAGCATGCTGTCGTTGATGTAGTCTAGAGGAGCATTTTCTGCCTCAATCACATGTTCTGAAAGATATTCTGAATTCTTCCGAACATCCAAGATATTGATGTTCGGATCTCCTGCTTTGATCTTTGCAAATTCGTCCACAGTGATCGAAGTGATTGAATCCACTTCTCTGCTGTCATTTTTCCAAGCAGCAATTCCACCCGACAGGTATCCAATGGAATAATCGTAGCCCACTCTCGCCAATCTGGTGATTACCTCTTCTTCTCTACCTACCTCAGCAACCACCAAAATCTCTTGCTTCAAATCAGGAATCATCGCTCCTACCCAAACTGCAAAGCTTCCATCGATGCCAATGTTAATAGAGTTCGGGACAAATCCTTTTGCAAATATTTGTGCATCACGCGTATCCAAGATCAAGGCGGAAGTTTCATTGGCAGCAGCCTCAAATTCAGCCGGACACAAAGGTTTCACTCCTCTTTCCAAAACTTCGTCAATGCTATCGTAGCCTTCGATATTCATCATCACATTTTGTGGGAAATAAGCTGGAGGAGGTGTTAAACCTGTCAACACTTCCTTAATGAACGCCTCCTTGGTCATTTCCTGAAGTGCATAGTTGACCTTCTTTTGATTTCCTAAGGTATCGGAGGTTTCCTTACTCATATTTTTGCCACAGGCAGAGCCAGCACCATGTGCCGGATATACGATCAAGTCATCTGAAAGCGGCATCAGCTTGTTTCTCAAAGAATCGTACAGATAGCCTGCTAACTTTTCTTGATTGAGGTCTTTTACTACCTTTTGCGCCAAGTCAGGACGCCCTACATCGCCAATAAATAGGGTGTCTCCCGTAAAAATTGCTTCTTCTTTTCCCTCTTCATTGGTCAATAGGTAACAAACCGATTCCATGGTGTGACCTGGGGTATGGAGTACGCGAATTTTGGTTTTACCCAAGGTAAATACCTGGTTGTCTTCGGCCACGATGGCATCAAAGCCTAGGGCCATTTCCGTAGGGCCATACACGATTTGAGCACCTGTCTTAGCGGCTAGGTCCATGTGGCCAGAAACGAAGTCCGCGTGAAAATGCGTTTCAAATACATATTTGATTTTGGCATTTCGTCTTGCTGCCTTTTCAATGTAAGGCTGAACTTCTCTAAGCGGATCGATAATGGCTACTTCTCCGTTTGATTCTATGTAGTAAGCACCCTGTGCCAAACATCCAGTATAGATTTGTTCGATTTTCATATGATTATGTCTTTTTAGGCCTTCAAAAATTTAGGTAAACTTATGACTTGTGGTTCTTGGGTTAAATGACTTTTGTCACAGGAGTTCAGACTTTAGCCAATAGGCTATTTTCGATGTGGTGAATAAGCTGATGGGTAGGAACCAGCCCAGACTGCCTCCATAAAATTTTTCCTTTCGTAAAAAGGATCAACGTAGGCACTCCCCTCACTTGAAATTTACTTGCAGCAAGCGGGTTGCGGTCTATATCCACCTTTAGAATCTTGACTTTGGTTCCAAGCTGCTTGGAGGTATCCTCTAAAATAGGCTGCATCATTTTGCATGGACCACACCATTCGGCAAAGAAGTCAACCAATACCGGGGTATCCCCATCGATGAGCTCTTGAAATGTTTTGGACTTTGGAAGCATGTTGGTTTAGTTTTCAAATTACCCCACAAATCTACCACCTGCTCTACCCTATTCACGGTAATCTTTGTCACATGACGAGCTAGGCTCCATTTAGAAAGGTTAAAAATTTCAAAAATTCTCGAGTTGGTCTAAAATTTCATAGTTTCGTAGCTCTAATTGAACGAATTAATGCTCACTTACAAGCAAATCAACAACCTCAGCGGTTGGCTTATTTTTGCCATCTCCACGCTCGTATACATCCTTACTGTCGAGCAGACAGCTAGTTTTTGGGATCCAGGGGAATTCATTGCCGTTTCCTACAAACTGCAAGTTCCCCATCCTCCTGGAGCACCCTTCATGTTGTTGGTGTACCGAATGTTTGGATTCTTAGCGATGGGAGACCCCTTGCAGGTGGCTTATTGGATGAATATTGGTAGTGCACTCTTCGCTGGCTTCACCATCCTTTTCCTATTCTGGTCCATCACCTTGATGGGTAAGCGTCTATTTTCGGTAGTCGAAGGGGAAGAAACCAAAGGACAAACCATCTCCTTGATGGGTGCTGGCATGGTAGGAGCTTTGGTGTACACCTTTTCCGATAGTTTTTGGTTTTCTGCAGTAGAGGCTGAAGTTTATGCCATGTCTTCTTTCTTCACCGCCATTGTGATTTGGGCGTTTCTGAAGTGGGATGTGATCAAAGATCCCAAAGAAGAAAATAGATGGATGGTATTTATCGCCTATCTCGTAGGCCTTTCCATTGGGGTTCACTTGCTCAACTTGGTGACTCTTCCTGCACTTGCATTGATTTATTACTTCAAGAAGTATCCAAACCCAAGTTTAAAAGGAGCCTTTTTTGCCATGTTCTTGGGTGGAATTGCCCTAATCATCATCAATAACTTGATCATTCCTGGCCTGCCAAGTCTTGCAGGGGCAATGGAAATCTGGATGGTCAATTCCATGGGATTACCCTTTGGATCTGGAATTATATTTTTTGCATTGCTTTTTATCAGTGCCCTAGTGATCGCATTCCGTATTTCAATCCAACGCGAAATGGCGGTCTTCAACACCATTTTACTTTCCCTCACCTTTATTCTAATTGGCTATGGCAGCTATGCGTTGATCGTGGTAAGGTCAAATCAAGACCCCATCATCAATGAAAATGCGCCAAAGGACATTATTAGCTATGTCTCCTACTTGAAGCGAGAGCAATACGGCTACAGACCCCTCTTACATGGGCAATACTTTACCGCCACATTAACTGACCAAGAAGAAGGAGATCCCATCTACATGAAGGGTAAGAATTCGTATGAGATTGTAGATTACGATTTAAAGAATACCTACGATCCCGAAAAAACCACAATTCTCCCACGAATTTACTCCACCCAGGAGAGTCACAAGCGGATCTACCGTGCCAAACTGGGTTTGAAAGAAGGGCAGGAACCCACGTTTGGGGACAACCTCTATTTCATGTTTAGCCACCAGCTCGGACACATGTATTGGCGCTATTTTCTATGGAACTTCTCGGGTAGAGAAAGTGACTTTTCGGATGCGAATTGGCTAGGGATTGCAGATGCCTTCTCGGACAAGTATCCGGAATACATCACGGACAACAAGGCGCACAACAACTACCTCATGCTTCCTTTGATTTTGGGATTAGTAGGCTTTTTCTTCCAAGCGAAGAAAGATCAAAAGTATTTTTATGTCAATCTCATGCTCTTCTTGATGATGGGAGTGGTATTGGTACTCTACCTCAACTCCCCTCCGATCGAACCTAGAGAGCGCGATTACATTTATGTAGGTAGCTTCTATGCCTTTGCCATTTGGATTGGATTGGGTGCCCTAGCCCTTGCGCATGGCTTAAATAAGTTTACCAAAAACCTGAGTACTGCAGGAATAGTAGCAACCCTATTGACCTTACCAGTAGCTGGCTTGATGGCATCTGAAAATTGGGACGATCACAACCGAAAAGGCAGGTATTTTTCCGTGGATGCAGCTCGAAATTTCTTGGCTTCTTGTGCTCCAAATGCAATCCTTTTTACCGGTGGAGATAACGATACCTTCCCGCTCTGGTATGTGCAGGAGGTCGAAAACTTCCGCACGGATGTTCGCGTGATTGTCTTAAGTTATTTTGATACCGACTGGTATGTGGAACAGATGACCCGACCGGTAAACGAGTCGATGGCATTGCCATTCTCACTAGCTCCAGAGCGCTATCAAAAAGGCACCAACGATGTCATTTATGTGATGGAAAAAGAAGGGCTAGATGCCATTTCTGCACGTGAATACCTCAAGCTGATCAACAGTGGCTCCGAATTGCTTCAAATGAAGACCTCCGGAAAAACCTTAATCAACATGGTACCTTCCAGAAATTTAATTTTGGATGTAGACAGCAGCTTTCTAGCAAATGATGAAATCGTACCCCCACAATTCAAGGACCTGTTTGTACCGCAGATGAACTTACAAGTAGGAGGTAATTACGTCACCAAAGGAACACTCATGCTGCTTGATTTGATAGTAAGCAACAATTGGGAACGACCGATTTATTTCAATAATACCTCGTTGTCTACTTTGGGATTAAACCTAGAAGAGCACGTGGTTATGGAAGGGTTGACCTACCGACTACTTCCGATTCGAAAACCAGAGTCGATGCGAGAGGAATTGGTGAACACCAACTTGGCCATGAAAAACTACATGGAGAATTTTGCCTTCAGAGGTATGAATGATTCCAAGGTTTACTTGGACGAGGAATACCGCAGATTTACTTCCAACCATCGCAGTGCACTCAATTCGATTGCCCTTGCGCTTATTGAGGAGGACAAGCTAGCAGATGCAGCCAAGCTTTTGAATTTTGGCTTGGAAACAATTCCTGACAAAGCTGTACCTTATGATTTGAGCAGTGGCCAATCTGTCCCCTTATTCTTTGAAGTGGGTGAAGACGAAAAAGCGATGGAAATCGTAGACAAAATTTCAAAACGCTCCCTTGATATGATCACGTTCTACACCAAGAATGATCTTGGTTACGATAGAGAACTGCTGGTATCCATCGAGATGGTCAAGTTCTTTATCCCATTACTGGAGGAACGCGGGTACACAGAAAAGTCCCTTGACCTGAAAAAAAGGTTGGAAAGCCTGATTGGAAAAGAAAGTGAGGATCCAAGTACCATTCGAAGAAGGTAAAGGAATAAGTCAACGGCTAACAGACCACGGTCCACGGCAGACTTTATTTGATTTCAGAATTTTTCATTCTTTGTTCAATTGTACTTAACAGAGATTTCATAAAAAAGGCCAGCAGAACTGATTCTGCTGGCCTTTTTTTGATTGAGGTGAATTATTTTTTCCAGAGGATGTAAAATAAGTCCAGACCTTCCTTCGGGTCCTCCACCACAAGGTAGTCCTCGTGAGAAATAGCCACCACAGAAGCTCCTTGTGTCCGGTGCAGACGATTCCGATTGAATCGGTTCAAGAATTCATAGGGCCATCTAAGCACTGAATTCGGCAACTTGTGCTGCAGGTCTAGGAAATCAAAACGCATGATTCTTTGCACAGACTTGCGATTGGCTTCGTGGTAGGTCCAAACCTTTCCATTCCCCCCTATTCCTTTTGCCTCGATCCGATCAAAAATAGGTTGAGCCAAGTCAATCAATTGCTGTGGGATGTATTCTCGTTCATGCCAAGGGTTTCGAGAGAGCGTGTGGGTGTTATTTGGAGTAGAAATAATGGCCTTCCCACCTGGCTTCAGCATTCTGTAGATCTCTTGGAGGAAAAGACGGTCCTCGTAGATGTGTTCGATCACCTGAAAGCTCACAATGGTATCGTAGGTATTGTCAGCAATTCCTTCAAATGGCGGGATCACAGCCTGCTTGAATTCAACGCCTGGGTATTTTTGTTGCAAAGTTTGAATTACCTCACCTATTTTATCCAAACCTAGGTATTGGCTGGCATGTGGCAACAATTCTTCCACACCTCTTCCTTCTCCACAACCGATTTCTAGCAAATTTCCAGAAATCCAGGGTTTGGCAGCAATATAGGCTTTGAGCAATCGTTGATGAATGGGATTGTCGCTGATCAACTTATCTGAAGCAATTTCCGTTGTATAGGTAGCCATTAGAAATTTTAGTATTTTGGCAAAAGTAAGGCTAATTTTTAAAACCTGAGAACTAAACCAAATGAATCAAAAGTACTTCAAGCTACTGCCTTTATTCTGCTTTTTAGTAATCCTGTCCCATACCACAGTTGCACAAACAACGCTGAGCTCCACAGACCAGGCACTTCGGTATTCAATTTATGCCCGACTGGGCTTAAAAATCATTCCAATTAAGCTTTCCGATACGTCTTACAAACTTCAGTTTGTAGTGGAAAAAATCGAAGAGAATGCCAGTTTGGAAACATATGAACTCAGTTACACGCTTCTTTCTTCCTATGAGGAAGAAATTCAAGCCGAAAAAAAGATAAAGCTTGGTGCGGAGCAATTGCTTGGTGATACGGAGCGGCATTGGCTGTTTGAAACTACAGTAGAGGTACCGCTCTCACAGCAAACAGCTATTGCATTTTTTGAAGCGCTAGACAGTCGACAAAAAGATGCCTACACTACCCATTTGGATTTGAAGGGATCCTTTGTATTTGACCAACCTAATTTTGGCTATTTCTATGCCAATTCAGTTCCATTTGATCAAAGCTACCTTACAAAAGACCAATCGATACTCTTTAAAACAAGCAAGGGACCTACCCTATTTTCATTTTTTTACCCCAGCCCTTTTGCAGTACCCTTCCCTCCTATGGAAACCCGACTTGCCGATGTGCCCAAGGAGGTAGTGGTAGAAAATCGGGGCGATTTCTTGTCAAATATTCCCAAAAAACTAACGGATGAGGGATATTATTTTTTTCAATCGGACAGCACCGCTTCTACTGGCTTATTGCTTCGAACTGTGCATGATGCATTCCCTAAAGTCAAAGATTGGAATGAGATGGTAGAGATGACTACCTACATTTCAACCAAAAAAGAACATGAAAGCCTACTGCTGGCTCAAGACAAAAAGAAGGCTTTGGATGCGTATTGGCTTAATTTGACTCGAAACGAAGAAGTAGCAAAGGACCTTATTCGAAATTACTTCAAGATGGTAGAGTTTGCCAATATCCTGTTTACCGACTTTAAAGAAGGCTGGAAAACAGACCGAGGGATGGTTTACATTGTAATGGGCCCACCTCAGGAAGTCAATTTTTTTGAAGACCGGGAAGTCTGGTCCTATGCTGGGATAGACGACACTTCCAAAATTAGGTTTACCTTTACGCGGGTTAAAACAATTCTTAGCCCACATTTCTATACCCTGAACCGATCAAGGGCCTACCAGCCGATTTGGTTCAAAAACATTTCACAATGGAGAAGCGGAAGGATGGCTTTCTAATCGATAAAGGAGCCTTCGACAAAGATTTTATTTTTGGAACCCGAGCTGTGATGGAATCCATCCATGCCGGTAAAGAGATTGACAAAGTACTCGTTCAGAAAGAACTCAACAACGACCTCATCAAGGAACTACTTCAGCTTTGCAAGGCAGAACATATTCCTGTGGTACGGGTTCCAGATGCCAAGCTGAACCGCATCACACGCAAAAATCATCAAGGCGTGATTGCACAGATGTCGACCATTGCCTATGCTTCTTTGGACAACGTCATTGATCAATGCTATGCTGTGGGTAAGTCACCTCTGATTTTGGTGCTAGATCATTTGACAGATGTGCGGAATTTTGGGGCAATTGCCCGTACTGCAGAATGTGCAGGCGTAGATGCTATCGTAATTCCTGAAAAAGGGAGTGCTCAGATCAACTCAGATGCCGTAAAAACCTCAGCAGGAGCCTTGAACTTCATCCCAGTAGCGCGTGTAAAAAACTTATTTTATACCTGCAGAGATTTACAAAAAATGGGATTATCCCTTATCGCAATCACAGAGAAAACAGAAAAGCTCATGTATGAAGGAGACTTCGCTTCTCCTGTAGCGCTCATCATGGGTTCCGAAGAAGATGGAATATCCCAAGAGATCATGGGCATGGTCGATGACCGGGTGAAAATCCCGCTTTCAGGCAATATCGAAAGTTTAAATGTGTCCGTATCCGCTGGAATAGCGATCTACGAGGCCATACGCCAACGCAAAAAATAAAAAAACAGGATTTCAAATGAAATCTTCTCCTTTTTTCTTCGCCTGAGCTACAAAATCTCGAAACTTATTTTCAGCATCCAGTTTACAAATCAGCAGGACATTTTCGGATTCATTGATCAGGTAGTGATCTAATCCTTGAACGACCACGAGCTTATCGCTATCGGTTTTAATCAAACAATTTTTTGTTTCATAGAGTACCGCATTGGCTTCCACTACATTGTTTTGGTCATCCTTATCACGAAGTTCGTGTAGACTTTGCCAGGAACCGATATCTGACCATCCAAAATCTCCAAGAACTACAAACACTTGATCCGATTTTTCCATGATGCCGTAGTCAATGGAAATATTTTTTAAGGTTGTATAGGTGGTAGCTATATAATCCTCTTCGGTACTGGTTCCGAATTGTGATTTTCCATCTTCAAATACATCCGCTAGGTCTGGCATGTGCTGCTTAAACGCTTCAATCAAGCTCTCAACCTTCCAGACAAACATGCCTGAATTCCAAACGAAGTCACCACTTTCCAAGAAGGTAGCAGCAAGTTTGGCATTGGGCTTTTCCGTAAAGGTTTTTACTTTCAATACCTGCATATCTTCCGAATCGGGAAGGTATTGAATGTAGCCATAGCCCGTTTCTGGTCGGTTGGGTTTGATCCCTATCGTCAGCAGCCTATTGTGAACTTGAGCGGCTGAGATAGCAGTAACTAAAGTTTGAAGGAACCTACCCTCTTGCAGAATCAGGTGATCCGCGGGAGCCACCACCATGGTTGCGTTGGGATCAAAATTTGAAATTTTATAAGCCGCATAGGCCAAGCAAGCAGCTGTATTTTTACGAAGTGGCTCTGCCAGAATTTGGTAATCAAGAAGCTCTGGAAGCTGTTCGCTCACGAGGCTTGCATGCGCTTGATTGGTAACCACATAAAATTGTTCGGCTGGAGCTATTTCTCTAAACCGATCAAAAGTCATTTGCAGGAGTGTCCTCCCCGTACCCAAGACATCTAAAAATTGCTTAGGCTTACTGCTTTTGCTGTAGGGCCAAAAACGGGAGCCAACCCCTCCGGCCATAATTACGATGTATGGTTGGTCCTTCATGGAAGTTTAAACAATTCCTTCTTTCATTAAGTCATGAATATGCACAAATCCAGCGATTTTATCGCCATCCACCACTACCAGTTGTGTAATGTTGTGCGCTTTCATAAGGGCAAAAGCTGCGGTTGCATACTCATCTACCCCAATTGATTTGGGATTTATAGTCATGATATCCTTTGCTTGTAGCTCCTGAATAGCAAGTGTTTTTTGCAGCATTCGTCGTAAATCGCCATCCGTAATGATTCCTTTCAGATCTCCTGACTCGTTTAGCACCGCTGTAGCACCCAACCGCTTACTTGAGATCTCCACAATTACGGCTGCAACGCTTGCATTTTCATACACTGTTGGCAATTGATTGTTGGAAAGCAGGTCCCCAACTTTCAGGTAGAGCTGCTTCCCTAGTGATCCTCCGGGATGGTAGCGTGCAAAATCTGAGGGAGTAAATCCACGAGCTTCTAAAAGGCAGATAGCCAAGGCATCCCCAAGCGCCAAGTGGGCAGTAGTACTCGTAGTGGGAGTTAGATTGTGAGGACAAGCCTCTTCGGAGATTGTCGCATCGAGCACAAAGTGTGCATGCTCTGCAAGAAAGGATTGTGTGTTGGAGACCAAGGCCACTATCTTGACTCCCAGTTGCTTTACCAAAGGCAGGAGCACCTTTATTTCAGCAGTATTCCCAGATTTGGAGATGAAAAGTACCGTATCGTATTGCTGCACCATCCCTAGGTCACCATGGATGGCATCCGCAGCATGCATAAAGAGTGCTGGGGTACCCGTGGAGTTGAGCGTGGCCACCAGTTTATTAGCGATCCAAGCACTTTTTCCCACACCTGTAATAACCAATCGGCCTTTAGATTGAAGCAGGTGGTGCACACAGTTTTCAAAGTCCTCATTTAGGCGGGTAGAAAGCTTGGCAATCGCTTCTGATTCATTTAAAAGAACCCGAACGGCGGTGTTTCTAATATTTTTTCTTAACTTCAATTTTACCTGCGTTAAACATTAGTTTTGTACAAAGGTATAAAAGTAATCGTTCAATCTGTTGCCCAGGTAGACATCACCCTCAAAGCCCTTTCTTCTAGTGGAAGAAAAAGTAAAATTAGAACTCAAGAGAATCTTCGGATTTAGTCAGTTCCGTGGAAACCAGGAACTTATAGTTGATAATTTACTCAACCAGCGGAACACTTTTGTGATTATGCCCACTGGTGCTGGCAAATCACTCTGCTACCAATTGCCTGCAGTAGTTAGTGAAGGAACCGCCATCGTCATCTCTCCTTTGATCGCCTTGATGAAAAATCAAGTAGATCAACTCAATGCTATAGGTGTAAATGCACATTTTTTAAATTCTACGCTAACCAAATCTGAGGCTACCAAAGTAAAGAATGAGGTTTTGAAAAAGAAAACCAAATTACTTTATGTGGCACCAGAATCCCTGACAAAAGAGGAGAATGTTGCATTTTTGAAGGAAGCACATTTAAGTTTCGTGGCCATCGATGAGGCGCATTGTATCTCAGAATGGGGGCATGATTTTCGCCCAGAATACCGAAAAATCAAATCCATTGTAGCCCAGATTGCCCCCCATCTACCGATTATTGCACTGACTGCCACTGCTACACCAAAGGTGCAGCAAGACATACAGCGCAACTTACAGATGGAGGAAGCGGATTTATTTAAATCCTCTTTCAACCGGACGAACTTGTATTATGAGATTCGGCCGAAGGTCAAAAATGATTCAAAGAAATCACTGATCAAATTCATCAAGCAACACAAAGGTAAGTCTGGCATCATCTATTGCTTGAGTAGAAAAAAGGTAGAGGAGATTGCGGAGTTATTGAAAGTCAATCAAGTTAATGCTGCTCCCTACCATGCGGGTTTGGATTCAGCAATTCGAATAAAAACTCAAGATGACTTCCTAAATGAAGAGTTGGATGTCATTGTAGCTACTATTGCCTTCGGAATGGGAATTGACAAACCAGATGTCCGGTATGTGATTCACTACGATGTACCCAAATCTCTGGAAGGCTATTACCAAGAAACAGGTAGAGCAGGTAGAGATGGACTTGAAGGGCACTGCTTGATGTATTACCGCTACGAAGACATTGTCAAATTAGACAAGTTCAACAAGGACAAAGCGGTCACGGAACGAGAGAATGCCAAAATCCTCCTGCAGGAAATGTCAGCCTACTCCGAGACAAGTGTCTGTAGACGAAAGTTTATCCTAAATTATTTTGGGGAGATTCTTGAAAAAGATTGTGGCTTTTGCGACAACTGCAAACGGGAGCGCGAAACATTTGAGGGAGTACATGCGCTTAGCATTGCCTTGGAGGCAGTGAAGCAAACACAAGAGCGCTTTGGCATTGAGCACTTAGTGAAAGTGATTATTGGAGAAAAAGATGACTACATCATTAGTTATCAGCACGATACGCTCCCTGTTTTTGGAAAAGGCAAGGGTGAAAATGAACGGCATTGGACTTCAGTGATTCGCCAAGGGATGATTGCTGCCCTCTTGGAGAAAGACATTGAGAATTATGGACTCCTAAAATTAACGCCAAAGGGAGAGAACTTTTTGGAGGACCCCTACTTAATCGAGCTATATAAAGATCAGGATTTCGAGCAGCTGGGACAGAATGAGGTCGAAGAGGAGCAACTGCAGTCGGCCCAAGCCTATGATGAGAAATTATTTGAGCTCTTAAAAGTTGAGCGGAAGCGTGTAGCAAAATCAAAAGGGCTTCCTCCCTATGTGATTTTCCAGGATCCATCCCTCGAAGAGATGGCGACAGTTTACCCTACGACTAAGGAAGAACTTTCCCAAATCAATGGAGTAGGAATGGGAAAAGTAGAAAAATTTGGTGCCTCTTTTCTACAGGTGATTCAAAATTATGTAGCCGAAAATGAGTTAGAAACAGCCTCAGAGGTGCTAATCAAGACCTCAGGTACTCGATCTAAAGTTAAAATTTCCATCATCCAGCAAATCGATCGAAAAATTAAGCTGGAAGAGATTGCTCAAAACCTCAATCTTTCGTTGATAGATTTGCTACAAGAAATTGAACAGATCACCTACAGTGGCACCAAACTAAACATAGACTATTACATACACCGCATCATGGA
>CAMDLI010000008.1 GCA_945901615.1 Spirosoma fluviale
GGGGAGACTTTTGCCTTAATCAGTGATGCAGGGACTCCGGCAATTTCAGACCCAGGATTTTTGCTAGTTCGAGCAGTACTTGGAGCAGGGCTGGAAGTACAGTGCCTGCCTGGGGCTACGGCATTTGTGCCGGCCTTGGTGTCTAGCGGCTTACCCAATGATCGATTTGTGTTTGAGGGGTTTTTGCCGCATAAAAAAGGAAGAAAAACTCGAATCGATGCCTTACTAAATGAAACGCGTACCTTGATTTTTTACGAATCACCCCATCGCTTGCTCAAAACCTTGGAGCAGCTCGCAGAAGCATTTGGTGCAGATCGACAGGCAGCTGTAGCGCGCGAGCTAAGCAAGCTCCATGAGGAAACCGCCCGCGGTACCCTGGTCGAACTAATAGACTACTACCAAGTCAATCCCCTCAAAGGAGAAATCGTGCTTGTAGTGGCTGGCTGTGCCGAACAGCGGGAGAGCCGAGCCGAAAAGCAAGAAAAGAAGCAGGCGGAATGGAAAAAAGAAAAGAAATCTCGCAAGGAAATAGACTAAACATAACCCTATGCTGACCTCAGCCCAACTCTCCCAACTCCTAGATCAAACTCGAAAAATTGCCGAGGAGGTGGGAACATTTATCGAAAAAGAGCGACTTCATTTTTCCATGGATCGGGTGGAGCACAAGGGCTTCAACGACCTGGTCTCCTACGTGGACAAAGAAGCCGAAAAGCAATTGGTAGCTCAGCTGCAGGAGATTTTTCCTGAGGCAGGATTCATCACCGAGGAAGGAACTAATACTACTTGTGGGGAAGTGTACAATTGGGTGATAGATCCCTTGGATGGGACCACCAACTTTATTCATGGCTTGCCGGTCTTTGCAGTCAGCATTGGCTTTATGGAGCATGACGAGGTAGTGCTGGGCGTGGTATATGAGGTAAATCGGAAGGAGAGTTTCTATGCTTACAAAGGAGGAGGCGCATTTTGCAATGGAGCAGCGCTTCAGGTTAGCAAGGCGCCGAACCTTGCAGCTTCCTTGATTTCCACAGGATTCCCCTACTACCAGTTTGACTTAATTGATAGGTACCTGGATATCATGAAATCGCTCATGCAGAAGACCCATGGCCTCCGAAGGCTAGGTTCTGCCGCAGTGGACCTTTGCTATGTGGCTGCGGGTAGGTCAGAGGGTTATTTTGAATACAACCTCAACTCCTACGATGTGGCCGCCGGCATAATTCTGGTGCAAGAAGCAGGGGGAAAGGTAACCGATTTTGAAGGGGGTAGAGATTACATTTTTGGACGGCATGTGATAGCCACCAACCATTCCATACACGAGGAGCTTATGGGGGTAATTGCCAAGCACTGGAGCTAATTAGCCCAATAAAAACTGCCAAAGAAGTAAGCTAATCCCACAGAGTGGAATGCCTAGTCCAGCAAGCAATGTGGCTAGGCGAGGTTGAAGTCCAAACTCCATCGCGAGGAGGGCGCCCGAAATCATGGGAGCCATTCCACTTTCTAAAACGAATACCTTAAGCGTAAGACTGTCTGGTGGCAGGAAAAGTCCATAGAGTAACCATACGCATGCAGGGGCAAGCAGTAATCGGTACCCCAAGCCATACCAGAGGTACTTGTTTTGGGTCCATTTGCGATCCAAAGACAGGGTCAATCCAATGACTGCCATGGCTATTGGAGCCATGCTCGTTCCAATGCCTTGAAGCCAGGGTAGGAACATACTTGGTAAAGCAACTCGGAAGAAGCTCATCAACAAGGTTGCTAGTAACAAGAGGAACGGAGGGAATAAAATCATTTTTTTAAAGACTTGGAGGACCGAGCGGCCTCCATTCCCATACCGGGATCCGATGTACACTCCTAGCGTGCTGACTAATAAAAATGAGCCACCTTGGTCAATCAAGAAGGCAGTGGGCAAGGCTTCCTTCCCATACAGAAGCTCCAATATTGGAAATCCCAGAAAGGAGGTATTTCCAAGCCCAGCAACCAAGATCAAGCAGCCCGTGGTCCGCTTATCCCATCCCAATTTAGAACCAAGAAAAGCAAAAAAGGCCCAAGAAAGCAGGAAGGTAAACCAAGCGGAAGAGGGAGCCAGAAGCAAATCCCATTTTAGCTGTAGTGGAGGGATGTGCAACAGGGCAAGTGCAGGTAGTGCGAGGTAGATTAGGTAGTTCTTCCCAAAAAGCGCCATTTTTTCCTTCGGAAATCCAGGAAAAAACTGAAGTGCTACACCACAAAAAAGGCTGAAAATAGCGATCCAAAGGCCCATAGGAAGGGGGTAATGAAGAAGTAATTTTAGAGTAACCGAAAGATAATGTAAACAACTTGTAACCAAATGATTGTTACGCTAGTTTTAGATATAACACTGGGGCAATCATGACAAAACACATTCCGATTTACATTGAAGGCGAAAAATGGATTCCACTCACCTATTTTTCCGAGCAAGAAAAAAAATCATTTAAAGAATGGCTTCCAAGCTACCGACTCAAAAAAGTAAAATTACCTGGTGTGGTGCTTACCGAATGTTTGGATTTTAAAACCTATGCCTGCTGGTTGAGACTAAAGGAGCTGAGCTATACCAAGGTTCCTATCTTTGATTTTTAATCTAAGCCTACTTGCTTTCGCTTGGCTTCAAAGTAACTTTTTAGTTGAGGGTACCAGTCGCTTTCGGTTTCTGGAAAGCCATCTAGCACCAATTCCATATTGCCTTCTATCCCATCCTGGTTGAGCTGCATCCCTTCAATCAGGTAGATTACTTCCTCCAAGCTTAAGGGCTCTTCGCTTGAGCTGGGGTACAGGAGGTAGTCATTGCCGTAAAAGTCCACCGCTTCGTACTGAATTTTTTGATCTATCGCATGTCCATAGATGCTTATCTGCTCCCCCCACGTACTTTCTGGGTAATGCAATCGCAGCAGCAGCACAGAAGTGATGCCTTCAGAAAAATAGGTTGCTGGTCGAAATAAAAAATCCATAACTACTTGAATTGGTCTTCAAAGTACTGCATTTCTCTTCAAGAATGGAAAAGGGGATTGGTTTTTTAGTCGCCACAGAGAATTTTCAATTTAAGTAAGTTACTAGTGGACCATTGGATTGGATAATCACGACTTTAAGGCTATTTTTGAATTTCCAAATTCACCCAAGGTTTTACATTTCCCGACTGATTTTATTTCGTTTAGCTATACTCGATTATGAAAAGAGATACACTAATTTTTGACCTTATTTCCAAGGAAGAGGACAGACAAAAGAGAGGCATCGAACTGATTGCTTCAGAGAACTTCACTTCCAAGCAAGTGATGGAGGCTGCGGGCAGCGTCCTGACCAACAAGTATGCAGAAGGCCTTCCTGGCAAGCGTTATTATGGCGGTTGTGAAGTGGTGGATGAGATTGAGCAGCTGGCGATTGACCGTGCCAAGAAATTATTTGGAGCTGCTTGGGCCAACGTGCAGCCGCACTCTGGTGCGCAGGCAAATGCTGCTGTTTTCCTAGCTTGCTTGAATGCTGGCGATGCAATATTAGGTTTTGACCTAGCGCATGGAGGACACCTCACGCATGGTTCACCTGTCAATTTCTCTGGAAAGCTGTATCAGGCTAATTTTTACGGAGTAGAAGAAGCTACAGGAGTAATCGATTACGATAAAGTGGCTGAAAAAGCGATTGCTGTGCAGCCAAAAATGATCATTTGTGGTGCTTCTGCCTATTCCAGAGATTGGGATTATGCCCGTCTTCGCGAAATCGCCGATGAAGTAGATGCCTTACTCCTTGCAGATATTTCCCACCCATCCGGCTTGATAGCTAGAGGACTTCTCAACGATCCTTTGGAGCATTGCCACATCGTGACAACTACGACACACAAGACACTTCGTGGTCCTAGAGGAGGTTTGATTATGATGCGAGAAGACTTCGATAATCCTTGGGGATTGACTACGCCAAAGGGAGAAATCAGAAAAATGTCCTCCCTTTTGGACATGGGTGTTTTCCCAGGCACACAAGGTGGACCTTTGGAACACATCATTGCTGCCAAGGCTATCGCTTTTGAGGAAGCCCTTTCAGATGAGTACATGGACTATGTAGTTCAGGTCAAATTGAATGCTTCAATAATGGCTGAAGAGTTTGTTTCTCGTGGATACAAGCTTATTTCTGGAGGAACAGACAATCACCTGATGCTAATTGACCTTAGAAATAAGGACTTGACTGGAAAGCTTGCTGAGGAAACGCTCGGAAAAGTGGACATCACCATCAACAAAAACATGGTTCCTTTCGATACCAAGTCACCTTTTGTAACTTCTGGGATGCGCGTAGGAACTGCTGCAGTGACTACCCGCGGACTGAAGGAAGCAGACATGAGAAAAATTGTGGACCTTATCGATAGAGCACTTCAACATCATGCTGACGATGCCGCGCTTGCACAAATCAAGTCGGAAGTCAATGCATGGATGGTTAAATTTCCGTTGTACTAATTTTCCCCAACCCACGTGGCATTAGACCAATATAAAGACGAAGAAGAGGAGGGTGGAATGTCCTTTTTGGACCACTTGGAAGCTTTAAGATGGCACTTGCTGCGATCTGTTTCTGCAGTCCTTATTTTTACGGTTGCTGCATTCATTGCCAAAGATTTTGTTTTTGGAGTGTTGATTCTAGGCCCTTCTAAAGTTGATTTTTGGACATACCGGGTGCTTTGTGAGCTTGGAAATTACGCAGGCATTCCTGCACTCTGCATCAATGAATTGCCCTTTACTATCCAAAGCCGTCAGATGACTGGGCAATTTTCCATGCACATGACTTCAAGTTTGGTCGTAGGCTTGATTGCGGCATTTCCCTACTTATTCTACGAAGTATGGCGATTTATAAGCCCAGGGCTTTATGCCAAGGAGCGAAATGCCGCCCGAGGAGCGGTATTCTTTGTCAGCTTTCTTTTTCTTTCAGGAGCATTATTCGGGTACTATGTGCTTACCCCAATGTCGATCAACTTCCTAGCCAACTACCAGTTGGATCCTAGCATTGCAAACGAGTTCGACATTACCTCCTATGTGTCTACGCTATCCATGCTGGTCTTGGCATCGGCTATCATGTTTCAGCTACCAGTAGTTGTCTACTTTTTGTCGATGTCTGGATTGGTGACCTCCAAGATGTTGAAATCCTACAGAAGACATTCCATCGTGGTGATTTTGATTTTATCGGCGATTATCACCCCGCCTGATGTGATTAGCCAATTGTTGATTGCCTTGCCTATCCTTGTATTGTACGAACTTGGGATTTTGATTGCGAAGCGTTTGGAAAAACAACGGGCGGTGAAGCAAGCTGAATTTGATCAAAATAAAGACGCTGAATAAGGGATGACAAAGCGAATTGCAATCGGCGGTGACCATGCAGGTGTAGGCTACAAGGAGCAGCTAAAGCAGCACTTGACTACGCTTGGCTATGCTGTGCAGGACTTTGGACCCTTTTCGACTGCTTCTGTAGATTATCCAGATTACGTACATCCGCTTTCCAAGGCTCTTGAAGCGGGAGACTATGACTTTGGAATCGTAATTTGTGGAAGTGGTAATGGAGTAGCCATTACGGCCAATAAGCACCAATTCATCCGTGCAGCACTTTGCTGGAATGAAGAGTTGGCCGCCTTGTCACGACAGCACAACGATGCGAATGTGCTAGCCCTCCCAGCTCGATTTATTTCCTATGAGTTGGCCGAAAAGATGGCAGAAATCTTTTTAACAACCCCATTTGAAGGTGGTCGACACCAAAGCCGAGTCACAAAAATTGCCTGTTCCTAAAACACAAAAAAGGGTCTTGATTGTAAAAATCAAGGCCCTTTTTTTCTAGAATAGCCTTTGGGTACTTATTTTTTGTGATCATTCGCGCTTGTCCCATCAACCAGAGAAAATAAGGTTTGAAGTTCAAGAAAATGAGCTGTGGACTGTGGTCCGTCATCCGTGGACGATTAGCCGCCACTAAGAATCGATGTTTAGGATCACCTGTTCACCTTGCGGATAATCCCCTTTATTTTTTTCCCGCTACCTGATCCGCAAGCAGTAGGGCAGTGTAGAGGTTGGCAATTTTGCCAGATGAACAAAGATCCGAAAAGGCTAACTCCTGCTCCCCTACACGAACTTTCATGGGTACGGATAGACCTGAATCTAGAATAATGCGCTTCACTTGCACAGCGGTCAATTGAGGATAGAGCGACCGGATCACTGCTGCCATGCCTGCCACTGCTGGAGCGGCCATGGAGGTACCACCTTCTACGCCATATTTCGAATTGGGAACTGAGGAATAAATGGCATCTCCAGGCGCAAAAATATCCACCCGTCCTTTTCCATAATTGGAAAATGAAGCAACCATGTCAGGGCCATAGTTTGGTGTCAAAGCACCCACGGTCACGTAATTGTCATTCATCGTTGAGGGCATCAAGCTGTACTGATCGTTCGGATAATTGCTGTTATCAGGATTATCCAAATCAAGCCCATCGTTACCAGCTGCATGGACGAATAGCACATCTTTCGATGCTGCATACTGCAATGCTTCTTGCACCCAAAAGGCATTGGGAGAGAATTTTTTCCCAAAACTAGCATTGATCACTTTGGCCCCTTGGTCTACTGCATAGCGGATGGCGAGGGCAATGTCCTTGTCGTATTCGTCACCATCGGGAACGGCACGCACAGCCATTAACTTCACATTTTCAGCAACCCCATTAACCCCTTTTTTATTCGTGCGATTGGCAGCAAGGATCCCTGCCACGTGAGTACCGTGACTCTCCTCTTCGAGTTGATTGCCTGGATTCCCATTGCCATACCCAAGGTCCTTGAGGTCGTAGGGATTGTCTCCCACAGGTTTCCTTCCATCAAATTCTAGATTCAGGTTGTATTCCATCTGGGATTGGTAATAGCGAATTCCTTCCTGTAAATCAGCCAAGGCAGAAGGAATATCCTGTCCCATTTCCAATACCTGATTCAGCAGTCCAAGTACTTGTTCTTCCTCTTCGCTTTGGGGTTCGTAGTTTTCAAGATCCTCTTTCGTATAGTTTTTCTTGCGCAGTTTTTTTTGAATGTTCTGGTGAGCGGTACTGACGAGTTGCTCGATTTGCTGAAACTGGAGTACTGAAGTTCTCGCCACTTCCACCAGGGGTTCTAAGTGTGCGCTAGCCTTTTTCTGTAGTTCAGCATCCCCTAATTTTTTGGATACAATCCGCACAAACTCCATCTGTTCGAAGTAAGATGCTCCAAGAAAGTTGTACCCATGCACATCATCTACATACCCATTTTGGTCGTTGTCGATGCCATCGCCAGCAATCTCCTTTGGGTTTTTCCAAAGTACCTCTTTGAGATCTTCATGGGCAAGGTCGATACCAGAGTCAATAATGGCTACTAGCACGGCTTGGCCTTTTCTCTTTTTGATGAGCTCAGCATATGCACGATCTATACTCATCCCGGGTACAGTATCTTGGAAAGGATCCAAATGCGCCCAACGCAGCGATTCCTTTTCAGTCAATGGCCTAGTTCTAGAAACGGAACTTAAGGAAGCTGAATTTGGTGTCTGTGCCATTGCAGTGCCACTAATTCCATTTAGGCTAAGGATTCCAATCAAGAGGAAGAGTAACTGGTATTTTTTCATAACGAGTGAAAAGAGGTGAGGATTGCTAGGGTAGAATCATTTTCGTGGTTCGTATTTTAGGGAATAGATTCCCGGATTAGCTTCTGAGTAAAACTCCTTTAGTGCAGGCAATTCTTCTAGCAAAACCTTAAAACGGCCATCCTTATCTAGCACCTTTTTGGGCAGTTGGCGTCGAATCATTTGGAAGACTTGTGCTTTTTGGGGCAAGGTTTTTTCTTGCTGGAGGTAGCTAACGGACATGTGGTAATTCAAAAACGGCCCTTCTAACGAATGGGTAAGGTATGGGGAAGGGTTGTCTTCCAAAACCATCAATCCTGATTTTTTGGGAAGTGCTATTTCGTCTGTGGCAGCTACAAAATAACTGGTGTCGACAGCCGTTCGAGCAGTCCAATAGAATGAGGTCAAAATTGGCGCAACCAACACTAAGCCAAAAAACGCAGGTCTGATTAGAAATGTCCAGCTGAACTGTTGAAAAAACTGGCTGATAAAGTAGCTCAGCGCAGGTAAAAATACGACGAGCTGGTAGGAGGCATTATTTTTTACAAGGAAAAACAGACCGGCAGAAAAAAGAAGCCAGATCACAATAAGCTGTCGCTGCTTTTGTTGATTGATGGTGGCCCCACGAAAAAAGGAGCTGATCATGAAGCCGATCAAAGCGAGCAGCAAGGGGAATGCACCAGGAGCAAGCCAACTTAGGGAGGGCTGGTACCCATACCTAGGGTAATTGAATACAATCGGCCACACTTGTAAGGCTTGTTCCAGCCCATCCTTCCAAAAATAAAATACAGAAATGAGCAAAATGGGTAGTAAAAAGCCCATGATGGATAGAAATAGTTGGCGTATGGTAAAGCCAGATATTGCCAAACCTGTAAAGACTATAAAGGGAAGGAAAAAAACAAAATTCCAGTGGAAGCCCGTAGCTAGCCCCCCATAAATCCCAATGAGGAGCGTGGATTCACTGCTTTCCTTTTGAAGAACTGTATGTGAGAATAGCTGTCCAAAAGCCAACACCAAAAAAGTACTCCCCAGTAGTGTTGGGGATAAGTACATGAGGTCGAAGGAAAAATGAAACAAGGCTGCCATGACGATGGCCGGCAAATAAGTATTTTCATCAAATACTCGGTACTTGATTAAGGTGCTGTTCCAATAGTAAATCTGAAACAAAACAAAAACTTTTCCGAGCAGGACATAGGCAATCGGGCTTCTTCCAAAGAGGAGATGGAGTCCAGTGAATACCCCAGCGGATAACGGGCCCGTATCATCGATTACATCCACATAAAGGAGGTATCCTTCGCTCAGCCGCTCCCCTAAAACCATCCACATCAATGCAGGAGTCGTGATTGGAAATGAGAAAAAAACCCAAGAGATTACACTAAACAAGATCAGGTAGAGTAGAATTCCAACTAGGCGAATGGGGTCGTTTACTCTAAAAAAATTGAACAAGGTGGGTAGGGGGGATTTGGTTTTGACTCGAAATTAAAGCATGCCCAAGTATTTCGCTAAATTTGCATCATAAATACTTCAGATGGAAAGCAAAAGACAATTAAAATACGCAAAATTAATTCAAAAAGAGTTGGGCGACATTTTCCAAAAAGAGGCCAAGCACTTGGTTGGCTCTACTTTGGTAACCATTACGCGTGTAATGATGAGCCCTGATTTGGGATTTGCCAAAGCCTACCTCAGTTTTTTGTTGCCAAGCCCAAAGGCACAATTTGATGCGATCAATGAGCATAAAAAAGAAATTCGCCATGCTTTGGCGAAGCGCATCGGCAAGTCTGTCCGCGTGATTCCTGAATTGGCGTTTTTCTCGGATGAGTCGGCCACCTATGCGCAGCACATGGATAAAGTGATTTCAGATTTACACATTCCACCTGCTCCCGAAGAGGAGGAGGAAGAGGATTAACTTTCGATTTAACTCGTGAACACAAGTTCTTTCATTGCCGGCAGGTATTTCCGAAGCAAGAAGAAGCAAAACTTCATCACTATCTTATCCCTGATCTCGATGGTAGGCGTAGCCATCAGTACCATGGCTTTGGTGGCAGTGATGTCCGTGTTCAATGGGTTAGAGGATCTGATACGTGGACTTTTTTCAAGTTTTGACTCCGAACTCCAAGTGACACCAGTTGCTGGAAAAAGTTTTGTGGCTACGGAGGATTGGTTAACTGCCATCCAAGAAGTGGAAGGGGTGGAAGTCATTACCGAAGTGATTGAAGACAATGCCCTCCTAGAATACCGAGGCAACCAACATATCGCCCGAGTCAAGGGAGTTTCCGACAATTACTTTGAACACGAGCGCTTCTCAAAAGGGTATTTTTGGGGAGATACTACCTTGGGAACAGGCATGCGGCCAGGTGCGATCCTTGGACGTGGGGTAGCTTTTGCACTTTCGGTCAACTTAGACGACATCAATTCTGTACTCAATATCTACTATCCGAAAGCTCCCAAGTCTGCAGCTTCTCTAGATCCAAACCAACTCTATGCTTCAGGGCAGGTAGAGCCACGAGGATTTTTCAGCATAGAGCAGGGAGTGGATAACGAATACATCCTTGTCCCAATTGATTTTTTTAAGGAACTACTCGGTTACGGTCAAAAGCGTACTGCGCTTGAATTAAAAGTATCTCCAGAATACTCCATTTCCACCGTACAGAAAGCAGTGCAGGCTCACCTGGGGGCTGAGTTTGCCGTAAAAAATGCCGATGAACAACATGCTACGCTGATTCGCACTGTGAAGCTGGAGAAGCTTTTTGTGTTTTTGACGCTCACCTTTATTCTGGCTTTGGCCTCCTTTAACATTTTCTTTTCCTTAAGTATGCTGGCCATTGAAAAGAAAAAGGACCTGGCAGTTTTGAAATCCATGGGTGCAAAAAACTCCTTGATCCGAGGAATTTTCCTAAAGCAAGGCGCCTTGATTGCCTTTTCTGGAGCTATTTTAGGTTTGATTTTGGGCTTACTGCTGGTAGGGGCTCAAGCAGAATTTGGGTTGATCTCCTTGGGCATTGCTTCTGGAGTCGTGGATGCCTATCCCGTGCGAATTCATTGGCCTGATTTGGGATGGATTAGTTTGGCAGTGGTAACGATTACCCTTCTAGCCTCATGGCGGCCGGCATGGATTGCAGCGCAGGTGGACCCCTTAGAGGAACTCTAGCCTAGGGATTAATACTATTTATAGAGCGTTTGATTAAGTCCTTTTCACCCTTTCTTTCATTTGCTTTTTGTAGTAATATGGCGCTATGAATGGATCTAATTTCGATGTGGTAGTTATCGGCTTGGGAGCAGTAGGGAGTGCAACCTTGTACCAGCTGAGCAAGCGAGGCATAGCTGCCTTGGGCATAGACCAATTTGAACCACCACATACCATGGGTTCGAGCCATGGCGAAACGCGCATTACCCGTCTGGCAGTGGGCGAAGGAGAGGAGTATGTGGTCCTAGCCAAGCGTTCGCATGAGATTTGGGCCGAATTGGAAGCAGCATCTGGGCAGAAGATCCGAACCAAAACAGGGGGAATTCTTTTGGATTCTGGCCTAGACCCTTGGTCCAAACATGGAGTAGAAGGTTTTTGGGAGCGTACCCTTCGCTATGCTCAAAATCAGGCTATTTCACACCGAGTTCTGGAGTACCAAGAGTTTAAAGAAAGCTATCCACCCTTTCTACTACCGCCCTCAGGTAAGGTGTACTGGGAAGAAGAGGCAGGCTACCTCTTCCCTGAAGTAGCGATACGAATCCAGCTGGAACAAGCTCTAAAACAAGGGGCTACCGTTTGGACCTCATCCAAAGTCACCGCCATTCAAGCTCAGGGTGAGTATTTTCAAATTCAAGTGGAGGGAAAAGAAATTTTAGCCAAGCAGGTAGTGCTCAGTGCGGGTGGATGGGTGAAAGATTTTTTACCGCAACCCATCCAAAGGAAACTTAAGATTTGCCGTCAAGTGCTGTATTGGCTTGCGGTAGAAGAGGGGCATACCGATTGGCAGCAGTACCCGATTTGGATGTGGGGCTATGGTCCTGCGCCAGAAGATTTTATTTATGGGTTTCCATCATTGGATGGGAAGAGCATCAAAATGGCCTCCGAATCCTTTGTGGAGGTTGACCATCCCGATCAGTTGAATCGGGAAGTGACGACGGAGGAACAGGAAATTTTTTGGAACACTAAGGTGGAGGGAAAATTGCTTGGATTGAAAAAACAGTTCCTCAAGACTTCGGTCTGTTTTTATACGGTTACTGAAGATTCTCAATTTCTCATTGAAGCCATGGCTGGGGATAAGAATTTTCTCTGGGTGTCTGCCTGCTCAGGTCATGGATTCAAGCATTCCGCAGCTTTGGGCGAGGATTTGGTCAAACGGCTGGGGCATTGATTGCCTTGCTTAGCATTCCTCCTAAGTTTTCTAGTCAAATCTGCCTCGAAAACCCTACTTTTGCAATCCAATAGCTACCTAAATTATGGCAAAGCAACGAGGGACTGTGCTCGAGCCCGAAGAAAAAAGAAGGATCAATAAGCAGAATCTAAGCAAGTTGAACCAGATTTTTAAGTTTCTGATTCCCTACAAAGGGGCATTTTTTGCAGGACTAGTGTTTCTATTGTTTTCCTCACTTACCCTATTGAGTTTTCCCTATGTAGCCGGCAAATTGATTGATACTGCCCAAGGATCCGTTTGGATTTTTTCAGATATCAACCACATTGCTTTGCTCCTGCTAAGCATCTTGGCCTTGCAAAGTGTGTTCTCCTTTTTTCGAGTTTGGCTGTTTGCCCTGGTCTCTGAAAAGGCCATGCGCGATATTCGTCTTGCGGTGTATGGAAGACTGGTGCGGCTGCCGATCCCATTTTTTGATAAGCGCCGAACGGGTGAACTTATCAGCCGCATTACTTCAGATGTAGGCCTACTTCAGGATACCTTTTCCACGACCTTAGCCGAACTTTTTCGCCAGGTAGTTACATTGATTGCGGGGGTTGCTTTTCTTTTGTTCAACACCCCGAAGCTGACTGTTTTTATGTTGGCGACCTTTCCAGTGCTTGTGTTATTTGCCTTGATTTTTGGAAAATTTATCCGAAGGCTGTCTAAGAAAACTCAAGATGAGCTCGCCGCGGCCAATGTCATCGTTGAGGAGACCTTGCAGTCCATCAGTACAGTCAAATCTTTTGTTGGAGAAGCCTACGAGGTAAATCGCTATGGCAAAGGATTGGAAAAAGTAGTTCGTGTAGCACTTGAGGCAGCAAAATACCGAGGGGCATTTATCTCCTTTATCATTTTTGCCCTTTTTGGTGGGATCGTAGGTGTGATGTGGTATGGGGCAAGCCTGGTTGCTTCCGGAGAAATGAGTGTTGGGGAACTGGTCTCTTTTGTGTTGTACACCACCTTTATCGGCGGATCCATTGCTGGTTTGGGCGATATTTACAGCCAGCTGCAAAAGGCAATCGGTAGTTCCGAACGAGTAGTGGAGTTATTGGCTGAGGAGGAAGAAGCGGGGATTGGAGTTCAGATTGCTGCGATCAACGGAACCATCGAATTTGATGAGGTAGGGTTTCATTACCCTACGCGTCCCGAGGTGGAGGTATTGAAGGGAGTGACATTTAAGATTCAATCTGGGGAGAAAGTTGCGTTGGTAGGGCCTTCAGGGGCTGGTAAATCAACGATTATTCATCTATTGCTTCGGTTTTATGAAGTTGCGAAAGGCCAAATCTGGATTGATGGGGAACCAATAAGCCATTGGAACTTGGCTTCTTTGCGAAGTAAAATTGGGATTGTTCCCCAAGAAGTACTCTTGTTCGGCGGCAGTATCCGAGAAAATATCGCTTACGCCAAGCCTACTGCTACCGAGGAAGAGATCATCCTTGCTGCAAAAAAAGCAAATGCCTGGCAGTTTATCTCCCAGTTTCCGGAGGGCTTGGACACCTTGGTTGGAGAGCGTGGAATTAAACTTTCTGGAGGACAGCGGCAGCGGGTAGCAATCGCGAGGGCGATACTAAAAGACCCTGCAATTTTGATTTTGGATGAGGCGACGTCCTCCTTGGATGCAGAATCAGAAGCTTTGGTACAAGAGGCCCTAAATGAATTGATGAAGGGCAGAACCACCCTTATCATTGCCCATCGACTAGCTACAATCCGGAAAGTGGATCGAATCTACGTGTTGACGGATGGGAAAATAGTGGAGGAAGGTAACCATCAAGAGCTAGTGCAAGACGCTTCCGGCATTTATGCGAATCTAGTTCGCTTGCAGTTCGCGGATTAAACTAGATTGTGTGCCGTGATGGACTTGGTAAGTCCAAGTACTTTTTCCTTCAGGAGGGATGCGCCTGGAAATAATGCTTTCATTTCTTGGGCATTGAGGAGCCGAATTTCAGCTATGTATTGGCTCGCTTCTTCCGAGCTCCATTTTTTCATGCGGCTGAGCTTCGTTTGGGTCAGCACAAAGTGAAGGAAAGCCTTGGAATAATACTGCGCAAAGGGCAAGGCATAATGTGCTTCTATCGGAAAATAAACATTGGGGGTTTGAATAAAATAACTTTTCCCTACCCGGAGAATCTCTGAAGCCATCTTTTGTTGCAGCTCTAGGGTATATAAATGCTCAATGACCGAATTCGAAAAAACTAAATCAAAGCTGCCCGTTTCAAATTCGCGCATGTCTGTAGCATCGCCTTGTACAGCATGGATAGCCGGATGGCTAGTTTCCACAGGGTAGAGATTGAGTAAAGTAATGCGAAGGCCAGGATGAGAAAGTAGGGCACTATTTTTCCAAAAATAACTCGTGCCTCCGACATCTAGAATTTCAATTTTTTCAAGCTCCGAAAATTGAGTAAAAAACATTTTTTCGAATTCCTGAAGCCTTTTTATCCGAAATTTATAACCTAAAGAGTTGGGATTATCAGAGGATGCTAAAAAATTAAACAGGGAGGACATGTACTTTTTGTTCCTTGGAAGGTTAGAAATTTATCCAAAAGTAATAAGCCTTGAGAATTTCTTTCTTAATTTTACAAAGTTTCCTTCCTCAACTCCGATTTTTGTCAATTCTTTTTGACAAAAGCAGGATGTACTAGTTTTATATTTTTATGAAGAGAAGATTTGATACGTATTTTCCATGGCTGTTTACGGCTAGTGATTTTTTTGCATGCCTACTATCTTTAGCGGTAGCCAATTTCTTTTTACAACGCTTTCATGTTTTGGGGGAAACTGAATTCTCTGCCTACCTGCCCTTGGCCCTGCTGTGGATTTTGATTTCTATACTTCGCAAAGATTACAAGGTTGGCAGAACCGAAGAGTATGAGGATACTTTAAGCAGGTTTTCAGTTTCGCTACTTTGGTTTTTAGGTGCTACAGCTATTCTTTGGACACCTCTTCAAGTTGGCAATTACCGCTGGATTCAAATTGGAGCCTTAGGAATTACGCTTGGCTTCCTGATGGGATTTTTCAGGGTTGGTGTACAACTGATTCTTAAAAGATACCGGGCATCAGGGAAAAATTTCCAGAATGCAATCATTGTAGGCAAGGGAGCAACCAGTCCAAGACTCGTGGATGTGCTTCGAATCCGTAAGGATTTTGGCATCAATTTTTTGGGATACTTTGACGATCAATCGGATTGTGAACAAACTCGTGGCGAGATTGGAGACTTATTTGAGGTAGCACCAAAGATGAATCTTGACCTAATTTACATCCATGAAAAGTTGGATGCTAGCCTAGTAAAGCGCGTAATTGATTTTGCAGACGAACATTACATCAAGGTAAAAATGATTCCAGGGAAGAGTCTTCAACTGGAAAAAAATCTATCCTTCTCTCGCTATGGTGATTTCTTTGTCATCAATGTCAATGAAACTCCCCTGGATCATCCTTTAAATAGCTTTGCAAAACGGGTTTTCGACCTTGCATTTGCTAGCTTTGTAACCGTTTTCATCCTGTCTTGGCTTATTCCTTTGGTAGGAATATTAATCAAGTTGGAATCCAGAGGCCCTATATTTTTTATCCAAGATCGAAATGGACTAAACAACAAGGTCTTTAGCTGCCTGAAGTTTCGCTCCATGACACCAAATGATTATGCTGACTCGCATCAGGCCATCAAGAATGATCCAAGAGTTACAGCGATTGGGGCATTTCTTCGAAAGACTTCTTTGGATGAGATGCCACAGTTTTTGAATGTGCTGATGGGAAGTATGTCGATTGTAGGTCCTAGACCGCATACTTTGCCGATGAATGACACCTTTCGAACTCAAATTGATCGCTACAATTCCCGGCACAAAATTAAGCCAGGAATTACAGGCTTGGCTCAGGTAAGGGGTTACCGAGGAGAAATCGAAAATTCCTTCCAGATACGGTCACGCGTGCGGTTGGATTATTTCTACATCAACAATTGGTCTTTTCTCCTAGACATGGAGATTATGGTCAAAACCGTTTACGAGTTGCTATTCAATCGTGAAAATGCCTATTGAGTTGACAAGTACTTGTCGCTACTGTCATTCAACTCAAGGAACCAATTTTTTAGCTACAGAGCGCATGCTCGGACTTGGAGGGGAGTTTACCTATGCTTCCTGTCCTTCTTGTGGTTCCATACAGCTTTTGAGTATCCCCGAAGATCTTGGTTCGTACTATCCTAGTACTTATTATTCCTTTGGCGTACTTCAGCCTTCTGGAATCCTGCGAAACCTTCTTAAAAAAATCCGAATTCGAGCCTATTTCGCTACTGGATTGAAATTCTTTTTACCACCCTTTGGGGGATATTGGCTCAAAAAACTTAACCTTAACTTTTCAGATTCCATCGCAGATGTTGGCTGCGGCAATGGGCAGCTTTTGTATGAACTCCATGTTTCTGGATTTAAGAATTTGCATGGTTTTGACCCCTTTTTGGAGAATGAAAGCCAGTTAGGCCCTGGCCTCAAGCTGTGGAATAAGGAATTTGGCCAAACCGATCGCTTTTTTGATGTAGTCATGCTGCATCATTCTTTCGAACACATGGCGGATCCTGAACAGGTATTAAAGACCTGTTTTGAACTCTTAAATCCTGGGGGGATCCTCTTGGTGCGCTGTCCTGTTTCAGATGCGAAAGTGTGGAAAGAAAAAGGCCCCCTGTGGGTACAGTTGGATGCTCCTAGGCATTTGACAATTCCAAGTACCAGAGGATTCGTAGCAGTAGCACAGCGTTGTGGCTTTGAGATTCAGGAAATTGTTTTTGATTCTACCTCCTTCCAGTTTTGGGGTACAGCACTCTATGAGCAGGGAGAGAAGCTAGACATTGGAAAAATTAGGACCTATTTTTCTGAAAAACAGCTGGCGGAATGGGAGCAAAAGGCGATTCAATACAATCAGGAAGGTGTTGGTGACCAGGCCTGTTTCTTTTGTATCAAGCCTGGAAAAAAAGCTGAGGCATGAAAGGAACGGGCAAGTACTTTATAGGACTGCTTCTTCCGCCTGCACTCGAGTCCCAGTTCACCAAGCTTAAACAGGGTATTGCTGCCCAATTTCAAATAAAATACGCCCTTCATTCTCCTGCTCACCTTACCCTGAAGATGCCATTTCGGTACAAAGAGGTGAAAGAAAGAGAATTGGGACTACGGCTCACCACTCTATTGGAAACACAGGAGCCTTTTCAACTTCAGCTTGCCGGCATTGGACATTTTGGTAGGAGAAATATCCACCAACAAGTAGCCACCTCCGAATCCTTAGTTCAACTCCAAATGACACTGCGGAGCTTTTGCAAAAGATCTTTGCACCTGGTCGAAGAACTAAGTGACCGAAACTTTCAGCCACATGTGACCCTGGCTTACAAGGATTTGAAGCCTACACATTTTGAGGAAGTACTAGCCTTTACCCGCAAAAATGCAGGCCAGGGAGAATTTTTGGTCGAGCAGGCTTATCTGTTGAAAAAAGTGGAAGGCCGATGGAAAGCGGTGGCTCCTTTAATTTTCGGAGGTAATTCAGAGAATGTGCAGCCAATAGCAACGAAAGAATCTACCTAATCCACAATTTTTCAGGTCTGATGAAACAATTTGCCCTGAAAAACTGATTTATATCCATCTCCTTAACACCATGAAAAAAGCGCTAGTAGTTGGTTCGGGCATTGCCGGCATTGCGGCATCCATCCGTTTGGCGGTGAAAGGATATCAAGTAGAGGTTTTTGAAGCCAATGCCTATCCTGGAGGAAAGCTTACGGCGATTGAGGGAAAGGGATATCGTTTTGATGCGGGTCCCTCCTTATTTACCTTGCCCGATCAGGTGGAAGAATTGTTTCAGCTAGCAGGCAAAAATCCAAAAGAGCACTTTGAATACGATCGACTGGAAGTGGTGTGCCATTATTTTTGGGAGGACGGCAAGAAAGTCAAAGCCTGGGCTGACCCAGAGCGCTTTGCAACTGAAGTAGCCTCGGAACTTGGGGTTTCTGAACAAGGAATCAAAGAGGTGCTCAAGCGATCTGCATTTATTTACGAGCACCTTTCTCCTTTGTTTATGCACCGCTCCTTACACAAGTTGAGTACTTGGATCGGACCACAGGCAAGGAAGGCCTACTTAAATTTAGGGAAACTGGGTCTTTTCTCTACCATGAATGCCTTCAATAAGCGACTTTTGAAGGACCCCAAATTGGTGCAGCTCTTCAACAGGTATGCCACCTACAACGGTTCGGACCCCTACCAGACACCGGCAACCTTGACCATCATTCCCCACCTGGAGTTTAACCTAGGGGCCTATTTTCCGAAGCAAGGCATGCACGACATCAGCATGAGCTTGTACAAGTTGGCTCTGTCCTTGGGCGTGCGCTACCATTTCAATGCACCGGTAGATGAAATTCTCGTGGAGAATCAACGTGCCTGCGGACTTCGAGTGCAGGGTAACGTAGTAAGCGGAGATCTTGTGGTGAATAACATGGACATGGTCAATGCCTACAAGACGATTCTCAAAAAGCAGGTGCAGCCCAAAAAGCTGTTGGAGCAGCCAAAGTCAAGCTCTGCACTGATCTTTTACTGGGGCATTTCCCAGGTTTTTGAAGAAATAGGCATGCACAATATCTTTTTTTCGGAGGATTACGAGCAGGAGTTTGAGCACCTATTTCGGAAAGGGACGATTTATGAGGATCCGACAGTGTACATCAACTGCACCTCAATCTGTAAGCCGGACGATGCGCCACTTGGCTCCATGAATTGGTTTACCATGATCAATGTTCCGAATAACCAAGGTCAAGATTGGGATCAGCTGATTGCAAAGGCCAAGAAGGACATCCTTGCGAAGCTGAGTCGTCTCTTGCATGTCGATATTGAACCATTGATCGACTTTGAGGAAATTTTAGACCCCAGGAGTATTGAATTCAAAACCTCATCTGCGCAGGGAGCCTTGTATGGGAATAGTTCGAACACCCGGTTTGCTGCGTTTTTGCGGCATCCCAACTTTTCTAGCCAACTGAAGAGTTTATACTTCTGTGGAGGATCAGTACATCCGGGGGGAGGGATTCCTTTGGCTTTGCTCTCTGCAAAAATTATGTCCGAGGACATTCCCGACCTGAAAAAGTAAGCCCTGACCAAAAGCAAAAAAAGCGGCCTGTTTGATGGGCCGCTTTTCTAATTTTTAGGAGGGAGTATTAAAGTACTCGCTCGTATTGGTTGAAGAAGAAGCTTCCTTCAATGGCTGCATTTTCATCAGAGTCAGAACCGTGAACGGCATTGGCTTCAATGGATTTAGCGAAGATTTTACGGATGGTTCCCTCAGCTGCGTTGGCAGGGTTGGTAGCTCCGATTAGGGTACGGAAATCTTCTACTGCGTTCTCTTTTTCCAGAATAGCAGCAATAATAGCTCCAGAAGACATGTAGTTGCAAAGGTCCTTGTAGAAAGGTCTTTCGCTATGTACCTCATAAAACTTTCCAGCCAATGCTGGGCTGAGTCGGGTAGCTTTTAGAGCAACGATTTTAAAACCTGCTGCTTCAATCATTTTTAAGATTGCACCTGCGTTGCCTGCTTCGAAAGCATCTGGCTTAATCATGGTGAATGTTCTGGTTCCTGCCATGGGATTTAGAGTTTCATTGGTTTGTTTCGGCTGCAAAATTAGCGCTTTTTGATTCATAATTAAATGGGTGGAATAGAATTCTCATGTAGTTGCTTCAGTATCAGTAAATTTGATGCTTTGGGATTTGTCTAAAATTTACTGACCTTTGCTCGCTCCGGAGCCAAAAGTGCAGCTGAATCAAATTAATGGAAGCTTTAGGTACGCTTATTCAAAAACTTTCCTCCCCTAGGAAAATCGTCATTACCACTCATGTGAAGCCTGATGCAGATGCCTTGGGCTCTTCCTTGGGACTTTCAAACTACCTAATCAAGAAAGGGCACGAGGTAACGGTCATCAGTCCCTCCGACTATCCTTACTTTTTGACTTGGATGAAAGGCAATGATCAAGTCTTGGATTTTTCCAAGGAACGAGATCACAAGAAAGCCTTGGGTAAGTTGGAAAAGGCCGAATTGATTTTCTGCCTTGATTTCTCGGTTTTAAGTCGGGTAAACGAATTGGGCGAATTGATTCGTCAATCCAATGCTTTCATTGTCAATATTGATCACCACCAAGATCCGGAGGATTTCGCACACCATAGACTGTGGAGTACCGAGGCAGCAGCTACCTGCGAACTCGTCTATGAATTGATAGTCACTTTTGGTGACAAGGAGCTGATTGATAAGCATATTGCTTCTTGTCTTTATGCGGGAATTTTGACCGATACCGGAGGTTTTCGTCACCCCAATACCACCAAGAATGTCCACTTAGTGGTTGCAGAATTGTTGGAGGCTGGTGCAAATGCGACAGAGATTGCAAACCTAATTTACGATTCAAATTCCTTAAATAGGCTCAAATTCATTGGCTTTGCCATCACAAAGCGTTTGGTAGTGCGGGAAGATTTGCATCTGGCCTATTTTGTGATCAGTAAAAAAGATCTTAAAAAATATCAAAGTCAGACTGGCGACACAGAGGGTTTGGTGAATTATGCCTTATCTTTGCAAGGAGTGAAATTAGCAGCGTTATTTTCTGAACGAGAAGATGGCGTCAAAATATCCTTTCGTTCTAGTGCAGATGTAGCGGTAAATAAATTTGCTGCTGCCCATTTTGGTGGGGGAGGGCATAAAAATGCAGCTGGAGGCAAATCTTCTGCTAGCTTGAAAAAAACAGTTGCACGATTTGAATCCCTTGTTCAAGAATACCGAGAAGACCTTTTTGATTCCAAAGAAGTACCTACACTATAACCACAAACTTAAAAAATTTGAAATTCACCTATCCTTTTATGAAAAATTACAAATCCCTTGTTCTCATTGCCCTAATCGTTGGGTTAGGCACCCTTTCTTCTTGTAAAAAAACTAAAGTAACAGAGAAGGATGCCATCGAATTTACCTACATCGAAGAAGGCAAGGAGAAGCCTGCAAATGGTGCATTTCTATTGTATAATTTAGAGATTTTGACCCAGGCTGACTCGGTCATCTACAGTACTTTGACTCAGCCGTTTCCAGGCTATTTGATGGCAAATGATACCATCAAGGCTCAGAATGGCATGGACGAAATCTTTTTGGCACTTAGAAAAGGAGATTCAATCACCTTTGAGGCTACAGCAAAAGTTATTTTCAGTGGCAATCAACCTGCTCCAATTAAAGAAGGAGACCTCATCAAAGTTCGATTGGGCGCTTATGATGTAAAGACAGAAGCAGACATGCAGGCTTTCTATGAAGAGGCAATGCAAAAAGAGCAAGAGAAGGCAGCGGAACGCGCCAAGACGCTCTTGGTAGAAGAAGCAAAAACCATTGAAGCCTACATTGCAAAGAACAATTTGAAAGCACAAAAAACCGAAAGTGGACTGTACTATGTGATTGAAAAGGAAGGAACTGGCGAGGCTACTACTCCAGGAACTACCTTGTCTGTGAACTATGCGGGTTACCTAATCACAGGTGCCTTGTTTGATACTTCATACCCAGAGATTGCAAAAGCAAACAACATGTTCAGCGAGGAGCGTCCTTACGAGCCGCTACCAGTTAGTGTAGGCTTGGGTCAAGTAATTCCAGGATGGGACGAGGGATTGATGCTCTTGAAGAAGGGCTCTAAAGCAAAATTAATCATTCCTTCTCCACTTGGTTATGGAGAAAGTGGAGCTGGAGCAATGATTCCTGCCAACTCTATTCTTGTATTTGACGTAGAAGTAACCGACTCAAAGAAATAACAAGTCGTACACTTTACATTAAATAACCAGAACCTATGAAATCCAGACTATTTTCCGCATTGGCTTTATTTATCGGAGCACTTTCTTTGCTTTCCTGTGTGGATTCTGATCAAACTCAAGAGGTGATCTTGGAGCGGGATAAGGAAGCCATCGAAAAGTTTCTTAAAGAGAATCCCATTTCGAGCGTGAAGGAATACAGTGAGCCGATTGAAGGATTTTACATGTTCTGGGAGGTTTCAACCAAACCAGAGCGAAACAGTTTAACGCGAGGAGATACAGTTACAGTCAACTATACAGGCAAGACACTCGATAAAAAAATCTTCGATAGCTCTATCGAGCAGGTTGCAAAGGATAATGGCATTTTCAGTACAGGAAGGAAGTACCAGCCTCTTCGCTATGCAGTAGGCTATGGATTTACGATCACTGGATTTGAATTTGCGATATCCATGATGCATGCAGGAGAAAAGGCAACCGTAATTTTTCCTTCTCGACTTGGCTATGGATCTCAGGCAAGTGGAGGCATTCCGGCAAACTCTCCCCTGATATTTGAACTTGACCTTGTACAGATCAAAAAAGGCCCGAATCTAAATCCATGATGCGTAATCTTTTAGTACTCTTCCTTTTTGCCCTAGTTGGTCTCAGTTCTTGCGAGACCCCTAACCCATATAATCAGGGGCCAGCATATGATTTTGAAGGCAATCTTGCCACGGACCGTAAGAAAATTGCTGCATACTTAGATACTGCCAAAATTGATAGTATCTACCGTATCCATGATCCTAGTGGGGTCGTGGTGATTGTGCAGAAGGAAGGCAAGGGTTCTCGCCCAACGAATAATACCGTAGTCTACACAGACTACATTGGAAAGGTGATGGCTACTGGAACGGTGTTTGATACCTCCTATGAGGCTATAGCTCGGCTCAAAAACTTATTTGTGGAGGGAAGAGTCTACGCCCCACTTAGTTTTGTAGTAGGCACCGCCACCGTAATTACCGGTTGGGATATTGGATTCAAAAGACTCCGTCCTACCTCAAAGGCGACCCTCATTATTCCTTCGCCTTATGGCTACAGCAATCAGAAAAACAACGACAAAATCCCAGAGAATTCGATCTTGGTATTTCAAGTAGATTTCTTAGGAATCGATTGATAAAGGGGCTGAAAGCCCCTTTTTTTGTTTGGGTATCGCCCATCCTTTTTTCGAGAGGTTGGAGGCTTTTGGCTTCAAAATTCTTTCTAACTTGTCCCTGCAATGCCCCGTAGTGAAGGAAGTGCTTTTTAGAGGAACGAATGCGGGAGAGCTTGTCAGAATCAACTAACCCAAATGACTTACTTTTTATGAAAATTGGAATCATCCGAGAAGGGAAAATCCCTGTGGATCGACGCACGCCTTTTACCCCAGAGATCCTGCATGACATTCAAAAAAGCGCTGGGGATGGCCTGTCCATTTGTGTAGAAACAAGTGCGTTCCGCTGCTACGCCGATGAGGAGTACCAGGAGCAAGGGATTGAGGTGGTCAGCGACCTGTCTAAAGCAGACATTTTATTTGGCGTGAAGGAAGTACCAATTTCTCAATTGATTCCTGAAAAGACCTATTTTTTCTTTTCGCATACGATTAAGAAGCAACCTCGAAATAAAGCCATGCTGCAAGCCATCTTGGCCAAGTCAATTCGTCTGATAGACTATGAGCTATTGAAAAATCCAGCCGGAGAACGGGTGGTTGCCTTTGGGAGATGGGCAGGAGTTGTGGGTGCTTACAATGCTTTTTGGACCTATGGAAAGAAGACGGGTCTTTATCAAATACGAAGAGCCTTGGACTGTAGGGATTTGGAGGAATTAAAAGTAGAATTGAAGAAGGTGCTGCTGCCTCCAATCAAAATTGTGGTGACTGGTAGAGGAAGAGTAGGAAAAGGGGTTTTAGAAATCTTAGAAATTTTGGGAATTCGGGAAATAGAACCTCAGGACTTTCTTAGAAATGACTTTGAAGAACCAGTTTTTACGTGCCTTTCCACTGCCGACTATGTGCGGAGCATTTCCGATAAAGGCTATGAGCAAGCCCATTTTTATGCCTATCCAGAAGCCTATGAAAGCCAATTTATGCCTTTTGCGGAAGTTGCTGAGATTTTAATTGCTGCAGCGTTTTGGGATCCTAAGGCTCCACGGTTGTTTGAGCTGGAGGCTATTCAATCCATAAATTTTTCAATTTCTGTAATTGCTGACATCACCTGTGATATCGATGGATCGGTTCCTACTACGCATCGGGCGTCTACCTTGCTTGATCCCGTGTATGATATAGACCGAAGTACCACACAGGAGCTCCCTCCTTTTGCAAATCAGCACAGTATTTCCGTGATGGCGATTGATAATTTGCCTTGCGAACTTCCACGCGAATCTTCGGCTGAGTTTGCCAGACAGCTTCGGGAATGGGTCGTCCCAGAATTGGGTAAAGAAAACTCAGATCTATTGGAAAAGGCCACCATTGCTCGTGACGGAGATTTGACTTTGGAATTTATGTACCTGAGCGATTACGTAAGCTAGATCCCCTAATCAATTGGAATGAAACTAAATCGTTACCTAGAATCCACCTTACTTAAGCCAACCGTTACGGAAAAGGAGATAGATCTTTTGATAGCTGATGCTATTGCAGCCCAATTTATTGGGGTGTGCGTGCCTCCTTTCTGGGTTAAAAAGGTAAAGCGAGAGCTACAAGAACAGGACATTCAGCTGGTGACAGTGATTGGCTTTCCCTTTGGCTATGAGCTATCCGAAACAAAGCTAGCAGAAGCGAAAACTGCGATTCAAGCCGGTGCAGATGAGTTGGATGTGGTATGGTCTCAAACCGCTTTCCATTCGGGCATGTCCTGGCCCAAAATAGAATTAGCACAACTAGCCAAGCTGTGTCATGAATCAGAAAGGGTCCTGAAAGTGATTATTGAAACGGCCTATTTGAGTGCTACACAAATCCGAGAAGCCTGCTTGATTTGCCAAGATGCAGGAGCAGATTTTGTCAAGACCTCCACAGGCTATGCCCCATCTGGAGCAAAGGTAGAGGATGTACTGTTGATGAGAGAGGTCTTGCCATCCACTATTGGGATTAAAGCAAGTGGAGGTATAAAAACGCTCGACCAAGCTTTGGCACTGATACAGGCAGGGGCTGATCGTCTAGGCACCAGCGCTGCCAAATCGTTGATGGATGAATGGCGAACCAAAAATCCTTAATCTTGGGTAAAGTAGATCAGCAGAAAGGGAATGACAAAGAAGGTGAGTAGGATGTAGGCAAAAACTACCAATCTATACTTCAATGATATTTTTGCCATGTAGTTTGAGATCCAAACTGGGATTTTACGGATTCCTGAGATGGGCAAAAATATCAAAGCGCCAATACTATTGAATAAGACATGTACCAATGCCAAAGCAATGGCCGCTTCAGGCTTGTAAATAGAAGCTATGACTGCGGTGATGGTGGTACCAATGTTTGCACCAATGATAAAAGGGAAGACCTTGCTTAGGGTTGCTTTTTTACTCGCCACAAGGGGGACCACAAGCGAGGTAGTAACTGTACTCGACTGAACTGCCGCAGTGAAGAAAAGCCCATAAAAAAATGCAAGCCCTGTTTTTTGAAAAATGACCTTGTTGATATCCTGAAATGTGTTCTTGATAAAGGATTTGTACATGGCAGTGGACAAGACTTTGATCGCTAAAAACACGAGGGCCACTGACAGAATCATGGATACCACAGGATGGTTGATCTGATTGACTATCCATTCTGTCCAAGAGCGGGTAAACATCCGGTTGTAGACGATAGGTCCTTCGAAGGAATTGTCAGAGGCAAACCAACCTGCAATATGGCTTGCGGTATTGGAAAGAAATCCAAAGTAAATTTCAAGAGGTAAAAGCAGAATGACCGTAAGAATGTTGAATATATCATGGGAAATTCCTGCGGATAAGGCCCGTCGAAATTCCTTGTTATTCATCAAATAAGATAAGGATACCAGGGTGGAGGTAAGCGTGGTACCGATGTTTGCTCCTAGTACAATAGGAACCGCTTGTTGTAAGGTGAGATTTCCTGAGGCCACAATGGCCACCAGACTTGCAGTGACCGTCGAACTACTTTGAATCAAGGCAGTTACCAATAAACCGATAAATAGGCTGATGAATGGATTTTTAGTTGCGTTAAGGATTTCTAATGCAATGCCCCCGTTTATGTTTCCAACGCCAACAGTAAGGAGGTCAATGGCAAAAATGAAGAGTAGCAAGGCAAATAATACCTGTGCATACTGAAAAAAATTACTTTTTGCAGGGCCTCCCTGCTTTTCCAAGCTTTCCATTATCGTAGTGATGGGGACAATCAACAGGGATTGTCTAACGGCACATCATGCTATCTTTCTTCTCTTACTAGAATCGCCTACAATGATCCACTTTTTTTCCCTTAAATCAATTTTGACTTCTGTGATTGGAGATTGTTTTTCTTTCTTTTAACAATTTAATAATACAGGTTGCGGAATATCTTCTCTATTTTTAACCACCATTTAACCATTCATCCTCATGGCCAGAAGAAAGCCAATTGATCAGAACATAAATCAAGAGTCCATTTCAAAGAAGGTTTCTGGAATTTTTGACTTAGCGAAGGCTGAACGTTCTTATTTAATTCTCCTTGCAATCCTGGTTTCTATTGCAGGATTTATTACAGAATATACCTATGCTGCCATGTGGTTTGGTTTTGCACTCGCTGCCTATTCTGCGATTGCGAATGATAGCATTCAGACCATCGGAACTTTTATAGTTTCCAATCAAAAAACTAAATGGTATTGGCTGTGGCTGTTTATAGGATTGATTTGGGTGGTCACGATTACCTACAGTTGGTTTGTTTTCGAGGGTGACGTTTCCTTCCAACTACTCAGTACCCCAGGATTAGAAAAAGCACCCGAAAGTTTTGTATTTCTACAGTTGGCAGCCCCAATTGTCTTGCTGATTATGACCCGAATGAGGTGGCCGGTATCTACCACCTTTTTGTTGCTTAATGTTTTTACCTACAAAGCGGGCACGATTGTTTCGGTAATGTCCAAGAGTTTTTATGGCTACGTTTTGGCTTTTGTATTAGCAATCCTTGTTTGGTATGCTTTAGAGCGCTTTGTCAAAAACTACTTAAAAGGGGAGGCAAAACCCTATTGGATGGTCTTGCAATGGATTACTTCAGGAACACTTTGGGCAATTTGGATCATGCAGGATGCGGCTAATATTGCTGTGTTTTTACCCCGTCAGTTAAATCTTGTTGAATTTGTTGTTTACACAGGAGTTGTATTTTTCGGATTAGGGATGATTTTTTTCCTGAAAGGTGACAAAATCCAAGATATCATCAATGAAAAAACGAATGTAGCCGATGTGCGTGCTGCTACCATGGTGGATCTGGTTTACGCGGTGATTTTGTTCTACTTCAAAATGTACAGCAATGTTCCGATGAGTACCACCTGGGTATTTATAGGACTTCTGGCAGGACGAGAGTTTGCTATTGCATTGGGCAAGCATGGAAAAGGAAAAAGTAGAGGTGCTTGGCTTGAACGCGCCTTCCGATTGGCCAAAAAGGACGTGTGGAAAGCCCTTGCCGGTTTGGTGGTGTCCTTAATCTTGGCGATGGTAATCAACAAAGGAGTTCGCGAAGAGATCTTCACTCTGTTTAATTTCTAACCCTTTTGGAAATTTTCTCCCACGAGTACTTCATGAACGAGGCCTTCAAGCAAGCTAAACTTGCTTTTGAAGAGGGCGAAGTGCCAGTGGGTGCAGTAGTGGTCTCAAAAAATAAAGTGATTGCACGAGCCTACAATCAAACCGAAAAGTTGACTGATGTCACGGCCCATGCAGAGGTGTTGGCTATCACAGCTGCGGCCAACTACCTCGGTGCAAAATACCTGAATGAATGTCGCTTGTATGTCACCTTGGAGCCTTGCCCCATGTGTGCGGGGGCACTCTACTGGGCGCAACTAGGGGAACTTCATGTGGGAGCCTCGGATCCCAAGCGAGGTTACCACCAATGCAATTCCCAAATGCTCCATCCCAAAACCAAGGTATTTACCGGAATGATGGCAAAAGAGTCAGAGCAGCTTATGCTGGAATT
This sequence comes from Spirosoma fluviale, assembly GCA_945901615.1. Taxonomy (GTDB): domain Bacteria; phylum Bacteroidota; class Bacteroidia; order Cytophagales; family Cyclobacteriaceae; genus Algoriphagus. The sequence goes on from CAMDLI010000008.1 coordinate 27,852, forward strand.
TTTCAAAAACTTGCGAAAAAAGACTTTTTGATTGACAAGAACTTTTTGCGTAAAAGTCTGGTTTAGAAAACATATAAAAGCGCACAAAATTTTTAACTTTACTGCACATAAAACCCTATACACATGGCTTTTGAACTACCCTCACTTCCTTATGCACTGAATGCATTGGAGCCCCATATCGATGCACGAACCATGGAAATTCACCATGGAAAGCACCACAATGCTTATGTGACCAACTTAAATGCTGCTATTGCCGGCACCGACCTTGAAGGCAAATCCTTGGAAGAGCTGATGAAGGTGGCAGGATCAAATGCTGCAGTGAGAAACAACGGCGGGGGACATTGGAACCATAGCCTTTTTTGGCAAATTCTTTCTCCAACGGGTGGAGGCCTTCCTACTGGAGCATTGGCTGCTGCAATTGATGCAAAATTTAGTTCTTTTGACGCCTTTAAGGAGACCTTCAACAAAGCAGGAGCTACACGATTTGGCTCAGGCTGGGCTTGGCTCTGTGTAGACACCAAAAAAGAACTTTGTGTGTGCTCTTCACCCAATCAAGACAATCCCCTCATGGACGTGTCAGATTGCCCTGGCACCCCGATCCTAGGCCTGGACGTGTGGGAGCATGCCTACTACCTACACTACCAAAACAGACGTCCAGACTACATCGCGGCGTTCTGGAACCTGGTCAACTGGGAGGAAGTAAGCAAGCGTTACGCTGCAGCGAAATAAACCTATTCGCAATCTGCGATTGATGAACTCCTGAGGATATTCTTCAGGAGTTTTTTTGTCCCATTCTGAAAAATCGCTGTTCGGAAATGAGACAGTCCACTGATTTGCTCCATTAAAAACCCTGGTTTAAAGTTATTTTTCGCATTTTTTTCTTCTTGGCACATCCTTTTCTTGGTTTTCTGCATCTACTAGAAAACTAAACCAACTACTTTCTTCATGAAGACCCGTCACTTTTTATTCTTAGCCTTTTTTGTGTACCTGCTAGGAATTAGTACGCTTGCCGCTCAAACCAACCAATCAGCCCTGTTGCGCGGAATCATTACCAACCAAAAAGGGGAGCCCGTGCCCTATGCCAATGCGGCGCTGCTATCGCCAGAGGGAGTACTTCTTGAAGGTGCAGTGACCGATGAAGCGGGAAATTTTTTGATTTCTACTACTAAGATTGCCCGTGTCAAGCTGGTGGTTTCTTCGCTAGCCTATACCTCCTTCTCTTCCGAGGAGTTTGAACTTCTGGCCGGTTTGCAGAAGGATTTTGGAACACTTGTACTTGCCGATGAAGTAACTGGCTTGGATGAGGTCACCGTCGAGGCATCACGTCCACAAATCATCATCGAACCTGACAAGACCATCGTCAATGTAGAAGGCACGGTGATGGCGGAAGGAGCCAATGCGCTAGATGTATTGGGAAGATCCCCGGGGGTATTTATCACTACGGATGGAAGTATCAACCTGAATGGGAGAACAGGCGTAACCGTGATGATTAACGATCGGCCGATGTACATGAGTGCCGCCGATCTGACAAGCTTTTTGCGTTCCATGCCCGCGGACAACATTAAAAGTATCGAAGTCATGACCAGTCCATCTGCACGCTTTGATGCAGAGGGTGCCGCAGGGGTGATCAACATTCAGCTCAAGAAAAATACGGTGGATGGGGTTTTTGGGAATGTGATGCTCGGAGGCAGATACAATGGAAAAGCTGCTCCCAATGCGGGGGTTACCCTCAATGTCAAAAAAGGGAAGTGGACGAGCAATGGAACGATTAACTACAATGAGGATGTAGAGATTAATGATTTGGAAATCGGCAGGAATTTCCAGGTGGAAGCTGGCAAATCCACCTTTTTGCAAGATTCTCGCATCGTCGAGCGTAGCCATACCCCTTCTTTTACTGGGGCTGCCAACTACGAATTAACCCCCACTCAGAATTTGGGGATCAACGTTCAGGCTTCTACTTCTGCCAGCAATGGACTCAATAACTCCGGAACGACAATTTCAAATCCTGGACAGTCCAACAAATCGAGCTTCACATCAATCAATGATTCCGAGGACCAGCGCAGTCGGTTATTTACCAACCTACATTACGACGCAAAGTTGGATACCCTAGGCGGAAAGATCACAGCGGACTTAGACTTGACAGTGATGGACATGGCAAGTGAAGCCTTGTTGAATAATTCCTATTCGAATGGATTGAATCCACCAACCCTGAGGACCGATCGCGTATTGACGCTCAACGACATGTACTACACCATCTTGACCTCCAAGGTGGATTGGATTAAGCCCCTCAAAGGAGGAAAAGTACTAGAGGCGGGCCTCAAGGGGAGCTGGGTAGAGTCGGACAATAACCTAGACCTAAGCCGAGGCAATGGCGATGCCCAGTTGCAACCCGATCCCAACTCGAATCGCTTTATCTACCAAGAAAATGTATTGGCTGCCTATAGTTCCTTGAAAGGGGATTTTTCGCCCAAATTATCCTATCAGGCGGGCTTGCGTATGGAGTATTCCGATGTGACCGGAACTTCCAAGACGCTCAACCAAGTCAATAAGCAAGAATACACCAACCTCTTTCCAAGTGTATTTTTGCAGCACAAGATCAGCGATGCCTACCAAGTGGTCTATAACGTGAATCGACGTATTACGCGACCCAATTACCGCTTGCTGAATCCTTTTGTGTATTACATTGATCCCCTTACTACCGAGAAAGGGAATCCAAGTTTGAGACCTCAGTATTCTACGAATTTGGAGATGGACCATGTCATCAAAGGTGTGTACCAGTTTACCTTGGGCTACAGTGTCACCAAAGATGCATTTCAGCAGATTTTTGAGCAGGAGGAGGAGGCACGCAGTACCACCACTTTCACAGCAAATTTTGATAAGACTAAGAATTTCAATTTTCAAGGCGTAGTACCTGTTGAATTGGCAAAATGGTGGAATACCTCCAACCTGGTTCAGGTCAACTACAATAAATTCAAGTCACTCCTTGGCACAGATATCTTAGACATTAGCCAAGTATCTTACCTACTCCGAACGCAGCATAACTTTACTTTGCCTAAAGGTTTCAAGGTGGAGTTAGTGGGAATTTACCTAAGCCCACAGATTTGGGGACAAGGAGAAATCAAGGGATTTGGATGGGTCGATGCTGGAATCACAAAATCGGTAATGAAAGACAAATTATCCTTATCCATCAATGGGGGAGACTTGTTCCGTACTCAGTTGATTCGCGCAGGGATCAATTTTGCGGATATAGACACCTCTATTCGCCAATACCGAAATGAGCAGAGTGTCCGATTTACGCTTCGGTACAATTTTTCAAAAGGACAAAGCTTCCGAGTGAATTCGAATTCGGGAAGTTCAGAAGAGCGAAAGCGCTTGGATTAAGACTAGTTAGTTGATGTGTACCTGCCCCCAACTAAGGACGACTTGTTGGGGGCATTTTTTTTGAAAGGGTAGCTCGCATTTTTTTCCAACCCTAATTTCCCGACCTTCGGGAATGCATTTCTGGGACTTTCATACGCATCAATCCGGGCAGCCCTATTCCCTTTATCAAGCAGATAACCCTGCCACCTCTGGTGTGGGTGCCTGTTCGGTAGGTATTCATCCTTGGAGCGTAGGATTGGATTGGGAAGACGAGTTTAAAAGGATCCAAGACCAGTCTAGCCAGCATGAGCGAGTTTTGGCAATTGGGGAAGCGGGGGTTGATCGACTTAAGGGACCTGAAATTCAGCTTCAAAAAGATGCTTTTTATGCCCAAGCTAGTGCTGCCGCTGAATTGGGAATCCCGTTGATTTTGCATTGTGTCAAGTCCCATGACCTACTCCTGGAGTACCTGAAATCAGCAAAGAATCCTCCTTGCATCATCTGGCATGGTTGGAATCAAAAGCCCGAGTTGGCAACCCAGCTGTTGCCCTTTCCCCTATTTTTCTCCTTTGGAAAGCACATCCTTCACCCAGGTAGTAATGCATCAAAATGGCTGGCAACATGCCCCTTGGATCGAGTCTTTTTTGAAACTGATGATTCGGGTTTGGAAATCGGATTAATTTATCAGAGGGCTTCCCTACTTTTGCAGATTCCAGTGGCAAGCCTTGCAGCCCAAGTGATTGCCAACTGGAATGCCATTTCCAAAAGAAAGATCTCATGAATGAATTTGCCTGGCTGAGCCGAACCGAGTTGATTGTAGGGCGTGAAGGCCTTGAAAAGTTAGCCACTAAACATGTGCTCGTGGTAGGGCTAGGGGGAGTAGGCTCTTTTGCTGCTGAGTTTATCGCCCGTTCAGGCATTGGGGCCATGACGATTGTGGATGGGGACACGGTAGACATTTCCAATGTCAACCGGCAGCTTCCAGCTACGCAGCTCAATGTAGGACAGCCCAAGGCAGGATGGATGGAGGAGCGCCTATTGGCCATCAACCCAAAACTCAAGTTGCAGGCAATCAAAAAATTTTTAGAGCCTTTCGAAATTACGGACTTGCTGGAAGGGAATGAGTTTGACTATGTGGTGGACTGCATCGATAGCTTTACACCCAAAATGCACCTCATCGAAGGAGCAAAAAAGCGTGGCTTTCCATTAGTCAGTTCCATGGGCGCAGGAGGAAAGGTAGATCCCACCCAAATCAAGGTGGTCGACTTTGCTGACACGCATCAATGCAAGCTGGCCAAGATGCTGCGGAAGCGGCTGAAAAGAAGAAACATTGTCGATGGCTTCAAGGCCGTATTTTCCACCGAAGAAATGATTAAAGAGAGCCTGATGCTGACCGACGGAAAAAATTTCAAAAAGTCAGCTTATGGAACGATGTCTTTTCTTCCAGCGGCCTTTGGCTGCGCCTGTGCTGCAACGGTAATCAATGATTTGTTAGCTTCCTGAGACGGGATTAAAATGATACAAGAAGATTAGGAGCCCTACGAATGCTGGCTTCTTTTGATCCTTGATTTCTAGGGTAACTTCCACTTCTGCCTTGATGGTGCCACGTAGATTGGTGATATTTTTTAAGGAGGCTACCAAGCGTACTTCACTGTTCACGGTTACAGCTTGGGCAAATCGTAGATTCTCAATCCCATAATTGATCATCATTTTGAGGTTGTTGACTTGCACGATTTGTTCCCATAGGTAGGGGACAATGCTTAGGGTGAGGTAACCATGGGCAATGGTATTACCAAAAGCTCCTTCCACCTTTGCGCGTTCGGGATCGGTATGAATCCATTGGTGATCCAAGGTTGCTTCTGCAAAGCGATTGATTTGTTCTTGGGTGATTTGGAAATAAGAAGAAGCACCAAGTTCTTTTCCTTGATAGGATTCAAATTCTTCAAAGCTGCCAATTGCAATTGGGGACATAGGTGGGGAGGTTTAAGAGAAATAGAAGTCGAAAATAGGAAAAAGTAAGGAAGCGAATTTTTCAATCTTTAAAAAAGTTTGATCTTCGTCCTTTCTAGTACCTAAACCCCAATTACTTTTCATCAATGGCAACCTATGTGCATGGTTTTGATCCGGAAGAGCAGTTGCGCCTAAAGGAGCAAGCTGAGCTCTTAGCGCCAATGGTGTACAAGGAGCTGGACTTCAGTGGCTGTAAGCAGCTGCTGGAAGTAGGTAGCGGAGTGGGTGCGCAAACCCGTATTCTGCTAGAAAGATTTCCTGACCTCCAGATCACCTGTGTGGATTCTTCAGCGGTTCAACTTGCGCAAGCACGAATCAACTTGGCATCATTTGGAGATCGTGTTCGTTTTGTGGAGCAGGATGGTTGTGCACTTCAGCTTGAAGCTCGATTTGATGCTGCCTTTGTGTGTTGGACCTTGGAGCATGTCCCTTCCCCGATTCAGCTTTTGGCAAGGCTCAAGGAGCATCTTCTACCTGGAGCTCGAGTGTATGTAACGGAAGTATTCAACTCAAGCTTGTATGTTTCACCGGGATTCTCCCATCTGCAGCACTATGTGGAGCTAATGAGCAACTTTCAACGAATGATTGGCGGAAACCCTGATGTGGGGATTGAATTGGGAAATCTGATGAGGGAGGCTGGATTTTCCGCTTGCTCCACCCGCTTTGATGGATTTTACCTAGATGCCAGAAGTGGCGAAAAGAGAAAAGCAGTAACTGAATATTGGAAGGAGCTACTTAAAAGTGCGGCACCTGCATTGCTCGCTGAGGGGATAGTGACGCCCTCTGCAGTGGAAAAAATGGAGGAAGATTTAGAAAAATTAGGGAAAGATGAAAATGCCATTTTTTTCTACCAATTTGTACAGGCAAAAGCTACCCTTTAATTCGTAAGATGAAAGCGATTCGTTGGATTGGAAAATTAATTTGGAAGACTTCCTTGTGGTTTCTAGGACTTTCAATTGGATTAGTCATTTTATACCGATTTGTACCGGTGCCCATCACTCCTTTGATGGTGATTCGATTGGTGGAACAGGCAATTGATCCAGAAAAAGAAGTGCGCTTGGTTAAGGATTGGGTTCCTATTTCAGAAATGTCTCGGCATGCCCCTCAAGCAGTAGTAGGTGCAGAGGATCAGACATTTATGAAGCATTTTGGATTTGATTTCAAATCTTTAAAGAAAGCTTGGGAAGGGAATAAAAAGAATAAGCGAGTGAAGGGGGCTAGTACGATTACGCAGCAAACTGCAAAAAACGTGTTTCTATGGCCTTCAAGAAGTTACGTACGAAAAGCCTTTGAGGCCTATTTCACTGTCTTGATTGAAATTTTTTGGTCCAAAGAACGAATCCTTGAGGTGTACCTAAATGTCATTGAGATGGGCGATGGAATCTATGGGATTGAAGCAGCCTCTCAAACCTTTTTTGATAAGAGTTCCTCCAAGCTCTCAAAGGGGCAGGCAGCATTAATCGCTGCGGTATTGCCAAATCCTAGACGCTGGAGTCCAGCAAGGCCTACTTCCTACATTAAGGGTAGACAAAGCTTTATCATGAGGCAGATGAGTAATCTCTCTCCTACGGGTTTTGGAAAATAATTTTGAAAATTAAAAGTTAAATTAGGATTAAACCTAGACAAGAATTTTGAGATGGTTCTTGTCTAGGGTTTTTTCTGTTCCCTTCGCCGGTCGGCAGGCCAGCGGCCAAATTTAATTTTAATTTGGTCCTAAAATTGGCGCTATAATTCCCCTGATTTTTTGAAGATTTCTTGTGACAAATTTCTTTTAAAATGCCCTTCAAAGCAGAATTAAAGCAGATTAAAAAATGCAAGAAAAATTTATCCACAATTTCAATAATTTATCCACATTCACATTAAATTAACATATAAAGTATTAAAAATCAATTAGTTAAATCGATTTTAAAGAAATCCACTTTGTGGATAATCTTCGTTAACTAAATGATTATCAACTCTAAATGCTGTGACAAAAGTGGATAATTTCAACTCCCAAATTTTATTTCAAATACCTGATTATTCTTCTTTCTGTCGCTGCAATTTTTTGCGGTAAGCATTGAAGATTTTAGCCTTGGAGACAAATCCCAAATAGGTGTTATTTTCAACTACTGGAAGATTCCATGCGCCGGATCTTTCATGCTTTTCCATGTCCAATTGCATATTTTCTATTGAAATTAGAATTTCTAGAGGACTGTGCATGAGTTGCCTAACTCGGATATTTTTTGAGAATCAGAACAATGGCCTGATTACTCCTATCCCGAAGTCTGAAAACCAGAAGGCTTGTGATGAAGTTGGTTTTTGACAAGCGTATAAATTGAGGGAAATTGATTGGGTACCCTTAGCGCTTTTCGAGCAGAGCAGTATCCAAAGAAAGTAGTGATTTTAAAATTAAGCGAACAGTGGCCTGGTAGAAGGCAGGATGGATCCCTGCAAATGAATCGCTTGGCTGATGATAATCCACATGGTCCTCTACTCCGAAATACAAGTGAGGGACTTTCTTTTCAAAAAAAGCACCATGATCTGAAGATCTAGTCCAATCCTCTGCCCCTGTGCCTGGAATATCATGGCCAAAGCGAAGGACTGAACCTGTCTCGCTTGGAATTTTTTCCAATATTGTTTTGAACTGTGGATAGTAGGAGGTTCCTGAAACGAATACTTCCTTTGCCTCGCTTCGGGAAAGCATGTCCATATTCACATTAAGTAAGATTTGCTCTAGGGGATAGGGGAAATCATTCACCAAGGCTTTTGCACCTTGAAGCCCCATTTCCTCTGCATCCAAGGCGGCAAATAACATGCCGTGCTCAGGGCGATATTTTGAAAAATATTCCGCCAAAACCAACAATGCAGCTGTACCCGATGCGTTATCATCCGTTCCATTGTAAATCGAATCCCCCGCTGCATTGGGCCTTCCTATGCCCACATGATCGTAATGGGCAGTGACTACAATCACTTTTTTGGAGGAATTGCCAGGAATAAAAACCACAATATTGGCTGCATCCACCAACATTTTTTTTGTTCGTCGGTCTTCAAACGAGAACTTTTGGATAAAATCCGGATAAAGTGGTTCGACCAAGTCCAAGGCAGTAAGCTCTTTTAAGAGGTACTTTTGAGCCATATCGCTGCCCTTACTGAGGGGTTTTCGGCCCTCAAGTGCATCCGCGGATAAGTATTCCAAATGGGAGAGAAGTTTTTTGCCATCAATTTCTTGGGCAAATGTGCCCGTAAAGGAGGCGAGAACTAAAATTATTGTACCTAATTTGCGTTGTAGGAAATGCATCAGTAGAAGGATTAGTGAAGTACTGCTGTAAAAATACAGTCCTTGGGATCAATCCCTCAGAAATTTTATGAAATATAGCTACGCCCTATTTTTATTTCTTTTTTGTTCGCTCCTTTCTTATGGTCAGGGGACTTTGCCCCCTTCCTTTTTTGAAGGAAAGTCCATTGTATTGGTATCGAACGATCCCGGCGCTATGCCAATAATCACTTGGCAAGCACTTGCCGATAGCATTCACCCGGATTTAGTGCGTGCTGGAGGAGATCCGGTAGGGTATTTTGAACTCGAACAGGTAGCCTTGTCTACCGCCTTGCAGGCAGTTTATGCAAAGGCTTTCTTGGAGCGTCAAATCCAAAATGTGGTCTTGATTACCCGACAAAAGGAGCAGGTAAGTATTCAGGTGGGAAAATTTTCTGGGGATGGGAAAATCATTGAAAGCACTTCCCTTTACGGAATTTCTGGGAAGGATTGGAAATCTGCCGCTCAGCAGTTTGCTGCGATTGGAGCTGCAGTGCCTACTAAAAACTTGCTAGTTGCCGACTTGACAGAGTTTCCCACTTTAGGCCCACAATCAGTGGCTGCTAATTCCCAAAAGTGGATTTCTAGAAATCCGCTAAACCTTGACGTCTTTCGTCTAGGAATTCCAGTGGAAGGAACTTCTGCCATCAATGGTCCGATCAACAACTTCCGATATGAGGTCTTTGGGAAATCCCCTGGAACTCTCTTAGCCGAGCAAAGCGCTCAAAAAGTCGGGCTTGAGGAAATTTTTTTAAGCAAGTATCCTTATAAGGTGGCCTGGCTGTTGGAAACGAAAACCAATCAAGAGCTGCTCGCTGACCAGATTCAATTTTTACTCGTTAAGGTGGAAGGCAGGCAGGCAGACCTGATGAAAAGCATGGGACTTGAACCGATTTCAGGAGAAGAAGGAGCAAAAACGGTGGTGAAATTTTACATCCGTTTTTTAGTTCGAGAGGAACTTTACCTCGGATCTACCTGGGATGCCCACCCAGACTGGAAGGTTTCCCTCAACCAATTTTTGGATAACCTGAATAAAAAGTAGTACTAGTTAGCAACTAAAGCTGCTAGCCCGCAGGATACAAGGATTCATTCAGAAAGGGAATCAGTGCCAACACCATGGCCTGTTGGTAATACCCTTCCCGTGTGATGAGTCCATGCGTAAGTAGCCCGACAGATCCTCCCTGTTGCTTGGAATTTTGCGCTTGAAAAACCAAATCATCGGCATGGCCCAATTCCATCCCATCCTGAATCAAGGCGACTACGGGTGGGGGTAAGTAAAAAGTGCCTGTCTTGGATTGGCTGGATTTGCCCGAGCGGTGCAGCACATAGATCCAAGCAAAAGCATACATCCCTTGTGGGTCTTCATCCACCCCGCCTTCAATTCCTACCCAGTAGTCCGCCTCGGGAACAAGTGATTTGGCATGGGTAGCGCGATTTTTGGCACCAAGGAGGGTTTCCTCCTCAGAGCGCGGCTGTGCTGGGATATTTGAAAGGGCATCAACACCCTCCACCAAACCCACGTTTCCAAATGCTTGAGAAAAAGCCTCTCGCGTACAACCCACTTTTACCGGGTTTTTGCTACCTACGATTACACGCAGGGTATTGGATTGGTTTTCGGGATTTGTAGCCAAGGCCTTAAGCCATGTTGGTAAATACCTGGTTGACATCGTCGTCCTCTTCCAGACGATCGATAAGTTTGTTGATGATCTCTTCCTGCTCTTCTGTCAATTCGGTAAGCGTGGTAGGAAAGCGTTGGAAATCTGCAGAAATGACTTCGATATTTCGGTCTTCCAAGGCTTTTTGCATCAAACCAAAGTCTTCAAATTCGGTGTAAGCAAAAATCTCCCCTTCATTCTCTGCGATTTCAGTGAGTCCAAAATCAATCAATTCCAATTCGAGCTCTTCTAGGTCGTATGCTGCTTTCGCAAAACGGAATACTGCTTTGTGCTCAAACATGAAGCTAACGGATCCTGAAGTACCCATGGAGCCTCCTGCTTTGGCAAAGTAGGACCGTACGTTAGCCACGGTTCGATTGGTATTGTCTGTGGAAGTTTCCACAATAAAGGCGATTCCAAAGGGGCCATAGCCCTCATATACTACTTCTTCGTAGTCTTTTTCATCCTTATTGGAAGCCCGCTTGATCGCACCTTCGATACGATCCTTTGGCATTTGCGCACCTTTGGCGTTTTGGATGACAGTCCGAAGTTTGGCATTACTAGAAGGGTCCGGTCCGCCCACCTTCACGGCCATGACGATTTCCTTCCCTAGTCGGGTAAATACCTTGGACATCTTGTCCCAACGCTTGAATTTTCGCTCTTTTCTGAATTCAAATGCTCTTCCCATGGATTTGCTGTTTATAGGAAACAAAAATAGCAATTTCTTTTAGCTGACGAAGGGCATTTTTAGGACTGTGGGAAAGTTCTACCCAACAAAAAATAAGGAATTCAAAAAATGAGTCCAAAGATTAGATTAAACCTATGGGGCAATTCGAGGTCTAAATTTCGAAACAAACCAATATAAAGATGAAAAAATGGATCCTTGGAGCAGCAGTCATGACCTGTATCAGTCTTGGGCTGTCTGCGCAACACCAGAAGAACAACTCTCGAGAAATCAGTGCATCAGAGCGCGCAGAAAAGATGAGTAATCGAATGGCGGAAGAACTGAAGCTTACCGAAGAGCAGAAAAAGCAGGTAAGCAAAGTGGTACTTGAAAATGCCACTAGGCAGGAGGAGCTTATTCAAAAGCGAAAAGCAGAGTTTGAAGCTCAAAAGGGATACAGAATGGAACAAGATAAAAAGATCGCAGCCATCCTGACAGAAGAGCAAAAAACGATTTGGGAGCAGCGGAAGGAAGCCATGCGAACTAGAGGAAAGGATCATTCTCATGGGGATCATACCCAAGGCGGAAGACCTAGATTCCGAAGAGGGCATTAACAAAAAAGGGCCACAGTGATGTGGCCCTTTTTTTATTGCTATTTAGCTTTAAACTTGTTCACGCTGCTCCTCTACTTCAAAATAGGAGGCGTCTTTTTTAGGCAAGGAAGAGCTTCCCATCAAATAGCTGTCTACCTGAACTGCAGCCTCTCTGCCTTCGGATATGGCCCATACGACTAGAGATTGTCCCCTACGCATGTCTCCTGCAAGAAATACTTTCGGGTTTGAACTGGCATACTGCTTGGATTTGGGGAGCTGGTTTTCAAGAAGTTCCACCCCAAAACTGCCCAACAAATCGTTTTGTCCTGGACCAACATATCCGATGGCCAGGAAGGCCAAATCACAGGCTAAGGTCCGCTCTGTACCTTCTACTACCTCATAAGTCATCCTCCCTCCGGCATCCTTCCAAACGATATCTACTACCACTAGTCCGGTGACTTCCCCCTTTTCGTTGCCTACAAATTCCTTGGTAAGCACAGAGAAGAGGCGCTCAGCACCCTCCTCATGTGAACTGGAAGTTCGCAAGGTCATGGGCCACTCTGGCCAAGGATTAGAAGTGGTTCGCTTTACGGGTGGTTTGGGAAGTAATTCCAACTGGATGACCTGCCTGGCTCCATGTCTTCTGGAGGTTCCAATGCAGTCACTTCCCGTGTCTCCACCTCCAATGACGAGCACATTTTTGTCGGTTGCCGAGATTGGATTTTCCGCTACCTCTCCACCGATCACTTGATTTTGAGGGGCAAGGAAGTCCATTGCAAAATGAACTCCTTTAAGTGTACTTCCGGGAATGGAGAGTCCTCGGGGTTTTTGGGCTCCTACGGACAAAACTACCGCATCGAAGTTCTTCAGTACTTCTTCTGCTGCCAAAGTTGACCCTATTTCCGTTTGGGTACTAAACTGAACACCCTCTTCCTCCATCAAGGAGATTCTCCGATCGATCACCCATTTTTCCAACTTAAAATCTGGAATACCATAGCGCAGTAGCCCACCAATTTTGGCATTTTTTTCAAAAAGGGTCACTTCATGTCCTGCCTGATTGAGTTGGTCTGCAGCAGCAAGACCTGCAGGTCCTGAGCCAATTACTGCCACCCGTTTCCCGGTTCTTACCTTTGGAGGGGAAGGGGCAATTAGACCAAGATCGTAGGCTTTCTCGACAATGTTCTTTTCAATCAACTCGATAGCCACTGGATCCTTATTGATTCCTAGCACACAGCTTGCTTCACAAGGAGCAGGACATATTCTACCCGTAAATTCCGGGAAGTTATTTGTGCTTTTCAGGATGCGGATGGCCTGAGGCCAATTTTCCTGATAGGCTGCTTCGTTAAATTCAGGGATCACATTTCCGAGTGGGCAACCGTGGTGGCAAAAAGGCACTCCACAGTCCATGCAGCGAGCGGCCTGGTTGTGTAGCTGCTTTTCTGAAAATGGCGTATAAATCTCCTGGTAATCCCCAAGTCGAACTTGTGGATCACGGCTGGAAGGGGTTTCTCGATTGTAGTTTAAAAATCCGTCTTTGGCACCCATATTATGCAAATGTTCGTTCTTGTTGTTCAGATTTTTTTGCCAATACCGCTTTGTAGTCTCTTGGCATCACTTTGATAAACTTGGTTTTGGTGAGTTCCCAATTATCCAAGTAGGCTTGAGCCAAGGCACTTCGAGTAAATGCCAGATGCCTCTTTAGGTAGCTGTATAGCGTATCAAAATCATGTTCATCCAAAGGATCTAGATCTACCAATTCCCGATTGATTTCGCCTTGGTATTCCTGCAGGATATAGGCGATTCCACCGCTCATTCCCGCTCCAAAATTTCTACCGATTTCACCAAGGTTGACGAGCAGTCCCCCTGTCATGTATTCGCATCCATGGTCACCAATCCCTTCAATTACGGCTTTGACACCTGAGTTACGCACGCAAAAGCGCTCTCCACCTTTGCCATTGATAAAGGCTTCCCCTGAGGTGGCACCATAGAAGGCCACATTCCCAATTAGGATATTTTCTTCGGCTTTGAACCGGGCATTTCTGCTCGGGTAAATGATCAACCTACCTCCAGATAAGCCTTTTCCAAAGTAATCATTCGCTTCACCCTCTAGCTCAAAGTTTACCCCTCGGGCGAGAAATCCACCAAAAGTCTGTCCAGCCGAACCACTGAAGGTGAGGTGGATGCTGTCTTCGGGAAGGCCAACGCTTCCGTAGATTTTGGAGATCTCATTCGAGAGCATGGCTCCTACGGATCGGTCGGTATTCTTGATATCAAAGTGTCCCTGGATTGGGATGGCTTGTTCCAAGGCAGGAGTTGCTTTAGCGATTAATTTTCGGTCTAGCACATCGTCCAAGGAAACCTCTTGGTCGATTTGCTTGTAAATCCCCACATGACTTGGCACTTCTACTTTATGGAATATTGGCGAAAGGTCCAACTTATCCCATTTCCAGTGTTTGAGATGGGTGCTGGCTTGCAAGACTTGGCTTTGGCCTACCATCTCATCGATGGTGCGGAAGCCAAGGGAGGCCATGATCTCCCGAAGGTCTTGCACGATAAATTTGAAGTAGTTGACGACATGGTCGGGGTCGCCTGTGAATAGTTTTCTCAGCTCTGGATCTTGAGTTGCGATACCAACAGGGCAGGTGTTCAGGTGGCACTTGCGCATCATGATGCATCCTTCGGCTACAAGCGCTCCAGTAGCAATGCCCCATTCTTCAGCACCCAAGAGCGTAGCAATGGCAAGGTCTCTACCTGTTCGCAGTTGCCCATCTGTTTGCAGTACCACGCGACTCCGTAGGTTATTTTTGACTAGGGTTTGGTGTGCCTCAGAGAGCCCAAGTTCCCAAGGAAGTCCAGCATGACGAATCGAGCTCAAGGGTGATGCTCCCGTACCGCCATCTGCTCCAGAAATCAGGATTACATCTGTCATGGCTTTGGCTACGCCAGCAGCGACGGTGCCTACTCCTGCTTGGGAAACTAATTTTACATTGATTCGAGCAGTTCGATTTGCATTTTTTAGATCGTAAATCAACTGTGCCAAATCCTCAATAGAGTAAATATCATGGTGTGGAGGCGGGGAAATTAAGCCTACTCCTGGAGTGGCATGGCGTACACGGCCAATCCAGTCGTCCACTTTATGTCCCGGAAGTTGCCCTCCTTCTCCAGGCTTTGCGCCTTGTGCCATCTTAATTTGAAGTTCGGCGGCATGCGTCAAGTAATGGGAAGTCACTCCAAAGCGGCCGGATGCTACCTGCTTGATTGCAGATCGTTCCCAATCTCCGTTTGCCTTTTTTTCATAGCGCTGCTCATCTTCTCCACCTTCACCCGAGTTACTTTTGGCCCCGATTCGGTTCATGGCAATTGCCAGGGTGGTATGCGCTTCGTGGGAGATGGAACCAAAGGACATCGCTCCTGTAGCGAAGCGCTTCATGATTTTTTCTACGGGCTCCACTTCCTCTAGAGGAATGGATATTTGCTTTTTAAATTCAAACAAGCCCCTCAATGTCATTGCATCATGGCTTTGCTCGTTAATTTTTGAGGCAAATTTTTGATACAGCGCATAATCCCCCATTCGGGTAGCTTTTTGGAGTAGGTGAATGGTTTCTGGATTAAACAGGTGTTTTTCTCCCCTTCTTTTCCACTGGTAAACACCCCCTGTTTCCAACACGCCTTCAAGGGTAAGGTAAGCTGCACGGTGGCGAATCAATACCTCTTCCGCTAGTTCATCGAAGGAAATTCCACTAATTCGGGAGGTGGTGCCTTTGAAGCAGCGATCCATCACCTCAGGACCTAGCCCTATGGCTTCAAAAATCTGTGCGCCCTGGTACGA
>CAMDLI010000009.1 GCA_945901615.1 Spirosoma fluviale
TAGATACCATGGGGTATTAATCCAGATTTCTCCGGGCTATCCCCCAGTAAAAGGTAGGTTGCATACGCGTTACGCACCCGTGCGCCGCTCTAGGTCAAGTATTACTACTCAACTTGCCGCTCAACTTGCATGTATTAGGCCTGCCGCTAGCGTTCATCCTGAGCCAGGATCAAACTCTCCATTGTATGTTGTCTATTTTAATAAGTCAGTCTACAGGTAAAGCATACCCATAAACCACCTCATCCTCAGGTTAATCTTTTTTGCCTTACATCACTTCAAAGAACTTGCTTCCAAACATTTTTGGAACACGTACATTTTTAGAGCTTAAACCCCTAAAAACATCCAATTTTTCTCCCGTTCCTTCCGAACAGGGTTGCAAAGGTAATCAATCTCCCCTTCAACACAACTAATTCGAGAAAATAAATTTAAACTAATCTATTCCCTTTCATCAAGCTTTTAACTCCCACATAGCAGCTTACCTGCCTTTTGGGAGTGCAAAGATGCTGCTTTTTATTCCGAGTACAAATCCACAGTCAAAAAATAACTACCAATTCAGGCTAAAATGCTGAAAATGAAACGGAAAAAATTAGATACTCCCGCAAAAAATTGAGAACTGAATCCATTTTTCCTCAAATCAAACACATATCAACCCTTCCAACTCAATACCTAAAGGAAGGCAAGGGCTGGTAGCGTTTCTTTCCCGAAGACTGCGAAGAAAAAACATAGCGTACAGACAACTCATGTGAACCACCTGAACGTCCTAGACTGTAGGCGGAAATAGGAAAATCAAAACTATAGCCAACGTCCAAACCAGAATCCAAACTTACTCCCAACATGGCAACCAAAGATTCATGATTGGGTAAATCGTACTTCGTAGGAAGGCCTCGGTACCACAGCCCCAAGGCCAATGGGTCAAAGAAAAACTCTGTACCCAAATCCAGCTGTGAGAATTGCCCCTGCTGCTTGTAGTTGAAGCCCACTGAAAAGGAACGTTCCTGGTCTGTATTGTTAAAGTAATCATTGATGAACCCTGGATCCAAACTAAAGCGATACCCCCCATGCAAGCTTATTTTTTGGGGTAAGCGACTCGTGCCCTCTACCAAATAGCTGATATCGGGACTAAGTAGGTGTCCCAAAGAAGCCCCAAACCAAGCACGCTTGCCATAGTAAACCAGCCCTGCATGTGCATCTACATCTCGAACCTGGCTCTCTCCACCAGCAAATCCATTTCCAGATAAATCAATACTCCCCCGATTAATATCCAACTGAGAACCAAAAATCACCCGCCCAAAATAGGCATCCCTAGTAATAAAACTTCCCTGTATCCCCGCTTGAATAAAACGATCTTCTGAAAGCTGAAGGCGGTAGCTGTAGCCCAAACCCACCTCATTCCAACTAGTTTCAGTAAAAGATTCATTGGCTCCTTGGAAAATTATTGAAAACCCTGAATTATACCGCTCCTCGTAGTGATCAAAGTAGGCTGTATACGCCAAAAAAGTTTGATCCAAGGCTGGCCACTGGTTCCGAAAATTAAATCCCACTCGGCTCATACTGGTACTCCCAACCATGGCGGGATTTAAGTAGATGGGGTTTGCATAATACTGGCTGTACTGAACATCTTGTCCCCAACCTAGAATAGGAATCAAAAACAAGGAAAATATCCCTAGTAGAAAACTCCTCATCGTATCAACCTGAATTTCCCATTTGACTCCACCTTTTCTCCATCAGTCGCTTTACCCACCAAGCTGTAAAAATAAAAGCCAGCCTCCTGTAAAGTCCCACTTAATGTGCCATCCCAACCCTCTTGGTCTAATTCAGAATTTCTGTAAATAAGCTCTCCCCATGAATTAAAAATAGAAAATTCTAAGCTTACCAATCCTTTAAACTTGGGTACAAAGTATTTATTTACTTCCAGCTGCGGAGTAAATGCATTCGGCACCATCAAGCGATAGCTCCTCGTAATTTCTACAGTTTTCGTAAATCGGTTTTGACAACCATAGCGATCCGAAGCGACCAATACCACTTCAAACTTTCCTTTTTTTCCATAGGTATGGGTTGGTTCCTTTTCCGCCGAGCTAGTTTCATCTCCAAAATCCCATTCCCACTTGACCATCCGCTCTTCAGATAAATCAGAAAATTGAATCATGTCATCAGGAAATATTCCCCCGCTTGCATCGTCTTTGATTCCAGTGCCGGCCACTTCAAAATCAAAGGCTACTTCTAGCACTTTCTCTTGAATGTAAACTTCTACAGGAAAAGGATCGGAGTAACAGCTTAAGCCTTTGGGTTTTACAAACAAATCAAATTTACCGGAAATCTTGACCGCTTTCAATTGCTCGTTTGTTAAGTCCAAACCCTCCCCGACCATTCTATAATCAAAGAGCTGGAGGTCAAATCCCCCAATAAAGCTGCTGACATCCAGAGATTGTCCAGCAAGGCAACCCACAATCGGTTTACTTAATTTCAATTCAGGGTAAGCCACCAACTTGACTTCTATTTTATTACTTAATGCAGGACAATTCTTTCGGTTGTATCCAATGATCTCATATACCCCAAGTGCATCAACCACCAATTCCTGACTATTGGCTTCTGGCAATAAAACCCCATTTTTCTTCCATTCAAACCGATAGTATTCCTCATTTCCTTCTCCTACCAACTTTACAGATTCCCCTTTACAAATGATTACTTCATTTTGAGCTTGGGTTGCCCCACTAGCCTTTAGTGTAATGGGGTCTGGAGACTCCTTAATGAGTAGTGTAATTGAATTTGGCTGAGAAGTTTTTCCATAATTATCGGTAATCGTATAGTATACCGTCACCTCTTGATCAATAAAGGCTTCATTGGGAAGAAAGGTGTAGCCACCCGCTTGATCACTGGCTTGAAAAATTCCTTGAGGCACAATCAACACTCGATTTTCCTCCAAACAACGAGCTTGAGTACAAAGGTCTTCACTTTCCTCTTTGACATCGGCTAGGGCGGCATAAAACTGCAAGCAACGGATAGAGCTATTTTCATTGGGGAGACGAACCTCCTCATCGGTGATGTAAAATTGATTTAGCTGACCCGCACATGAAGCTTTATCTGTAAAGTCTACCCCTACAGGTTCCTGAAGCGCATCACCGGCAGCCACCTGCACAATCAGGTTTCGGATTTCATGGAAATTTGTATACCCTCCAGTAGATCCCGTAAATCCGATCTTTAAATTCTTTGGAGCGGCAAACTGATAAGCACCATCGAAAATAGTCACTATCCGCGGTTTATTGAGTTCGGTGGTTACCTCCATCCTGAGCTTTAGAAAAAATCCTGGTCCACTTAAATTAGGCTGCAATTCCAAAAAAACCTTCCGGTAGCCTGGCTTGTTCCGATCCGTTACACGAGCTGTACCAGTAGAACTAATGGCAAATTGATCCCCTGGGTTTAATCCATTTTTGGCTGGACCCACTTCATTGGTTCTTCTGCCTACCACAAAAGGATATCCCTGATTCGAAGGCCCTCTGAGCACAATAGCATCTGGAGCTCTCCCATCTTGATCCAAGGTTGTAAAAGAACCTATTCTGCCTTCGCCATTATTCCCAAAGTTCCCAAATTCGTCAAATCCAATACCTAGATAGGCATTCGACAACCCCGGCTCTTGGTTGCGCGGAGAATAGCCTAAAGATCCTCCAAATCCTCCTGCATTGAATACAGGAGTATCTCCATCAAATAGAAATACAGTCAATCCATCCGCAACAAGGGGGCCTGCACCTCCATAACTAAAATACTCAAATTCTACCTTCAACCCGTAGTTAGACGGGAAGGGAACATCAAGGTAAACATGCCCACGTTGGTTGAGAAGATTTGAAGTTAATCGCAAAACCCCTGGAATCAGTTGGGCATTTCCCCCAAATTTAGTATTTGCTTGTGTTCCAGCAGTTTGAAAACTCTCGCAATAGGGAAAGCCAATCTGGGC
This sequence comes from Spirosoma fluviale, assembly GCA_945901615.1. Classification (GTDB taxonomy): domain Bacteria; phylum Bacteroidota; class Bacteroidia; order Cytophagales; family Cyclobacteriaceae; genus Algoriphagus. The sequence goes on from CAMDLI010000009.1 coordinate 3,950, forward strand.
AGCAACCCGTGCAGGGGGTAGCCATGACAACAAAACAAGAAGAAAATAGAAAATTTGCTTCACAGACCTACCAATTGAATTCTAAATAACGGAAGTCAAAATCTAAAAAAAAAGCGCTTGACCTAGTAATGTCAAGCGCTTTCTAGGAACTGATTCTCCCCTATCGCATGATTGTTTGCGTGCGGTCTGGACCTATAGATACCAGCTTAATCGGAACATTTAGTTCTTGCTCCAAATAGTTCACGTATTCTTTTAATGGCGCCGGAAACTCCTCGTAGGTCTTCACATCAGCCAAGGAACAATGCCATCCCTTCATCGCCTTGTACACCGGCTTGGCATCAAGCTCATTAATTTCAAAAGGCAACTTTTCAATTTGCTCCCCAGAAGGTAATTCGTAAGCTGTGCAAACCTTAATCTCTTCGAAAATATTGAGTACATCCGCCTTCATCATAAATAGCTGCGTCACCCCATTAATCATGATGGAGTACTTCAACGCCGGTAAATCCAACCAACCACATCGACGAGGACGACCGGTGGTGCTCCCAAATTCATTTCCTTCCTTGCGCATGGCTTCTCCTGTGCTATCCAATAATTCTGTTGGAAAAGGTCCGCTGCCCACTCGGGTGCAATAGGCTTTAAAAATACCGAATACCTCCCCAATTTTTGAAGGAGCAACACCCAAACCCGTACAAGCACCTGCCGCCATGGTATTTGAGCTCGTCACGAAAGGATAGCTACCAAAATCAATGTCCAATAAAGATCCCTGAGCTCCTTCAGCCAAAATGCGCTTCTTCGCTTTCAAGGCTTCATTGACTGTGTATTCACTATCAATCAATGGAAGGGTTTTAACAAATTCAATCGCCTCAAAAAATTGGCGCTCCATTTCTTCTAAAGCATCCAAAGAATAAGAATAGAAGGAAAGGGTGCTTTTGTGCTTATCTAATAAAGTAGCATACTTTTCCTTAAAATCTGGACTTAAAACATCCCCGATCCGTAGTGCAGATCGACCAATTTTATCTTGATAAGTTGGACCAATCCCCTTTAGGGTAGATCCTATTTTTTTATCTCCTTTAGCTTGCTCATAAGCCGCATCCAACAATTTGTGCGTCGGTATGATGATGGTGGCTTTCTTGGAAATCACAAGATTCTTTCGGTAGTCAATTGAAAATTTACCGAGCGCCTCGATTTCTTTTTTAAGAATGATAGGATCCAAGACCACACCATTACCGATGATGTTAAGAATTTGGGATCTGAAAATCCCTGATGGAATTTGGTGCAGCACGTGCTTGATGCCATCAAATTCTAACGTGTGACCAGCATTTGGGCCTCCCTGGAATCGAGCAACCACCTCATACTGAGGCGCCAATACGTCTACTATTTTACCTTTACCTTCGTCGCCCCATTGGAGGCCTAACAATACATCCATCTTCATTTGATGCAAAATCTATACAGTGCACTATGATTTTAAAGGCCGAAATTTGCGATAAGGAAAAAGAAAACCAAGTAAAGCAGGTTTTTATTCTACGAAGCTGGCCTAATGATTAAAAATAGCCCCAGTAAGGGATTTTAGTTGGAGTCTAGATTCAATTCTTTAATTGATTCAACTACCGTAAAAATCCCATTGAGCTTGGTGATGAGCAACAATTTTTTTACATGCTCTGAGGGAGCAGTTAGGAACAGTTCACCTCCCGCATTTTTCATTTTTGTGAGTAAAGTAATGAGTAATCCTAGCCCACTCGAACTGATGTATCTCACTTTTTCCAAGTCGATGACAACAGTTTTTATGCCTGCCTCCACTGAATCACTTACCAGCTCGGCAATTCTCGGCCCTACTTCATCCCCGATCAAATCCCCTTCCATAAAGAGATAGTAAACTTGACCCTCTTTTCTTTCACTAAAATGGAGTTTCATACTAGCTCTTTTTATTTGAACAATTTTCTTTCTTACAATTTCCGTATAGGATAAGCGAGTGGTGAACAACCTGAAAATTCAGGACCTCGGAAACAGTAGTTTGGATGGTTTGGATTCGTGGATCACAAAATTCAAGCACTTGATTGCAATCGATGCAAATCAAGTGATCGTGTTGCTTAAAGCCATAGGATTTTTCAAACTGAGCCAGGTTTTTTCCAAATTGATGTTTGGTCACTAGATCACACTCCACCAATAAATCCAAGGTATTGTAGACTGTCGCCCTGCTCACCCGGTAGTTCTTGTTTTTCATGCTGATATACAAGCCTTCTACATCAAAATGACCTGTGCGGCTATAAATCTCCTCCAAAATAGCATAACGCTCAGGGGTTTTTCGGAGTTTTTGAGTTTCTAAATAACTGGTAAAAATCTTTTTTACTTCTTCGAAGTGGGTTGGATTCAAAGCCATTTGGGTTGATTTTTTCTAAATATAATGCATAAACAACTGAAAAGATGCTTTCAATCAAATCGTGAAACTTTTAATACCCCCTCAATTTGACTTAGATTTTTGATTAAGTGGTCCAAATGTTCGGTATTATTCACATATAACTTAATGGTTCCTTCAAATATACCTCCATCAGAGTCTACGGTTATGGAGCGCATGTTCACCTTCAATTCATTGGAAATGACCTTCGTCAAGTCATTGATCATCCCCACCCGGTCTGTTCCCCAAATACGTAACCCAGCCAGGAAAGCGATTTCACGCTGACTAGTCCAGCGTGCTTTGATCACCCGATTGCCATGATTGGAGAGCAGTTCGACCGCATTGGGGCAGGTCGTCCGGTGAATTTTAATACCTTCATTAATGGTCACAAATCCAAACACATCATCGCCGGGAATAGGATTGCAACAAACAGAGAGCTTGTAATCTACGATATCCATATCTTCTCCGATCAGGAGTTGATCGTGTTCAGGCCCTTTCAAACTTTTAATCTCCCTCGTGAAGGAAGATTCGTCTTTCACCTTCCCCCCAGATTTGGATTTATGTTTTTGGAGTTCCTTAAATTCCTTAAATGATTTGATTGAGGTAGGATCAATAATCCCTCTTCCGACCCGATAGTAAAATTCATTCGCGGTCTTCAAATCATAGAAGGCCCTCAGCTGTTCGATCACCTCCGAAGTGAAATCCAGCTTCATAGATTTCAATTTCCGCTGCACAATTTCACGTCCATCGAGGATTGCAGATTTCTTCTCCTCACGCAGGGCATCCTTTATCTTAGCCTTGGCTCGAGAAGTGACTACTTGATGCAGCCAATCTTCGGAAGGCTTTTGCTTGCTCGAGGTCAGAATTTCTACCTGATCCCCATTTTTTAACTTATAGCTGATTGGAACTAGCCGCTGATTGACCTTTGCCCCAATACACTTAGCCCCGACCATTGTATGGATTTCAAAGGCAAAATCCAAAGCAGAAGCGCCAGTGGGAAGCACCTTCAAGTCCCCCTTGGGCGTAAATACAAATACTTCATCGTTGAATAAGTTGCCACGGAAATCATCCATGAATTCAATCGCACTCCCATCATTGGTTTCCAACATGCTGCGCACCTGATTGATCCAGTCGTCTAATCCCGGTCCAGACTTGCCTGAAACATCTTTTTCCTTGTACTTCCAGTGCGCTGCATAGCCACGCTCAGCAATATCATCCATTCGACTGGTACGGATCTGCACCTCCACCCACTGTCCAGTCAGGCTCATCACTGTGGTATGAAGCGATTCATACCCGTTAGACCGGGGTGTAGACACCCAGTCCCGCAATCTATTTGGATTGGGTCGGTAAAAATCAGTCACAATGGAATAGGCCTGCCAGCAGTCTGCTTTTTCATTATCGAGTTCACTGTCTAGGATGATCCGGATGGCAAACAAATCAAAGACCTCCTCAAAAGGAATGCCTTGCGTCTTCATTTTATTAAAAATCGAGTAAACTGACTTTGGACGACCTTTAATCGTAAATCGAAACCCCTGACGAATCAATTCATCCTCCACTGGCTGAATGAAACTTTTGATGAATTTATTTCGGTAACTCTTGGATTCATTGATTTTGTGTACCACTTCTTGATACGCCTCCGTATCGGTATATTTCAAATACAAATCCTCTAGCTCTGATTTAATCGCATTTAATCCTAGGCGGTGTGCCAAGGGCGCGTACAAATACATGGTTTCGGAAGCGATTTTCAACTGCTTGTTTCTAGGCATACTGCCCAAAGTCCGCATGTTATTGAGTCGGTCCGCCAACTTGATCAAAATCACACGAACATCATCCGAAAGTGTCAACAGCATTTTTCGAAAATTCTCCGCTTGCTGAGAACTTCCATATTCGAATACTCCAGAAATTTTGGTTAGACCATCAATAATGGTCATAACCTTAAATCCAAAATCACGCTCAATATCCTCCAGCTCGAGATCCGTATCTTCAACTACATCGTGGAGCAACGCCGAAATAATAGAAGTGGTACCCAAACCAATCTCCTCCACACATACGAGCGCAACCTCTAGTGGATGGTAGATATAGGGTTCACCCGACTTTCGACGCATGTCTTTGTGCGCCTCCAGTGAAATCGTAAAGGCCTTTTTGATCAGTTTCGTATCTCCCGATTTTAAAACAGGCTTTGCCTGTCGGAGTAACCTTCGATACCGTTTAAGGATTTCACTACGTTCTTCAGCTACATCAGCTTGAATCATTGGCGTTTTTATTTGAGTTCAAATTTGATAGGTAAAGAAATAGAATTCCATAATTTTTGGATTTTTTTTCCAATGCCTTGCAGTAAATTAGAATATGTCTTTACCTTTGCAACCACAATTGGAAAAAAGTATTTATTTTCCATTTGGTCACATGCGGATGTGGCGAAATTGGTAGACGCACTAGACTTAGGATCTAGCGCCGCGAGGCATGGGGGTTCGAGTCCCTCTATCCGCACCCTACTAGCCCTCAATCCCTCCCCTGCCCTGTGTAGGTTAGAGATTGGGGGTTTTTAATTCAACACCAATTAATTGAACATACTTTGGAAATTACAGTAGACAAGCACACCGCAAATCAAGCTTCTATTAAAATTAAGCTTATTGAGGCAGATTATCAACCTAAGGTTGATTCTAAACTTAAAGACTACGCCAAAAAAGCAGTAATCCGAGGCTTTCGCCCAGGAAAAGCTCCTGTAACCATGGTAAAAAACATGTATGGCGTATCTCTACTCGTAGAAGAGATAAATACCATACTGGGTGAATCACTTAACAATTTCCTGAAAGAACAAAGTTTTAGGGTTTTGGGTGAACCGCTACCAGTAGAAAAAACAGAAAATTCAATCGACTGGAAAAATCAAAAAGATTTCGATTTCGAATATAAAATCGGTTTTATTGAATCTGTCCAGGTTCAACTTGACCAAAAGGTCAAGGGTACAAAGTATAGTATCAAAGTTGATCAAAAATTGATTGATGAAACCATCGAAAACCTTACCTCCCAGTACGGAGAGAGCACTAATCCAGAGGTTTCTGAAGCTTCAGATTTTATCTACGGGGATTTGAAATCAGATGAAACTGATTTTTCAAAAACACTCTCTCTCGATACCGCGAAACTTTCTAAAAAGTTAGCTGGAAAGTTTGTAGGCTTAAGCAAAGATGTTGTAGTAGCCTTTAATGCCAAGGATCTTAAAAAAGACGAATGTACTGCAGGCTTTGGACTATCAGATGAAGAAGGATATGCGGCCACGGGTAGCTACAGCTTTGTTGTAAAAAATATCAACAGAAAAGCCAAGGCTGAACTCAATCAAGAATTCTTCGATAAAATCTTTGGCCCGGATCAAGTAAAATCCAAAAAGGAGTTTGAAGAAAAAGTAAGAGAAACGCTTCAGGGCAGTTACGACAAAGAATCTAAGGTCTTCACAGAAGAAGAGCTTAAGAAATTGATCGTCGATACCACAAACCTATCACTTCCTGACGCCTTCCTAAAAGAGTGGTTGGTCAAAGCAAACGAAGGGAAAGTTACCGAATCTGAGGTAGAATCAGATTATCCAATCTATGCTAAGCAACTTTCTTGGTCTTTAATTTCCAACCAAGTGGCTAAAGATCATTCAATTCAGGCTGAGCATGCAGATGTGATTGAGAAAACAAAGGAAATGGTTCGTGAGCAATTTGCTTCGTCAGGATTAGGAGCACAATTGGAATCTAGCATGGACCTGTTTGTAGACAACTACCTCAAGGGCAATGAGGGTCAAAATTACATGAATATGATGACCTCTGTGCAAAATGAGAAAGTGCTTACCTTTATTCAAGAAAAAATAAAGATGACAGACAAAAATTTATCGATTGACGAATTCAAGGAACTTTTGGACAAGTAATCGAATTATGAACTATATTGAAAAGTCCTTTTTTAAAGGACTTTTTTAGTTTTGTCTCCTAGAAAAAACCAAAGACATGATCAACAAGGAAGAATTTAGAAAATATGCCATTCACAACCAAGGTGTTAGTGGTACGGCATTTGACCAGTACACCACCCAAATTGAAAATATGACCCGCTCTGTGATTGAAGAGCGTCCACAGAATTTTAGAGAAATCGATGTGTTTTCTCGATTAATCATGGATCGAATTATTTTTCTAGGAACTGGCGTTGACGACCATATTGCCAATATAATCGTCGCTCAGCTGCTTTTTTTAGAATCAGTAGACTCCAAAAAAGATGTGCTTCTTTACATCAATAGCCCAGGTGGCTCTGTGACTGCCGGCCTTGGGATTTACGACACCATGCAATACATTGGACCAGATGTGGCTACGATTTGTACGGGCATTGCTGCTTCAATGGGTGCTGTACTGTTGGCGGGTGGCGCAAAGGACAAACGCTCAGCATTGAAGCATGCGCGTGTGATGATCCACCAGCCCTCAGGCGGAATGCAAGGCCAATCTACGGACATGGAAATCTCTTTGAAACTGATTCTAGCCATGCGCCAAGAGCTCTATCAAATCTTAGCCAACCATACCGGTAAATCTTTTGAAGAAATTGAAAAAGATTCGGATCGCGATTACTGGTTGAGAGCTCCAGAAGCAAAAGAATACGGATTAATTGATGAGGTACTCATTAAAAAATCTACCTAATGGCTCAATCCACCTGTTCCTTCTGCGGTAGAAATAAAAAAGATGTAGATGTATTGGTGGCAGGCATCTCTGCTCACATCTGTAACTTCTGCATTGAACAAGCCTTTGAAATTGTTGGAGAGGACAAGAAGAACAAGAAATCTAGTTCCAAAATTGCCGTAAAACTCAAAAAACCAAAGGAACTCACCGAATACCTAGATCACTACGTGATTGGGCAAGAAGATGCCAAAAAAGTGCTTACCGTAGCAGTTTATAACCATTACAAGCGCTTACAGCAAAAACAAGAAGTCGATGAGGTAACGATTGAAAAATCAAATATCATCATGGTTGGTGACACCGGAACAGGCAAAACCTACCTAGCCAAAACTTTAGCCAAAATTCTAGAAGTTCCTTTTTGCATAGCAGATGCCACCGTACTCACGGAAGCAGGCTACGTAGGTGAAGATGTGGAAAGCATTCTAACCCGATTACTTCAAGCAGCGGACTATAAGGTAGAGGAAGCTGAAAGAGGGATTGTCTACATTGACGAATTGGATAAAATTGCACGTAAATCTGATAATCCATCCATCACGCGTGATGTCAGCGGCGAAGGAGTACAGCAAGCGCTTTTGAAGCTTCTAGAAGGCACGGTAGTGAACGTTCCTCCACAAGGTGGGCGGAAGCATCCGGATCAAAAGATGATCGCGGTAAATACTGAAAACATCCTATTCATCTGCGGAGGGGCCTTTGATGGAATCGTAAGACACATCGGAAAGCGCCTCCATACGCAGCCCATGGGCTTCAGCTCTTCGGCTACAAGTATGACGGCGGATCGTGACAACTTACTTCAGTACGTCACTGCGCAAGACCTCAAGGCTTTTGGACTTATTCCTGAATTGATTGGTAGACTTCCTGTGCTCACGCATTTGGATCCCTTACATAAAAATACCCTCAAGCGTATCCTTACGGAACCCAAAAATGCACTAGTGAAGCAATACGCTAAATTGATGGCTATGGAGGGTGTTGCCTTAACCTTTGAGGAAGGGGCTTTGGATTTTATTGTAGATAAAGCGGTGGAATACAACCTAGGTGCTCGCGGACTTCGGTCGATTTGTGAGGCCATCGTCACAGACGCCATGTACGACATCCCTTCCGATAGCAGTATCACCGATTTAAACATCGATGAAGCCTACGCCAGGTCCAAATTTGAGACCTCCAAATTCAAGCAATTGCAGGTAGCTTAAATCTCAAACCCCGATCGAATCGGGGTTTATTTTTTTTTTTTAGAAAGGTTCAGCTCCCAGAATCAATTGAGCAGTTTGCTGAGAAGCAGATTCCTCCCCTATTTTTGATCGAATTAGGGCATATCCTTCAAATACCTCCTTCCGATAAGCCAAATCTGACAGCAAGCGATTTAGTTCCTCGCGAAGATTGATCGATGAAAAATCATCTTGGATCAGCTCACGGACTACCTGATGATCTGCAATCAAGTTGGGTAAGGAAATATAAGGCACTCGGATCAGTCGCTTAGCAATCTGATAAGAAATCCAAGAAGCACGATAGACGACCACCTGAGGTACATTAAAAAGGGCCGTTTCAAGAGTCGCTGTCCCAGAAGTCACCACAGCAGCAGTAGCATGGGAAAGTAGGTCGTAGGTCTGATTGTAAATCACCCGAATACCTTGCGCCAAAGCGAGTTCGTACACAGAAGCTGGCAAGCTATCGACCCCAGCGACTACAAACTGTACCTGGGGAAACTCTTTGACGAGGGCAATCATCTTTGCCAACATCCCCGTTACCTCTTGTGTTCTGCTGCCTGGAAGTAGCGCGACGATAGGCTGAAAGGACAATTCATTTTTCTGATAGAAAAAATCATGGCCCTTGAATTTTTTGATTTCATCCAGCAGTGGATTGCCTACATAGTGGACGTTCATCTCAAATTTTTCGAAAAAAGCAGGTTCAAAAGGCAGAATAGAATAGATCTTGTCTGTGCTTTCTTTGAGGGCATAGGCTCTATTTTGATTCCAGGCCCAGACTTTTGGTGAAATATAGTAATGGACAGGAATCCCCAATTTCTTAGCGTAGGAAGCCATTTTCATGTTAAACCCCCCAAAATCAACCAGAACGAGGGCATCTGGTCGATAGCTGATTAAGTCTTTCTTGATCCAGCGGAGGTACTTCAATACCTTTCGGAAGCCAAAAATAACCTCAATAAAACCCATCAAAGCCACATCCTGATAGTCTAAGGCAAGCTCCACTCCCGCTTCCTTGGAATAGCTCCCGCCCATTCCTCGAAATTGAATCTTGGTATCAAGCTCTTTCAGTGCAAGCACCAAATTGGAGGCATGCATATCGCCTGATCGTTCTCCGGAAATGATGTAGATTTTTTTCACTGCGCAAGCTATTGAACTAAAAATAAAAGTAGGCTATTCGGCCTACTTCCCAAAAACTTCTCCTGCAAATAACCTTATTCACCCATGTACTCCACAAAGTTTCGCGGCGTCTCGTAAAGCGTTAGTTTGTACAGCGCTCCTGTAGGGGCAATCTCTTTTACTGCAGGTGCCAAAATCTTCCAGAACTCCATGACTAGCACCTCGCAACTTGCCAACTTCCCGGCCATAAAGTCCACGTCAAGATTAAGGTTTTTATGGTCTACCCGGTCAATCACCTGCTTGCGTACCACCTCACTGAGCGACTTAAGGTCTACAACAAAGCCCGTTTCCGGATCAGGTATGCCCCTTACGGTCACGATCAATTCAAAATTATGGCCATGCCAATTGACATTGGCACAAGGACCGAAAACGGCAAAGTTCTTTTCTTCAGACCAGTTAGGATTCCAAAGCTTGTGTGCGGCGTTAAAATGTTCCTTTCGGGAAACGTAAATCATGTCATGAGTGGACTAAGGCACAAAAGTAAAAAAAATAGGTGATTATCCGCAATGATGCCAATGGTGTAATCTAACAGTTTATGACCGTGGATAATCAGATTGTAACGATCCCGTACGCCGCGGCGCACGGGACAGGTACCTTCGGATCTAGCCTAGTAGATTAAATGAATTGCAACGCCAGAACTCCGTAGGACTGACCGAATTCCTAACCGCTGGTTTCAACCAGGGGAAAAAAAAGTCTCCCAAGGCAATCTTGGGAGACTTTTGATAAACCTTTGTTCAGGTTAGTTCTGGTTCATGTGGCGAATCAAAGTCTGTAGGTCTCCTGATTTTTTGAAATCGATCCGTTCCGATTTGATAAAGGCCGTGGCTTTAGCTAGGTCAGATCCAAAGATTTGCTGGAGGTCCTTTTCTTTATTTTTCATCAACATCACTTTCTCATTCACTACCACAAAGAACTCTTCTTGATCTTGGAAAACTTTGGAGGCCTGCGCTCCATAGGTCGCCGAAGGATCGTCCGTCATGGTCTTGTAGGCATGATAGAGCAAGGTATAGGTCCCCTTTTCCACTATCTTCAAAAACCGCTTCGATTTAAGGGTAGGTACCACGTAAGCGCTGGTATATTCGCTTCCACCCGCCTCTGGAGGGTAGGAAAATCCGGTCACCTTTTCTGGGGTATAAGCAAAAAGCCCTCCTTCCAGTTTATACTCTAAGGTATTGCTATAGGCGTTTAAGGCAATGGACAATCCTTCCACTTTTTGACCCGTAGCAAGGTAGATGATGCCTTTCTTAAACTCGTCGAAATACGCCGAGCCTTTGACACCAAGAAAAGGATTGGCAGTAATCGGCATGCCTGTTCCATTGTCACGAAGTAAGGTCATTTGTGCAAAGGAACTCATCGGGAGCAATGACCCGAGAAATAGGGAAAGTGCGAGAATTTTTTTCATGGCTGAAAGTAAAAAAAAAGGCCGGATAAATCCGGCCTTTTTGGAAAAGAAAATAATCGTCTAACTCGAAAATTATCGAGTGATTCGAAGTTGAACCTTGTTGTAGTTGGCGCTATTACCTACCTCATCGTTACCTACTAACTGAAGTAACAAGTCAACAGAACCACCGATTCTACCCGTATTCAATACGTTTACAGTCAAGGTTCCAAAGCTGGAACCTGCTGGGATAGTCAAGGTGCCTGGGGCGGCGTAATCTCTACCTGCTACTGCAGTGGTACCATCGACTACTACAGAGTAAGTAATGATTTCGTCAGATGGTCTGTGCTTTCCAACTAAGTTGACACGTAGATTCACCGTTCCAACAGTATTGGCTACCGTGATTCGAGGATATACTTGACCTGCTACGGGAGCACGTTCTACAGCATCCTGAAATTCAACTACAAGACCTTCCCATACAGGATAGTTCTGCTCAATGCAAGAGGAGAATCCAAGTACGAAGGCCAGCGTCAATAAAGAAAATAACTTTTTCATAATTTCTGGTTTTAGTAGCCTCTGTTTTGTTTAATGTTTGGATTACCATCCACTTCACGCTGTGGGATTGGAGGCAAAAACTTGAAGTCATCGAATGGTAGGTTTACCGCTGGTGTAGTCTTCACAATGGCTCTTCCATAGCGCTTCAAGTCAAAGAAACGCTGACCTTCACCAATAAACTCTTTTAATCTTTCCAAAAGAATTTCTTCCAAAAGCGCGTTACCAGCCAAGGTTACTGCAGGCAAACCTCTCAATGCTTTGAAAGCATTCAATTCGGTAAGTGCAGCAGTTTCATTCTTCAATTGGTAGTTTGCTTCAGCACGGTTCAAGTGCATTTCAGACTTGCGAATCACCGGAACGTTATCCGCATAGGCGAAACCAGACTTAGACATAAACTTGGTGTTCTCAATTTGACGACCAGCGCCTCTTACTGTATTACCAGTAGTAAACAATAGCGCTCTTACATCTGCATTCCGAGTCACATCCCAGTTGTTGTTGTCTGTCGCAGGATTTCCAATTTGCAATTGAGTCAAACCAAATAAAGCACGAACGCTAGCGTTTGGAATGAAGTCACCCCAACCCCCTTGGGAGTTTTTGTTGGTTAGGTTCAAAAGCGCAGTGTAGGTAGACTGTAGAGATTCGTTAACCCCGACGGACTCTTCTGCCAAGGCAAAACGTACCTCAAACATAGACTCTGGGTTCACAGGAGCTCTCCAACCGTTCACGTAAGCTGATCCTGAAAGGACAGTACCTACGCTACTCGCCAAAGCAAGGCCAGACTCGCTTACTACCTTTGCCCAATCGCCTCTGTATAAGGCTACTCGAGAAAGCAAAGCAGAAGCAGCAGGACCAGAACCATATTGAACACCTCTACCGTTACCCAACAATCTCTTAGCATCTTCCAAATCTTTGTAGATCTGAGCATATACCTCGTTGATCGTTGATCTTGGGGTTTGGCGGCTTAAGGCAACACCAGAAGAGATTACCCCTTCAGTTACTACTGGAATACCTCCTTGACCGATGACACCTTGCTCATAAATTGCCGTTGGAATATACGAGTAGACTTTTACCAAATCAAAGTAGTACAAGCCTCTGAGGAACTTGGCTTCGCCTTCCCAACGGGCAATCTGGGCTGCAGATGCACCTTCCACTTTGCTGATGCCATCCAAAATAAGGTTGGCCTCGTTGATTGCAAAGTAGGCGGTCTGCCAGGTACCGAAATGAGCTCCAGGCTGGTTGTTGTTTTCTCCAATCAAACGACCTGAGTTGGAGGTTGTTTGTCCAACGTCGGCCAAGGCATCTCCTACTGCAAATAGGTCACGCCCGTAGAGTCTTGCAGATCTCAATTTGGCATATACCGAGTTGAGGGCTGCGTTCATTGCATCAGGAGTACTCAAGGCACCATCGGCATCAATGGACTGTCTTGGATCTACCTGAAGCAAGCTATCGCAAGAACTTACCAGCAATGTGCCTGTAAGTGCGAGAGATAAGAAAGCTTTATTAATTAATTTCATAGTTTTTTCCTTTTGGTGATTAGAATCCGATTTGTACACCTAGGGTATAAGACTTGGTCAAAGGAATTTGACCTGTACCCGCTCCTGTAAATTCTGGATCATAACCTGGATAGTCGGTGTATGTCCACAAGTTCACCCCTTGCGCGTAGATACGTGCACGAGTGAGTCCAATTCTGCTTACCAAGCTAGGCTTGAAGCTGTAAGCAACAGTCAATTGAGAAAGACGGATGAAGTCGTACTTCAATAGGGACGCAGTACCAGAGTTTCTACCGACACTCCTTACTTCGTTACCACCGTTAGTCGTTAGGTTTCTTGGAATATCAGTGATTTGACCAGGCGTCTTCCATGATCTATCATTTACTTCACGAAGTGCATTCAAAGTCAGACGCGTACCGTTCTCTCTCAAGAAGCCATACTGACCGTCACCACCAATACCTCCATATTCGTAGGTAAAGAAGGTAGTCAACTCAAATCCTTTGTAGGAGAAGTTATTGTTCATACCTCCAAACACCGTACCTAAGCTTGACCCTTGGTATTTTCTATCTGCTGCAAGCGGTAGGTAGGTAATGTTACCATTGATGTCCAACCACATTGGACGACCGGTAGCAGGGTTTACCCCTACATATTCTTGAGAGAATACTGCACCTTCGCCTGATCTACCTACTGGCTGACCTACTGCAATGCCTGGGTTAGCTGGAAGGAACTTCAATCCACTATATAAGCTTAAGATTTGGTTGTCAATTTTGGTGATGTTGAAGCTAGAATTCCAACGGAAACCACCCTTATCAACGTTCACGGTAGACAATTCAAATTCAAGACCTCTGTTTTGAAGCTCACCTACGTTGTTGGAGATACCTCCAAAACCGTTAATCCAAAGGATAGGCTGGCTCAAAAGCAAGTCCTTAGTTCTTCTATCAAAGGCATCCACGGAACCGGTGATCCTGTTTTCGAAGAAACCGAAATCCAAACCAAGGTTTAGTGTATTGTTAGTTTCCCAGCTTAGGCCAAGGTTGGCCAAAGAAGAAGGTACGATACCTGCACTACCAGAGTAGTTTCCACCACCGCCGTATAGGCCTCTGGCATCAAAGTTTCCGATTTGATCGTTACCAGTCAAACCGTAAGAAGCTCTAAACTTCATTTCAGAAACGGTGCTGGAGTTCTTCAAGAATTCTTCTTCAACCAAGCTCCATCCTACACGAACGGAAGGGAATAGACCGTATTGGTTTTCGGTACCGAATCGCGAAGATCCATCGTAACGTGCGGTTAAAGTAACCAAATACTTCTTCTTGAAGTCATAGTTTACAGAGGAAAAAGCGGATGCTCTTCTGTAACCGGTCCAGAAACCAGATACGGATTCCGGTGTAGCTGCGGATTGAATCGTTCTGAACTGGAAGGTTGGGAAGCCGATACCTGCACCAGAGATTCCTTCTCTTGTCTCAGATAGGTATTCCACACCAGCAATAGCAGACACGTTGTGTACGCCATTGAAAGTTTTGTTCCAGTTTAAGGTTTGGGTCGTAATGAAACGAGTTCTCCAGTCAGATTGTACAGAGCTTCTACCGATTACACCTGCTCCATCTGGAGTACGTGGATCGCGGTAGTTATCACCCTGAAGTAGACGGTAGTCCAAACCAAATAAAGAACGGAAAGTAAGATTTTTAGCAATCTTGTAGTTAGTAATCAAGTTACCTACAACCGTATTGGTACGCTGAAGACCTGAATTGTAGGAGTTTACCAACACTACGTTTTGACCCAAAACGCCGGCAATCGCCGTGTTGAAGGTGCCGTCCTCGTTGTAGATGGCATTGTGTGGCAATACTGCTGATGCAGAGAATGCTGGGTTACCCAAGAAAGAACCTTCTACCGCAAAAGGGACATTCTGCTGGAAAGTAGACAAGTTGATGTTCGTCTCGATGCTCAAGCGTTTGGTAGCTTGGTGTGTCAAGGCCAAACGTACTGTGCCTCTTTTAAAGTCAACAGGTCGGAAAGAAGCTTCTTGGTAGTTGTAAGATCCAGAAAGGAAGAAGGTTGTTTTGTCGTCTCCACCAGAAACTGACATTTCGTAGTTTTGAAGTCTACCTGCGCCCATTACTTCACGCTGCCAGTCGTAGGTTGGCAAAGCCAAACCAAGTGCATCTAAAGCAGGTCTTGTAAGGGTTGTCCAGTTGGATGGAAGACGACCCATGTTGCTCAAAGCATTTGCTTCAGGGTTTGCGACACCAGAATTGATAAATGCATCTCTTCTCATGCCATACCACTCAGCACCTCCAAGGATATCCAAGAACTTCATTGGCTGAGTTTCTCCAGAGAAGGCATTGAATTCAAATTTCGCTTTTCCTTGCTTACCCTTTTTAGTTGTGATGATCACAACACCATTTGCAGCTTGAGAACCATAGATCGCAGCAGATGCCGCATCTTTCAAGATCTCCATAGACTCGATGTCATTCGGGTTCAAGAAGGCAAGTGGGTTAGACTGGGTGAAGGAGGCGTTGGACTGGTTGTTCAACTGTACCCCATCCACGATGAATAGCGGTTCGTTACCTGCGTTTACCGAGCCAACACCACGGATACGGATGTTTACCGCACCACCTGGGAGACCGTTAGAAGACCTAACTTGTACACCCGATGCACGTCCTTGTAGCGCACGGTCAAACGATTGTAGAGGTAGGTTTTGGATCGCGTCACCTTTTACGGAAGAAACCGCACCGGTCACTTCTCGCTTCGGCTGCGTGCCATATCCTGTTACAATCACCTCACTCAAGGCTGTCACATCCGACTCCAAAGCCACATTGATGGTGGATCTGTTGCCAATGTTCACCTCTTGAGAGGTTAGTCCCACAAATGTGTAGACCAAGACATTGCTTCCGGCAGGGACATTAATTGAATACTTACCATCAATGTCTGTGGCAGTACCAATTGTTGTTCCCTTCACCAGAACTGTTGCACCTGGTACGCCCAAACCATCTTCTGTGGAAGTGACGGTACCGGTGATCACACGGCCTTGCGAAAATGCGACTGCATTTACCAAAAACAGCATGAGTCCTAGAAGTAAAATTTTCCTCATATTGGTTAATTTTTAGTTTTATAAACTCAATAATATCCCGAAAAACGGAATAACTCAAATCCATGACACCAAAAAAGAGGGAAAAGTTTAAACCTAGGATTAGCCTAAAAATTGGTTATTTATAAGAATTCCAAATATAATGTTGTTTAGAGAACCTTAGGAAACACAAACACCTCATTATTTGGATTTTCTTAATGTTAACAAAAGTTAATTTTTTGAATTTTTTTTTAACAATTTGGAAAAAATAAAGGATGAGCGGATAAAAAAATTACAATTTCGGTAGCTCCTTACTTTTTTCTCCCTTTTTTAGTTTAGCATTTAAAGTGGGTTCAAAATCACCTTAGCAGTGTTCTGTAGACTTTAATTCAAAAATGAAATTTGAAAAAATTGGAGATTATATAGATTAATTTTATATTAATCTTCTATTCTAATTATAGATTTTATAAAATTTTCCTCTGTTTACTGAACAGATACCGTAATCCTACGATTTAATGCTTGATTGGACGGACTGGTATTGGGAACCATTGGCTCTCGGAAACCCTTTCCTACTACTTTTATCCGATCCGACTTAATCCCTGCTTTTAGAAGGTAGCTCTGAACACTTTGTGCTCGTTGTAAACTAAGTTTTAGGTTATACTCATCCGAACCCAAGTTATCAGTATGCCCAGTGATCAGGATAGCTACCTTAGGATTGTCTTTTAAAAAGCGATCGAGCCGGCGGAGCGAACTCAAGGATTCCTGCTTCAGTTCAAAACTATCAAAACCAAAAAAGACATTTTCAAATACGAATTCTTCTCCTGAGGCTACAGGAATCAATTCTACTTTCAAGTCTTTTACATTTTTGATAGAATCTCGACCCACATTGTAAATCTTAGGCAAAAAGCCTTTTTTCTCGACATAGAGCCCTGCAGCATCTTCCCCGGGATACAACATCAAAAAGGAACCATCTGCTCCGTTGGACTGAAACTGATATCGGGTACTGTCATTGGACAAGGAAACCAAGGAAAGACTTGCCGAAATTGGCTCCCCTGTTTTGGAATGAACCACCTGCCCACCCGTAACCGTCAAGTTTTCCCCAATTTCAATTTCTTTGGGGAACTTAAATCGGTACAGGTAGGCCCTGTCATTTTGGCCATTACCCATCGTCAATTCCGAATAGTATGCGTAATCTTTTTGAGCGGTAATAAAAAGCGCTACTTGATCTGAATGATCATTGATAGGTAGCCCTAAGTTTTCCGGCTCCTGAAATCCTCCTTTCGAAATACGCGATAAAAAAATGTCCATACCCCCCAAACCTAAGTGTCCATCGGAAGCAAAAAATAAGGTTTCATTGTTGAAAAATAAGAAAGGAGAAATTTCATCTTTTGGGGTGTTGATTGGCGCACCCATATTTTTTGATTCAGACCAGGTGCCATCGGCTTTTCGAGACGCGTACCAAATGTCGTTACCTCCAAAACCTCCCCTTCTATCTGAAGAAAAAAACAACATGCGCCCATCCGCAGAAAGTGAAGGCTGAGAATCCCAGGAAGAAGAATTGATTTTAGTGCCCATATTCTTGGGCGCTTGCCATTCTCCACCCACTTTTTCCGCACTATACAAGTCACAGCTCCCCTGGCTATCTGGGGAATCGCAGGAGGTAAAAATCAAGAAATTGCCGTCCGCAGTCACCGAGCAGGTTCCTTCGTTGTAAGAAGAATTGATTTGGGCAGAAACACTTTGAGGAGCAGTCCAGGTTTTTGTGGATTCTGACTGAGAAATGTAGATATCCTCCTTATCAAGAGCTGTAGTACCTCCTCTTCTTGTAAAGAACAACTGTTTCCCATCTGCCGTCAACACTGGAAAATATTGCAAAGCAAAGCCATTCAGTGGGGAAGGCAGTATCTCCTTTTCAATGTTTAGGCTTAGGGGTAGCTGCTTACGCACAAAATCAACCTTCGCCTTCATTTCTAGGAAGTAAGTCCCGTTTTTAAATCCTTGGGTTGCCCCCTGCTCCACAAATTGGAATTCTTTGGAAGCCTCCTCAAATCGACCTTGCTTCAAATAAACGCTGGTCAGTAGCCAGGCAAAATCGACTGCATATTGATTCTTTAAGGGCAGCACTGCTGATTTGCCTTTATTGATGAGGGTCTCCGCTTCGGTCAGCTTTCCTTGTGTAATGAGTAGTTGAGTTCCCTTTTGGTAGGCTTCAAAAAAAGTTGTTGAACGTTCCCAAGCGGCCTGATACTTCTGCAAGGCCTCGGGATACCGTTTGAGGTAAAGTAAATTCTCCCCCTCTTGAAAAAATTTAATCGCCCTGCCATCCGTCACTGAATAGGTCTGTGCCTCGGCTGAAAAAGCCAATAACATCAGAAAAAAGACCAGAGCGAGTTTAGACATGGACTTAAGGGATATCCATAAATTTATGTGTTTGTAACGAAATTTTCCAGTTTGGGTTGCTTTTTATAAAGTCGATCAACTCAGGAAGGCGCTCAGAGGCCTTGCTCCACTCGGGCTGCAGTCGAAGTTCACAGCCCAAACCTACTTGCGTAGCATGCTCTTCAGCAAAAGCAAGGTCACTGGAATGGTACACTACCACCTTGAGTTCATTGGCCACTTCGAAAATGGAAGGATGAGGCTTTTTGAATTTCTTGGGCGAAAAACACACCCAATCAAATTCCCCGGAAAAGGGATGAGCACCGGATGTTTCCAAGTGTGTACTGAATCCCTTGGACTTCAATAGATTAGTCAATGGCCCTAAATCATACAACAAGGGTTCCCCACCGGTAATTACTACCAGCCTACCTGGATAAGAAAGGGCGCCTGATACTAGTTCTTCGATGGGCAGGGTCGGCCACTTGCCCGCCTCCCAACTTTCCTTTACATCACACCAAACGCAACCCACATCGCAGCCCCCTAGCCGTATGAAATAGGCTGCATGGCCAGAAAATCGTCCTTCTCCTTGGATGGTGTAAAAGGCTTCCATGAGTGGAAGCTGTAACCCTGAGGCTACCAATTGTTGTGTTGTCATTTGAATTTTTGGTAAAGCGGGTGATTCGACCGCTAGTAGGATGGCAAAGGTAAGCGTTAAAATCGGAAGGGCAAATACGAAGTACGAGGTACGAGGTACGAAATTGTTAAGCACCTCAAGCTTTTTGTAAAAATGAATTTGCTACAAGTCCTTGCGCATGACGATTCGGTAATCCTCCAGCCCTGCTTTGGGATGAAGATCCACAATCTTAAATCCGCGCTTTACCCCAAACTGAATCATCCCTGGAAAGCGGTTGCGCGTCTTAAAAAACACGGCGTTAAATCCCTGTGCTTTGGCCCATCGTTCCTGCTCCTCCGCCAAGGAAGTTGCAATTCCTTTTCCACGAAACTCAGGTCTCACGCCTCCCATCCAGGAATAAAAAGTATCCGGCTTGTCACTTTGATAGCCCACTTTGAAACCCAAAAGCTCTCCCTCCTTTTCTGCTACCAAAGCTAAATGAAGGCGATGCTTCAGCCGCTCTGTGTAAAAATCCAAGGAAGCTTTTCCCGGAAACTCAGGAATCCGTTCGTGTACCCAAAGCAGCTCCGCAAGGCTGGCCTCGCGGAGCTGAAAAGGGAGATTCGTTTCCATGTAAAAAAAATAAAAGGAGCTGTAGGAAACGGCCTAGTCTTTTTTGATTGTCGGGTAAGTTACCCCCAACTGCTCCAAATAAGATCCATACTTCGTTTCGTCGTAGTAAAACTTCTCCAATTCAGAACGGAAACGGTTCATGATGTCTCGGTTCAAATAAATCGGTGGCGCATCTTCCTTGGTGATCATGGGCTTGTAGGTCTCCTCCTTGGTTTGCACATTCTTGAAATAATCCCAAGCCTGAGTCACCAATTCGGGCTGCAGTAGAAAATCCAAAATAGTCATTGCCTCCGCCTTTGCACCAGCAGTCACGCCCTTGTGTGCAATTGGGGTAGCCATAGCAATGGCATTGCTCCAGTGGTGACCAGGAAGCCCTGGGATATTGGAAGGAAAGCGCAGAGTCACGGTTGGCACCACCCAAGATACATCTCCGATGTCGTCAGATCCGCCAGATACCGGTTCTTTCAGCGGCACACCCAGTTCGTCCAAGGTGGTGGCTAGCCCCTCTTCCTTGGCACCAAGCTCACGTTGTACTGCCTTGGCCAAGCTAAGGTCCTGCTCATCCCAGGTAGGAAGACCTACCTTCTGGATGTTTTGGTACATCTTTTCTGCAATCACCTTATTGAAATGCCTTGGCCAAGCGGTACCCAATACTTTGGAGGTCATCTTGGTTCCAGTCATCAAAGCCGCTCCCTTTGCGATGTCGTTAGCTTGGGCATACATGTCCATGATACCAGTATAGTTGACGTCTCGGAAATAGTACCAGATGGAGGCCTGCGAAGGCACCACATTGGGCTGATCTCCCCCGTCAGTGATGACGGAATGCGATCGCTTCAAAGGATGTAAATGTTCTCTTTTGTAGTTCCACCCGATGTTCATCAGTTCCGTGGCATCGGCAGCACTTTTACCTCTCCAAGGGGCACCTGCGGAATGCGCTGCATCGCCAGCAAAGGTATATTCCACCGAAATCAAACCCGTGCCTGTTGCCTGACCCCAACTCACGCCAAGGTTATTGGCCACGTGGGTAAAAATACACAGGTCTACGCCGTCAAACTTGCCGTCACGGGCAAACCAGGCCTTGGCTGCCACCAGCTCCTCAGCGATGCCTGGCCAAAGAATGAGCGTGCCACCAATCTGCTCCCGCTCCATGATTTGCTTTACCGCAAGTGCTGCAGTGATATTGAGTGGAATTCCTGCATTGTGTCCTTCCCCGTGTCCAGGAGCACCTTCAACCATGGGTTTGTGAAATGCTACACCTGGATATTGAGAGGCCTTTGGGATATTGTCCACGTCAGAGCCTAGCGCAATCACTGGGCCTGGACCATTGGACCAGGTGGCAAACCAAGCCGTAGGAATCCCAGAGATTCCCCGCTCAATGGTAAAGCCTTGCTTTTCCAAAATGCCAGTCAAGTACTTAGAGGATTCTACTTCCTGAAATCCCAATTCCGCAAAACTAAATACCTTGTCCACCATCACCTGGCTTTGCTTGTGGTTGGCTTGAACTACTTGAGCTACTTCAGTTTTGAGGGCTTCAATTTGTTTGGGTGTAAATTTCTTTTGTGCAACAGTCACAAAGGAAACTCCCAGCAGGAGTGCGAGTGTACTTAAGATTTTTGGTGTCATGAGATGCCTAGTTTGAAACTTTAAACTACAAAAAAGGAAGCCTTCTTTCCAAAATAATTGACCAATGGTAAACCAAAGGATTCATCAGCTTTAGAAATTTGCTACGCAAAACCCTCATATTTTTCTATTTTTGCAGGCATTACCATAAAAAGCAATAAAGATTTTAATCATGGCGGAGTACAACTTTCGGGAAATTGAGCAGAAATGGCAGCAGAATTGGAAGGAAAAGGGAACCTTTAAAGCAGCGGTAGATCCGAAGCGTCCCAAATTCTATTCCTTGGACATGTTTCCCTATCCCTCTGGGGCGGGCCTGCACGTAGGACATCCACTTGGATACATCGCCTCCGATATTGTCTCTCGCTTCAAACTTTTGAAGGGATTCAATGTACTCCATCCCATGGGATACGATTCTTTTGGCTTGCCTGCCGAACAGTATGCGATCCAAACCGGACAGCATCCTGCCCTCACCACCGAACAAAATATCAGCCGCTACACGGAGCAATTGAAGAATATCGGCTTTGCTTTTGACTGGGACCGAGAAGTGCGTACCTCCGATCCAGCCTATTACAAGTGGACCCAGTGGATTTTTATGCAGCTCTTTTCGAGCTATTACGATTTGGAGGCAAACAAGGCCTTGCCGATTTCCAGCTTGGTTGCCCGCTTTGAACAAGAGGGCAATGCACAGGTCAAGGCAGTTTGTGACGAAGACACCCCTGCCTTCACTTCAGCACAGTGGAAAGCCTTTTCAACGAATGAGCAGCAGCAATACTTATTGCATTACCGATTGACCTTCCTAGCGGAGACCACCGTCAACTGGTGTGGTGCCTTGGGTACAGTTCTCTCCAATGACGAAGTAAAAGATGGTTTTTCTGAGCGGGGTGGACATCCTGTGGAGCGGAAGAAAATGATGCAGTGGTCCATGCGAATCACCGCCTATGCCGACCGCTTGCTCAAGGGACTGGATCAACTAGCTTGGTCTGAGCCCATCAAGGAGATGCAGCGCAACTGGATTGGAAAGTCCATTGGCGCAGAGGTAGTATTTGCTGTAAAAGGCTCCAATCAAAAAATTCAAGTGTTCACCACCCGCGTGGACACCATTTACGGAGTGACCTACCTGGCCTTGGCTCCAGAGTCAGACTTGGCCGCCGAACTGATTACTGAGGACCAACAAGCCACTGCCGAAGCTTACATTCAGCAGGCAAAAAATCGTTCCGAGCGCGACCGCATGAGCGATGTCAAAACCATTTCGGGTGCGTTTACAGGCTCCTATGCCATCAATCCATTTAATGGTGAAGAAATTCCAGTTTGGATAGCAGACTACGTTCTGGCCGGCTATGGAACAGGTGCAGTGATGGCAGTTCCTGCGCACGACGAACGGGATTACAATTTTGCAAGACATTTTGGATTGGAAATCCGCCAGGTGATTGAAGGATCTATGGAAAATGGCTCCTTCCCTGGAAAAGGAGGGATTGTCATCAATTCGGGCAACCTAACAGGCTTGACCATGAAGGAAGCGATGAATAAATGTATCGCCTTTTTGGAGGAGCAGGGTATCGGACGTGGAAAAGTGCAGTACCGCATGCGGGATGCCATCTTTACCAGACAGCGCTACTGGGGTGAGCCGCTTCCAGTGTATTTCAAGGACGGACTTCCCTACCTCATCGAAGAAAAAGACCTTCCTTTAGTACTCCCTGAGGTAGACAAGTATTTGCCTACTGAGGATGGTGAGCCGCCACTTGGTCGAGCCAAGGAGTGGACTTACACTACTGAATCCGGCACCTACCCTTTGGAACTGTCGACCATGCCGGGTTGGGCAGGATCAAGCTGGTATTTTTTCCGCTACATGGATCCAAGCAACAGCAACTCTTTTGCAGATAAAGACAAAACGGACTATTGGGGAGCTGTAGATCTCTACATCGGTGGATCGGAACATGCCACAGGACACCTGCTGTATTCACGATTCTGGACCAAGTTCCTCTATGACATCGGAGCAGTCTCCATCGATGAGCCCTTCCAAAAAATGATCAACCAAGGCATGATCCAGGGTCGATCCAACTTTGTGTACCGAATCAAAGGGAGCAATACCTTCGTTTCGCTTGGGTTGAAGGATACCTATGACACTTCAGCCATGCATGTGGATGTGAACATCGTGCACAACGACCAGTTGAACCTGGAGAAATTCAAGGCCTGGAGACCTGATCTAGCCAAAGCGGAATTTATCCTGGAGGATGGGAAGTACCACTGTGGAGCAGAAGTAGAAAAAATGTCCAAGTCCAAGTACAATGTGGTCAATCCAGACGACATCATCGAGCGCTATGGGGCAGACACGCTCCGCTTGTACGAAATGTTTTTGGGACCCTTGGAGCAGTTTAAACCATGGAATACGAACGGCATCGATGGGGTGTACAAATTCTTGAGAAAACTGTGGAACCTCTACCATCCACAAAACGGCGCCTTTGCAATTAGTGAGGCACCGGCGAGCAAGGAAGAATTGAAAGCCCTGCACAAAGCCATCAAAAAGATGGAAGAGGATATGGCCAACTTCTCCTTCAACACCTCCGTGTCCAGCTTCATGATCTGTGTAAATGAACTGACCTCTTTGGGATGCAACAAGCGGGAAGTATTGGAGCCATTGGCTATTTTGGTTTCCCCTTACGCACCACACATCGCTGAGGAACTCTGGGCGCTACTTGGCCATGGGGAATCCATCACCAAGGCCAGCTTCCCTGAATTCCAGGAGGCACATTTGGTCGAAAGCAATTTTGAATATCCTGTGATGATCAACGGAAAGTTGCGGGCCAAGTTGGACCTGCCACTAACCCTGACTGTTCCAGAGATCGAAAAGGCAGCCCTTGCCGATGCACAAGTTCAAA
Organism: Spirosoma fluviale; assembly: GCA_945901615.1. GTDB lineage: Bacteria > Bacteroidota > Bacteroidia > Cytophagales > Cyclobacteriaceae > Algoriphagus. The sequence continues at coordinate 28,010 of CAMDLI010000009.1, forward strand.
AATGGCTGGAAGGCAAAGCGCCTAAAAAGGTGATTATCGTGCCTGGGAAAATTGTGAATTTGGTCGTTTAACCAGCAGTGAACTAAGCAAAGAGCGGGGAAATCCCGCTCTTTTTTTTGTAACTTTCTCATTCAATACCCTACTAGCACATGATTTTGTATTTCTTTCCAGTACGAACCACCTTTATTGAACGTGACTTGGAAATGATCCGTCCTGTGGCCAAGATTGTACCGCTGGAATTTACCCAGACACCTTGGAAACTCCCGTTGTACTTGGTACTTCAATTTTTTCAATTGCTCTGGTACCTCCCAAAAACGAGTCAATACCTCTGTTTTTTTGGAGGATACCATACGGTGTTGCCTGTGATTTTCGGAACCATTTTTGGCAAAAAATGCACCATCCAAGCAGGAGGAACCGACTGCATCAACATGCCAGAGATTGGCTATGGCAACTTTCGAAAGAATCCGCTTGCATGGGCTACTGCCTACTCCTTTACCCATTGCAGTTTGATCTTGCCCGTTGCTGAGGCCTTGGTAAGCCAGCACTACAACTATGACCAACGGATCAGCCCAAAGCAGGGGCTTCTGCAACTGATTCCCGGTTTGAAGACACCCATTCAGGTCATCCCAAATGGATTTGATGTGGATTTTTGGAAGGACTTGGGATTGGAGCGGGTGAAGCACAGCTTTATTTCTGTGGCTACGAGCACCTCCACCCCTGCTCGTGCACGGGTTAAAGGATACGATTTGATAGAAGAGTTGGCTGCAAGTAATCCGGAGTGGAGCTTTACTTTGGTGGGAGACTCCAACTACAACCCCCAATCAACCAATATCCAGGTATTGGGAAAAGAGACCCCAGCATCCCTGGTGCAGCGCTACAATACCCATGAATTTTACCTGCAGCTTTCCAGTTCGGAGGGCTTTCCCAATGCCTTGGGTGAGGCCATGGCCTGTGGCTGCGTACCCATCGGATCGGCGGTAGGTGCCATTCCGGAGATTATTGGAGATACGGGATTGCTACTCAAACGGAAAGAGTTGGGCACTTTGCAACAGTTGATTCAGGATTGGATGGCCGGAAAAACTCAGTTGAGCTCACCACGAGCTCGTATTGAACGCTACTTCACCTATGCCCACCGCCGGCATTTATTGCTTCAAGCACTTTCGTTGAAGGAATAGGTAGTGATTCCTAAAAAAACAGCGGAGAAGTTACCTTCTCCGCTGCATTTAGGAGAGCTCCCTTAATTAAAGGTAAACCGAAGCACTGGAGTAAATTCAAGACTCTCGATAGGCTCTAAATACCCCTCCGTATAGGAGAGACGCGTTCGCAGGCCAACTTGGAAGTTTTCGCGAAGGGAATGGTAGTATTCTAGCCCCACAAAAGCTCCAAAATCTGAATTTACAGCATCATCATATAAAAGAATTACAGTTCGATCTGGATTTCTCGAATTGATAGAGACGAAAGGATCCCTGTGACGTAGGTAATATAGGCCGGCCGAACCAATCAACTTATCTTCGATAAAATGCCGTTTGAATACCAAGAAATGGAAGTTTTTCACCTTTCGAATTCGGTAATCTTCAAAAACAATCAAGGCATCTGGAGACTGTTTAACCTCCGTGTAGTCCTCCGAATTCACTTGCTTTGAAAACCCAAATCCAAACTCATTTTTTCCAGCAGGTCTATACAGGTACTCAAAGCCAAATGCCTCCCCCCAACTTTTCATCTCAAAGTAAAAATCTCTTGGTATAGGATCGTAAGAACGGAAATCATTTGAAAGCCCGTAAGAAAAATTGAGGTTAGATCGTGACAAAATGGAATCAAGCTTTTGAGCCATCGCATTGGGAAAGGATAGGAAAAATAGGAGCGCCAACCAGGTTGCATTTTTCATAGGAATAGAATTTAAGTTTTAAAAAAAGAAGTGAAACGGATTTAGCCGGGAATATCCGTAAAGCGGTGTTCGAAATAAAAGTGCAATGGACCCACGCTTTTCACATTGAAATCAATGCCATTTCGGGTACGGACACCAAAATCGGTAGCTCCAATTATGTAAGCCAATACCGATGGCCGTGATAATTCAGAATTGGTTCGAAAAAGAGAGTTTTCTAATTCAGCTTCAACAATAACCGAAGAAGTGAACTCCGCAGTTGGCTTTTGATTTACAAAATCATAGCCCACCTTAGCATTGGCAGTCCCCTTGGCTTTTCCATGCCTCCTCAGCTCAGTGAAAAGAAGAAGCTGCTGGCTATTTTCGGATAGGTCCCAATCTGGATCAAATTGAATATTGACCGTTTTCCATCTCTTTGACTCGATATCGTCCTTAGAAAATGTAATAACATCGTATCGGAAGGTCTCTCCTTCAGCAGTAGCGCTTGTCGTTCCATTGAAACTGACCTTTACCTTGCTTGAACCCCTAAAAAGCCTCACTTTAACAAAACGACTAAAAATCTTTTTATAATCTTTATTGGTCATTTTTACCTCTGGGATCGTCGTAAATAAGATGTCTGCTTGCGAGATAGAGGTATGGTTGACATTGTAATTCAAAATCACCGCATCGGCAGAAGGGGTGGGAAGCTCAGGAACCGGAGGTGTAGTATTCATCTCGTTAAAATCCTCGTCGAGGTAGGTCACCACCAGTGTCGCATGATCAAGCGAATATTCATCGTCCACAAAAGGCACCAAACTACCTTTGGAATTACCTCCTGTAAGCGAATACAAAAACCCTTCGTTCCAGTCTTCCCGAATAAGGGGATCGTAGGTGGTCGTGATTGATCCAGCGTAGGTCTGCCAATTGAACCGTTCCTCGTAAGGGAAGTGAATCACCAGGCCTTGGCTTGCAAAAAACGTGATCAGCTCCTCTTGAAGGGATACGCGTTGTTGTGCACGCTCGGGCCGGTCACGAAAGGTCTCAAAAGCCCTTTCTAAAAAAGGATAGGCATCCAAACGCGCCAAGGAATGCTGAAGCAGGGCTTCCCGAAAGGGGTTTGCCCCTGTACGCAAAGAACTAATATTTCCTGCACGACTTAAAGTAGTGAGTTCCGAAGGAGGCATGGTTTGCTTATCTCCAAGCAAGGTTGCAAGGGATACTGCATCCCCGAAGTCATCGTATTGCTGAATGTGCTCGCTGAGGGTGACCCGCGCTTCTTTGTTTTGCATCACCTCGCCTAGCAGTTGCGAAAATTCTTTGGCTGTTTCCACCTGTTGCCATTCATCCAGCGGAAGCGTTTGCGTCCATAGCGGATCTGCCTGGGTCAATTGTAACTCTTCTTTGGGAAGGCAGGCGCTAAAAAGTAAGGGGCCGAGAAAAAGAATTCTTGAAAAATGTGATCGATTTCGTTTCATGTGTTTTGCGTTAAAAAGTAAAGGATTAGAAAAAATAAGTCATGAATGGAGGGGGCTAGCCTCTGGAATGTGCCTGGAGTAATTGTAAATACAGAAGAAACTTAATTTATTTAATTTAATTTAAAAAAGATTTTTTAATATTTTTTTTATTATTTATTTAATTAGTTGTTTCTATTAACTCATTACCTATCCTAAACTCATCCCTGGAAAAAGTAACTCTAGCGTCTAGAAAGACACAGGGAATGAAAAGGTGAGGCTTCTTTTTGGAGAAAATCTTGATGCGAATGGGTATAAAAAATCAACACCTGTTGAAGAGGAGTCCCAAAGATTGGGCTTTTACCTAGCGAAAAAGAAGATTCCAACTACTTAAAGTCGGTTATCTGATTGATTTGACTCGAAAGCCTCAACGAAATTTTCGTGAAGGTTTTTTTCTTTTTTTCACCCAAATCCAAATCTTCTGAAACTGAGTTTTAAAAAATAGAAAAACCCTACATCATGATTTTTTACATTTATTTTCTAAAAATCGAGCCGTTTTTAAACCACCTTTTGCAATTTTTATGAATTGTAAAGATTTTTTTAATAAAAAAAGGAGCCAGTTTCTGAAAACTGACTCCCTATTTGGGGTTATTGTTAATGGATTAAAAACATATAAACTTCTGCAAAATGCTGGGTTGAGCACTAATTCTTTGCGTTAAAGTTTTCTAAACCTATGCAATCGATTGTATTTATCAAAATTTCAGAAAAGATTTTCCAAAAAAAATTTCAATCACTTTTGGATCTGGCAAAAAGTTAACGTGGCAATCTATCCTTCATGGCAATTGAAAAGCTGAGGAAGGAAGGCAAATCATCTGTCAAGAAATAAACTATTGAATTTAATTTCTATTTTTAGTTTTAAACCCGCACAAAACCCCCATGGAATCAGAAATCCACCTCGAAAATTCTAAATTCGGCAAACTCCAAGATTACCTCAAAGAGTTTGTGTATGGAGGAATCGATGGGGCCGTGACCACCTTTGCCGTCGTGGCTGGGGGATTTGGTGCCAATTTGGATACGGGCATCCTCCTAATCCTAGGCTTTGCCAACCTGCTTGCAGATGGATTTTCCATGTCAGTAGGAGCCTATTTGGCTGCCAAAAGTGAGCGCGACACCTACGACAAACACGAAAAGATTGAATACTGGGAAATTGAAAATCTCCCAGAGATCGAACGTGCCGAGATCGAAGAGATCTATGCTGCCAAGGGTTTTAAAGGAGAACTCCTTCAACAGGTAGTGGACCATATCTGCGCAGACAAGAAGCTTTGGGTAGCCGAGATGATGAAAGACGAGCTAGGCATGATGCGTGACCACAAAAGTCCTTTGAAGATTGGAGCCGCCACCTTTGCTTCCTTTCTACTAGTAGGCCTTATTCCCCTTACGGTGTACCTCTGGAACTTTTTCTTTCCTACCCCGATCAACCTCTTTTTCTGGACTAGTTTACTCACTGGCCTCGCCTTCTTTTTAGTGGGTTGGCTCAAGAGTGCTGTCAACCAAACCTCTGCCCTTAGAGGAATATCAGAAACCGTACTCTTAGGACTTTTGGCAGCAGTAGTGGCCTACTTTGTAGGAGATGTGTTGGAACAGTTTTTTATGTGATTGAAAAACTTTGCTAACAGACCACAGTCAACGGTCCACAGCTCACCTAATTGAACCTCAAACCTTTTTTTCTCTGGTTAGTGGTGAAAAAGCGGGTATTCAAATTTAACAGACTAGCGATTCTCCATCTTTCAAATAGCCCTTTTTTTACCCAATTCAGATTTCTGCTCGTTTTCCGCATTGGTGGAAGCAGCAGCCAATTCCGATGCATAAAAGTGGGTAGATTTGAAGTAGCTGAGGCGAGCTTCTGACTCCCCACTCGAGCGCTTCCATTTTTCCTGCTTGTACAGTTTAACCTGATCCTCATGAAGCTCCAACAACTCGTCGTAGGGTCCACGGGAAGAAATCAATTTGATAAAAATGGGAGCAGTTTCAATCGCTATAAAGAGCAACACCAAAAACAGTTCTGCAGTAGCCATGGCCTTACTTTCCTCAGTAAGCTTAGCCAACCCGTCCATTCGAGCTGCAAATCCATCGAATCCATTGATGCCGGGCACCTGCTTCTCAAACTCTGCATCCCGCTTGGCTCGGAACGCTTCGATTTGGACATCCAATTCCTTAATTCGCGCTTCATTTCGGATAGAAAGGGTATTCAAGTCCTCTTGAGCCGCATCCAACTGCTTTTCCTTTTTCTTGGCATTCGTTCCCAATCCGACCTTCCCGCTCGTACTGGCTGTTTTTTCTCCAAATCGTTCTGCATCGTATTCCTCCTGCAACTTGTCTCGGTAGTCTCGGGCCTGCTTTTCTTCTTCTTTTAGTCCTTCCTTCTCTCCTTCCAAGGCTTGGATTTCAGGAAATCCCTTGGCCAGACTATCCTTGGACTGCTTGATGAAAGCGATCTTCTGCTCATCCAACTTTCGATTGATCTCCCGCTCAAATAGTTTCAACTCCAAGGGCTTTGAAATCACGACCGCCAGAAGGAGGGCCAAGACCAATCGAGGAAGGGCAAGCTTCCACTCCGACCAGCCTTGTTCCTTTTTGCGCATGCTAGACACGATAAATCGATCTAAATTGAAGATCATCGCTCCCCAGAGCAAGGCAAAAACCAGCGCGATCCCCCAGGATTGAAAAACGGTGTAAAGAGCATAAAATCCAGCCAGAGCCGCAAAAATCCCAGTGAAAAATACCGTTGCACCGATTCCAAGGTACTTATTGGATTCGGTGGGTACTTTCTGGAGGATGGAGAAATTTGCACCACTGCAAAACCAGAAAAATCGAGTAAGTGCCTGCATGAATTGGATAGTTTTAGAAGTCTTTTTTGAATGAAGCGAAAACGCGACCAAAAATTTGCATGGAATGGATTTTGGGCGAATTCATTTGCAAACAAGCCCTAATCAAGAAAAATGGCAGAAAACCGGTTTTGTCCACAACAGCATTAAACGGACACAAGCCTGAAAAATGTTCAGTATCGTTCAAAAAAATGGTCGATTTTGACTCACTAATTTTTAGTAGGTTTGATTGATGAAAAAATCCATTTTTCTAGTTCTAGTTTTTCTAAGCGCATTGAACTCAAGCTTTGCCCAGCTACACCCCTTTGAACAAGAGGCGCGAAGGCTAAGTGCGCAGCTAGACAGCCTAGGTTGGAACCCTGGAACAACTGTAGTCACTGGCAGCTCCACCATTCGAATGTGGCGAAGCCTTACAGAAATCAGTGGAAGAGAAGTAGTCCTCAATACCGGGTTTGGAGGCTCTAAGGCTGCGGACCTGGAGCGCTACCTTTTCCCCTTGGTCTTAAAATTTGACCCCAAGCGCGTCTTTATTTATGAAGGAGACAACGACCTCTGGGCAGGTGTGGCACCCGAAGAAATCTTGGCTAGTTTGGATCGAATTGTCAAACGGATTCAACTAGCTGTACCCAATGCAAAAATTTACCTCATAGGTGCTAAACCCAGCCCTTCTCGCTGGGCAAAGAAAGACCTTTACCAGTCTTTCAACCAGCAATTGGAAAAATACAGTCAACGAAAAGAGGGAGTAAGCTTTATTGATACTTGGGCAACTTTGACCGATTCAGCTGGAAATGCCAGACCCGAACTGTACATCAAAGACCAGCTTCATTTAAATGAAGATGGCTACATCCTATGGAATGGGATTTTTAAGTCCTATTTCAACTAGGTTCAACCCCTTTTTTTCTTCGGCCCCAAAAGGCAGCCAGAACTGATCCTGTAATATTTTGCATGGGTCCAAACACTGCTGGAGCTAAGCCTAGCGTCGTAATTTTTCCCATGATATTAGAAAGTCCTGAAGCTAATCCGGCATTTTGCATTCCAACCTCAATGGAAATAGTGCGGGCATCCTGTTCACTGAGTCCAATGAATCGGGCTAATCCATATCCTAAACTATATCCCATCACATTGTGTAGAAATACGATCAAAATTAAAATAGGACCCATCGCCAAAAGGCTATCTCTTCCTGCTGCAGTAATCACCAAAATAATCAACGCAATACCGAGCATGGAAACTAGCGGGAGAAGTTTTTCAATCCATCCCGAATTTTTACCAAGCAGCTGATGCACGAGTAAACCAGCTCCTACTGGTAACAAAATGATTTTAAAAATATCCCACATCATTTTGAGAAGGTCAATCTCAATGAATTGTCCTGCCAGTAATTTCATCAAGACAGGCATTAAAAAGGGGGCAAGAAGGGTTGAAATGGTAGTAAGTGTCACTGATAAAGCCACATTGGCACGGGCTAAAAAAGCGATCACATTGGAGGCAGTTCCTCCAGGAGCACAGCCAACCAATATAATCCCAGCGGCAACTTCAGGCTCAAGCCCACTTAAATTTGCAAGTCCAAAGCCGACCAAGGGCATGATGGCAAATTGCGCGAAAATCCCAATAGCGACTGATTTGGGACTTTGGGCAACAGCTGCAAAATCCTTCCAACTAAGTGTAGCCCCCATCCCAAACATGATCATTTGAATCAGCGGATTAATCAATTGAGTAAGCTTAAAGCCGTTAATTTCCTGGAAATACAGCGGAAAAAACATCGCCAAGGCTACGACTGCGAATATGACAACCGAAAAAGAAAAGCCTTTCAAATGCTCATTTGCACGAAAATAAAGGCCAAGAAAAAGAAAGAAGCCAACAGCAATTAAGCCTGTTCCTACCTGAAAGCCAGCTGGAATAGTGTAAATCAAGCCCAGCAAGAGTGCAATAGCCAGGTATAGGAAGATGGGTGAGTTAGATTTCAAGGCAGTAAGGGTTGATAAGCGTAATGAAACTAAAAATAAGAAATCTCCCCACCTAAAAACCGGTGGGGAGATCAAAAGATTTAATTAGCTGTAGGTTCTATCGTGGGATCGTTTTTCATTCCACTGGTCGGTAGGCGCGAAATAGCTGGAATCTGACTTATGCAAATGGGCTTTCACCACTTCCTCATTGATTTCAATTCCTAATCCCGGAGCTGTCAAAGGTACCGGTGCATACCCTTTATCAATCATCTTTACCCCATCTACCTTGGTAAACATGGATTCCCACCAAGGAACATCCACAGAATGGTGCTCAAGGGAAAGGAAATTTTGAGTTGCTGCCGCACAATGAACACTTGCCATAAAGGATACTGGCGTACCAGCCTGGTGCATAGCCATGGATATTCCTTTTTCCTCTGCATAATCACCGATTCTTTTGGTTTCCAAAAGACCTCCCGACGAAGCCAGGTCAGGATGGATGATATCTACCGCGTGCTCATCAATCAAGGGCTTGAAATAATTGAGGAGGTAAATATCTTCTCCCGTTGTAGTTGGCGTTTCCAAGGCCTGCGTGATGGTTTTGTGCTGCTGAGTCATTTGCCAAGGCACCATGTCCTCTAACCATGCCAATCGATAAGGCTCCAATGCTTTACCCAACCGAATACAGTTATTCAAATCAAAATGTCCATAGTGATCAGTGGACATTGGAACATCGTAACCGACCATTTCTCGAATATTGTGGACAATTTTAGCAAGTTCATCAAGTCCTTTTTCGGTAATCTGAATTCCAGTGAAAGGATGTGCAGTATTGGCATAGGACATGTACCCACCTGACCACTGAGAACGATTTTCTTTCAAAATTTCGGGATTCACGATACAGCCCGGAATATCCATGATTTCACCAATAGAAACGTCCATTTTCAGCCAGGTATATCCTTGATCTTGAATGCGGTAGCGGATTCTTTCTTTTTGCTCTGCAGGATCTTTTCCCTCTGGCGTATCTGCATAGAGACGAACAGAGTCACGGTAACGTCCACCGAGGAGCTGCCAAGCAGGTACGTTGTATGCTTTTCCACAAAGATCCCAAAGTGCCATTTCTACGCCACAAACTCCACCAGCTTGTCTGGATTGTCCTCCAAACTGACGGATAATTTTGAAGATTTTCTCCACGTTGCATGGATTTTCACCAAGAATTCTGCTTTTCAGCATCAAAGCATACCGAGGATCAGCACCATCTCTCACTTCTCCCCATCCCACAATTCCCTGGTTGGTGTCAATGCGCAAAATAGCTGTACCACCCATTACAGCTGTATGGGCATATCTTAGATCGGTAATTTTGAGATCCGATGGAGCAGAAGCTCTTTGTACAGATCGGGTAGTTTCAGCAAGCGTGTCTTCAATACCTAGTCCAGTTAAAGCTGCTAGGCTAAAACCTCCCAGTGCTGTTTTTTTCAAAAAATCTCTTCGATTGGATCCTGTTATCGGATTGTCAATTTCTGCCTGCCGCTGCTGGGCATAGGCTCTCTCCACCACTTTATGCTCGGAGATTAGTTTTTGTAAGGTGCTTTTCATGGGTTTTGTTAGTTGATTAAATAAGGTTTACCAATTTCTTTCTTTAAAATAATCATCAAGTTCCGCCTTTGTCATCGGAAGTTTCCCTGGATAGTTAGCTAGCCAGTTGAGAAAATCTTTTTTGATGTCCTCAGTCCATTCCGAATCAATCTGTCCTGCAAGGTATTTTTTTTCTCTAAGTCTCTGATGACCAAATTGATCACGAAGGCCGGTAACCTCTGAAGTAATGACCAAATCCTCCACCAGGTGCGCTGGAATAAAAATGATACCGTACTTTTTAGCCAATACTACATCTCCTGGAAGGACCGTAGCACGGCCAATTCGGATAGGTGCATTGATAGAGGTGAGCATCATTTCTCGGATATAGGATGGGTCTTGTCCTTTAATCCAGGCATTAAAGCCTTGTATTTCAGAAAGGCCCTCTTGGTCTCTTACCGATCCATAAAAAATAACTCCTCGCTTTGATCTCGTGTAGATTGAATTGCCCAAGTTATCGCCAATCAAGGTCCCATCAGCCATTTTACCATAGCTATCCGCTACATAAACATCGCCATTGGTCAGCACATCAATAGGCCATGAATTGGTGCCTCCTTTGGGAGATCTGCCTTCTTTTTCCACTCCTGTAGTTTTGATAAATTTATCAAAATCAGGTCTCAGAGGCATGTATTGAGCAGTAACTACCCTTCCAGTCATTACTGAATCGGGCCAGATAATTTGCCAATCCCCTTCGTATTGATTGTTGTAGCCCTTATTTCGTAGTACTCCCCAAGCTTCTTCAATCGAGATACTCTTGAGGCGCTCCAAAATTTGATCAGAAACTTTAGGTCTTCCATCTGGGAATCGCTCACCAGTCCATTCTGAGGTCAGTAAACGGATTTGGTCCGGTGTGGCTCCTACATGCTGTGCAATTCCCACAGTGGAAAGCATCCCAAAACCAAGAATTAGGAAGCAAATGCGTTTTAAATTGATTTTTAAATAGTTATACATAGTAGATTGGGTTTTGATTATTCAAAAAATGGAACGCCTTTAACGGCATATTTTTTCATTCCTTCCTCATTGATTTCCACACCGATCCCTGGCTTTTCAGATAGGGTAATGAAACTGTTTTGAGTTCGAGGACCATCATAGGTCACGATATCCTGCCAAAGCTGATCTGTATCCATGTAGATTTGCCATTCCATAATTTGGAAATTAGGCACTGAAGCACAGACATGACAAGCTGCCATGGCTCCAAGAAATGAGGCAACCATGTGTGGTGAAAAAGGCACGTAATACAGGTTGGCAAGGTTGGCTATACGTTGAGCTTCTCCCAATCCACCTGCTTTTTGAATGTCTGGCATAATGATATCGACTGCATTTTCAGAGAGTAGCCTTGTAAAGCCATAGGCGAGATATACATTCTCACCTGTACAGATTGGGGTGGAGGTCTCCTGGGATATTTTCTTATACACTTCGATATTGTCTGCAGGAACAGGCTCTTCTAGCCACATGAGATTCAAATCCTCATACATTTTGGCCATCTTCAAACCTGTGACCGCATCGTATCGCCCATGCATATCTACGCAAATATCTACATTTGGCCCTACCTCCTGGCGTACTGCCGCAATGGCATTGTACATGCGATCAATTTCCATTGGATTAGCGGTCCAATTGAACCGATCGTATTTGTTTGGATCGCGCGCATCATCCACATCAAATTTGACTGCATTGTAGCCTCGATTAACAGCATTTCGAGCAGCCAGTGCATAATCAGCGGGTGTCGGATTAGTTGAGGTGTAAAGGGCAGTATCGCAATAAACTCGGATTTTATCTCTGAATTTGCCCCCCAATAATTGGTAAACAGGCACTCCAAAAACTTTCCCTGTTAAATCCCAGAGAGCTGTTTCTATAGCTGTAAGCACGGCAACAAACACCCCACTCTGCGCTCCTCCAAAAAAAGCTGCTTTTCTAAGTTGCTCCGCTATTCTATTTGGGTTGAGCGGGCTTTGCCCTTTAATTTGTTCTCCAAGCCTTTTGACTAGGTGGTAGGTACCCTGAATCGCGTCTACAGCTTCTCCACAACCCCAAACATCCTGGTTGGTATACACTTTCACGTATACAGCTCCTCGGACGTACCCACATTTTACATCCGTTATTTTCAAATCGGAGGGATTTGATGCGGAGGGAGTTCTTTCCACGGCAGCCTCAAGGCCTTGACCGAAGGTGCTGAAAAAGCCAGCTCCAGCCAATCCAAGTCCTTTCGCAAAAAAGGCTCTTCTACTTTCTTTTAATTTATCCATTTCTATTTTTGGTTGATTTTACCAAGTACGATTTTTAAGGAGTTCCTGAATTTGTGACTTTGGAACTGGAAGTTCATCAATGTGTGCATTTAGCCATTGCGAAAAATCGCGTTCGATATCATCCGACCATCTTGTATCAATTTGACCTGCCGTATATTTCCCCTCTCTCAATCGCTCATGACCAAACATATCTCGCAGTCTGACGATTTCCGAGGTTACAACTACCTTTTCTGCCAAGTGTGCAGGGATAAAGGAAACTCCCCCATCTCTTCCCAAGACCACATCACCTGCCATCACGGTAGCTTGTTTGATCCGAGTGGGCTGGTTGATTCCAACCAACATGGTATTCAGGTTTCCTGGTTGGTTGTGATGGGAAGGGTGATAGGAACTGAAGTAAGAAGTGAATCCTCCCATTTCTTTTAAACCGGCGATATCCCGAATGGCACCATGATAGACAATGCCGTTACCTGTTTTAGCAAAAATGGCATTTCCAACATTGTCTCCAATAGTAGGACCATTGATTTGGATCCCAAACTGGTCAGCGACATAGACATCTTTGGAAACTAAAAGATCTACTGGCCAGGAGTTTTGGCCTCGCTTACCTGCTTTTTTACCACGTTCATCAATTGCATCATGGATATCTGGACGACCGGGGATAAAGGTTGCTGTAACTGCCCTTCCAATCAAAATACTATCCGGATTGATCACTTCCCACCCGTCGGTATATTGATAGAGGTAACCCGCATTTTTCATGACAGCCCATGCTTCATCGTGCGTAACTAGACGCATTCTGGTAAG
>CAMDLI010000010.1 GCA_945901615.1 Spirosoma fluviale
GTCATGTTTTTGCGGAGTAGCTCCTTCCAGCTGGGCAGCTGTTGGATATCCAAAAGGTCTATGCCAAGCTGAGATAGCGAAAAATCTACCCTTGGAAAGTGGCCATTGGGAAGTGCTTGTCCTCCTTTTTGGTACAGGTCAAGCTGCCCATTTTCCATACTCAATCCCTCCAATCCAATGGATTGAATTAGGGGTATCTCTTTTTTCTCCGAGTTTGGGTTACGGGATCCGGCTAGTGTGGGAAGGCTATCCAGGTAGATCGCCAGTTGCGGACGAACCAAGCGTACCTGTTTCAAATCCAACTTTCTAGAAAGCAATAGGTCGAGTAGGCTATTTTTCTGAAGGATAAGTTGCTCTACGGTTCCCCTCAGCACTGGGCTACCGGGCTTACCGAAAAGGTTGGTGGGCTGGATGCTTAGGCCAGAAAAGACCACCTCTTCATTTTGATCTCCAAAGGCTACAGAGGCAAACTTGACCGTGTGCACGCTATCGGGGAGCGTATAGGTAAAGTCGTTCAGACCTAGATTGGCGCGCTGGTACATGTTTGCATAGTCTTGGGCCTTGGCCAAAAGAGTGTCCAAATTGAATTGGGTGAGGTTGAAACCAAAGCCAGTTTTTATCGCTTGCTTGGTCTGATTTTGGCTCTGGTAGTTCAGCTGAAGCGTAGCATTGGTAGCGGCAATCGTATCGACATACACTTCTTCAATCGCTTTCTGTACCGCCTTCTTTCGTTTAGTGATTGTTTTTTGATCGACCGCAGTGACCTGCCGATCAATGTCAAGTGCCACATCGCCTCCATTGATTTCGAGTTTTTCTAAGTTGAGGACGTTATCAAAAACAAATTCTTCGATGTTTACCCCTTTCAAAGCAACTTTTGGGAGACTTAGGCCCAGGGCGATGCGCTTGTCTCCCACTTTTCCTGGAAGGAGGCTCAGATTTTCAAAGTCAAGGGTACGGGTACGGGAATTGTAATGGAGGTAATCGGTTTCTACGAGGTACCTACCGCCAGCAAGGCTAAACGAGTAGGAGGTGAATGTCAACTTGACCTCATCGGAAAACAAGGCCCGGTCTTCTGGCAGGCTGTCTTTGTCACTTAGCGAAAAATTCGTCAACGAAAAAGAAAGGCGGTCCTCCTCAAAAGAAGTCACCGAGGCATTGGCCTGGTTGGCATAACGTATCTTGGCAGCGTCGATGTTGACGGAGTCCACCTGTATTTTCGTAAAGTATCCCAGTAGCAGTGCTCTCAAATCTTCCTCAGAACGGAGGGCATTCTCCGAATTTTTGCTCTCCTTGGGGCGGTAAGTGGAGATTCGGAAAAGAGGTGCATTGAGCTGTAGGTGTTGGATGCTTAGTTCTTTATTGTAGAAGGCGGCCATCAGGTCAATCCCCTCCGCTCTGAGCAAGGGAATGGTAAAATCTACAGCCGCTCGTTTATCCAAGGCTTGGAGTTGGGTCTGGAGTTGGGAAGGGTCTGCTGGCAGAATGCGCAGGTTTTTTACTTCGAGCAACTTCCTTCTTGAGTCGAGGGTAAGTTTCTCTGCAAGAAAAGTATGGAGGTTATCACGCAAGTTCAACCGGTAGTCATAGAGGGTAAGCTGCAGTTCCTTGAGTTGCACTTGATCTTGAACCGCCAAGCTGCTATCGGGAAGAAGGACAAGTTCTTGGAGCCCTAGGCTAAACCGTTCCACACCGATGTCCTTGCTTTGTTGCCCGGACTCCACCTTAAATTCGACTGTTCCCTCTTCAAGTTGAAAATCATCAATCTCCAATTTCTCAAGTAGTCCAGAAAAAAGGGAGGTAAGGACCTGTTCTGGGGCCTGCTCGCTGTTGGAAGCTTGTTGGATGACTTGAATTTTTGGACGAGACAGCAATACCTTTCCGACCTGCAGTTCTCCCGTTTGGTACAAGCGCTTCAAATCTGCATCTTCTAAAGAGAGTTCGGCAAGTTCCAAATCGAAAATAGGAGTTCTCCGTATCCCCAAGGGGGTTTTTTCCCTTGGAGAAAGGTGTAGGTTGGTTGCGGAGAGGATTTTTTTGAAAGAAGACACTTCAATCGCTTCTCCAGAAAGGACATGGATGCCATCCCCCAAGTAGACCTTGCCCTGTTTGATATTCATGGAGGCATCGGTGCCGTAAAAGAAGGAGTCTGGAGTCTTAAGTGGAGAGCTTCCAAGATGAAAACCGAGCATTTTAAAATCAAGGTGCTCCAGCTCGATGCGGTTTCTTAAGGAGTCCTCCTTTTCTTTTCTCAAAAATGAACCCCCATTGATGGACAATTCTTTGATAGAAATGGACTCCAATTTGCCCCGGATAAAGTCATTCAAGTCCCCCGTTGGGGTCTTATCGTCTTGGGGACTGCTAGATTGGATGACCTCGATTTGAGGACCATTCAGGACTAATTCTTCAATGTCGAGTCGTCCCGTTCTAAACGCCTTGTTCCAGTCTACATTCCCGATATGTAGCTCTTCGAGCGCCAGAGCGTAGTAATTTTTACTGGCTTTGGAGAGGTTAGAAGTCACGGAAAACCGATTGAGGTCCATCGTTTTTTCCAAGGAAGAGATCTGCACCTTAGCAGATGTGATGCGATGAATGCCATCTGGCAGCGGAAAGGCTACCTCTTCCAAGTCAATTTCGAATCCGCGTGCGTTAAAAGGTCGGTCCCAGTCCTCATTGGGCGTCCAATCCAGGTCCAACAGTTTAAGCGTTGCATTTTTGGTGAGGAGTTCCTGCTGACTCAGAAAATTTAAAAAAAATAGGTTGGCGTGATCGATCTCTACTGCTGCTACCTGGATAGAGGATAGACCAAGCTTGAGAACGCTTCTTTTGATTTCATTTTCAAGCAGAAATACGGGGGAAGGTGAATCTTCCGGAGAATTTTCAGCTGGCTTTGAAGCTGTGGAAAGCGGCTGTAGCAGGTGGATATTGGGATTGTCCAGGGTGATTTTCCGAACCGAAAGTTCCTGATTAAAAAAGTTAAACCACAGACCTGTAAAGGCGAGTTCATCCAGGGTAAATTCAAACAACTTCTGATCTGGTCTCGCTTTTTCTGGATGCTGGGGCGTAAAGGTGATTCCATCCAGAAAAACCCCACGTCGAATCAAGGAGAAGTTTAGCCTGTTGAAACCAATTTCATAGACTCCATTGGAAGATTCCTGGAGACGTTCGCGTAGCATCCCCGCCAAAAACAGGTTTGATCCAAAGTAAACTGCAAATTCCAGCGTAAGTAGCGCAAGCAATAAGAAGCCCACTCTTCTTGCCCATTTTTTTCGTAAGGTGTACCTGCTGGATTTTTCCTGCGTACTAGACTTCGGATCCATATAAAAATAAGAACACTGAAATATACCAACTAAACGTGGTATACGAAAAAAGCAGCCGGGTGGCTGCTTTTTTTTGCTGTAGGGGAAGGATTCGAACCTCCACGCGGCAGTTAGGCATGAACTTTTTGAAACATGCTTTATCCCATTCCGATCTTTACGACCGTCATCCCCACCCCCGAGACAGGAGGGCTTGTCTGCCAATTTCAACACCCTACAAGATGTTTAATTTCTAGTACTACTTTTTTGTTGGCCTTAATGCTAACAAAAGCAAATGTATAGAAAAAGCAGATTTAATTAAAATTAATTTAATAAATAGTTTATTTTTTTATTGTTTTTTTATGTGAATGGCATTTTCGTTGCTGTTTTGACATTCAAATGGGGGTTAAAAATTGGAAAAATTGTCGTTTTGGAAATTTAGAGGAGGCCAGAAAACTCAAAAAATAACCGATCAGCAGCTTCGATTTAGGCAAATAAAAAAACCATGAAAAAAATTTCATGGTTTTAGTCAATTAACAATAAACCCAAAATAACCTGTTGTAAGAGAAGGAGTTGAACCTTCAAATAAACAAACACAAAAAAATTGTTTTTGTTTTCTTTTCCTTAATTGACTTCTTCTTTTGTCAATTATTTTTTGCCTTACAATGCTGTTGCCGTTAAAAACTTCAACAAGACAAAGGTACAAAACGAGCTTGTGTGATTACACATATTTCAACAAATCTTCTAATAATTTACATTATTTTTAAGGAAATCGATTGAAATATATCAACTTGTAAATTTTTTACAGGTTTGAGCAATTAAAATTGAGGAATTGACATAAAAAATGAGCCTGTTTGTTAAAAAACTGTGTTTTTAAGCACTTGAATTTCTCCTTTTTCAAAAAAACAGGCTCAGTCTACCTGCACATACTGCTCCCATTTCTGCAGGACTGTTGAAAAATCTGCTGGCAGAGGTGCTTCAAAATAGAGGTTTTTCTTAGTAATGGGGTGCACAAATCCCAAACTCATCGCATGCAGAGCCTGTCGTGGCATGGCGTCAAAGCAATTGTTGATAAAACTCTTGTATTTGGCAAATTGAGTGCCTTTTCGAATTTTATCCCCCCCATACATGGCGTCATTGAATAATGGGTGCCCTAAAAATTTAAAATGCGCCCGGATTTGATGAGTTCTTCCAGTTTCTAAGGTACACTGAACCAAAGAAACGTAACGGAGCCGCTTCAAAACTTTCCAGTGTGTAATTGCATGTTTACCTTGACTCCCATCTGGAAATACTTCCATTACCTTCCGGTCTTTGGCGCTACGTCCCACATGCCCTACGATAGTACCCTCTTCCGCTTCTGGTTCACCCCAAACCAAAGCCAAATAAGTTCGCTGAATGGTATGGTAAAAAAATTGAGCTGCCAATGGCGCCATGGTCTCTTCTGTTTTGGCAATCACCAACAAGCCCGAGGTATCCTTGTCAATCCGATGAACTAAGCCAGGTCGCCCCACATTGCCTTTCATTTCAGGCAGGTGCTGAAAGTGATAGACCAGCCCATTTACCAAAGTTCCAGACCAATTGCCATGAGCCGGATGGACGACCATTCCTGGAGGCTTATTGACGACCAATAGGTCCGTATCCTCATAGACAATGTCCAATGAAATATTCTCCGAAATCACCTCGGTATCTCGCGGGGGCTTCTCTAGCAGCACCCGAATGTCATCTAGGCCTTTGATCTTATAATTGGACTTTACCGAATGTCCATTGACCTGAACTCCCCCCGAATCAATGGTCTGCTGTACCTTATTTCGGGTAGCATTCGCAATTCGTTCCGTTAAAAATTTGTCAATCCGAACAGAAGACTGTCCTTTGTCCACCAAAATACGATGGTGCTCATACAAGGCTAACTCATCTTCTTCCAGGTCTTCGTCCAAGTGCTGTTCGATCATGACACAAAAATAGGAGGATGTCCCGTAACTTTGTTAAAATACTTTGAATGCTTCCCCCACAACAGATCCCAAGCACCCAACTCCAGCACCCGCTACTCGATCAACTAAAAGTAGAAATGGAAGTAATGCGCTTGGATCAAGTTCATCCAACTGTTTCGGGGAATAAATACTTCAAATTAAAATACAACCTAGCCGAAGCCCTTAAGCAAAACCACAAGCAAGTACTGACTTTTGGAGGGGCCTATTCCAACCATATTCACGCCACTGCCGCAGCAGCCAATCTGGAAGGCCTCCAATCCATAGGAATCATTCGAGGAGAACTTTTGGACAGCCTAAACCCGACACTGAGGTATGCAAAGGAAGCAGGAATGATCCTAAAAGGCATTTCTCGAGAGCTTTACCGCAACAAAATACAACCTGAATTTTTAGATCAACTTCGCCAAGAGTTGGGTGAATATTACCTAATCCCTGAGGGAGGCACCAATGCCCTTGCCATCCAAGGCACCTCTGAAATCTTGAGCAGTAACCAATCCAATTTTAGCCACCTCGCCACTTCCATTGGTACAGGTGGCACCTTTTCCGGATTGGCCAATTCACTACTCCCCCAGCAGGAACTGCTCGGAATTTCAGCTTTGAAAGGGGAGGCTATTCCTGAAGAAATGAAGCAGTTGCTGCATGCGCACAGTATTCAATCCAAAGGCAGTCTTTCCCTTATGACGCAGTACCATCATGGAGGCTATGCTAAATGGACCGCCGAATTGATTGAATTTATCCATTGGTTTTGGGAATCATTCGGCATCCCGCTGGACCCAATCTATACGGGAAAAATGGCTTTTGCCTGTTGGGATTTGCTGCAGAAAAAGTACTTCAAACCGGGCTCCCGAGTGTTGCTCATCCATACAGGAGGCCTCCAAGGAAATCTTGGATTTACTCAACGCACAGGCATCCTGCTTCCTAGTCCTTTAGGGTAAAAAAATCCTCGGATTCCTGAGGATGCAACTGCAATACATTGGCAGCAGCGAGGCGAACAAGGGTTTTTGAAGCCATGTAAAAGGGAATGCCCGCCGCTTTGGAAAACTCCTTAAGGGTTATTCGCCCCCTCTCCTCCAAAAATTTCATCAACACCTCTTCCTTTTTTCCGTAGGTAAAAACAATATCTCGAGGAACTCTACTTTTTCGAAGCAGCTCCCAGACCTCTCGGCTAGCCTGGATGGTTCGATCTTGAACACGGATATAGGAAACTTTCTTCTCCTCAGCCCACAAATAATGGGGCCTGTCCGGGCTATGTGGAATTTGAAATACCGCCACCCCTTTTTTTTCGGATAATTTTACAGTAGCTACCTCCACCTGCAAGGGAGGAAAAATAAGCGTTCGGATGGCTTTATCCATCACAAAAATCTCTTCTTCAATGAAGCGCTGCCCACTGACAGTCCCATCATCGTCCACCCCAATCAACAAGGTTCCTCCCTGAGTATTGGCCAAAGCAATTACCTCCCGGACGATTTTTTCGGGATAGGCTGCCTTTTTCTTGAACTCAATTTGGAGTCCTTCGCCCTTACCTGCCAAATCTTTTACTTCTTGAAGGGTCATGATGGTGCGTTCGAGTCGTTTATATCCCTCGGTTAAGTTCTTCCAATCGTTTCTTTTGAGTCGTCCACTCATCTCTCAACCGCGCAGCCTCCATGAAGTTCAATTCCTTCGCTGCTTTTTCCATTCCCTTCTGAGTTTGTTGAATCAGCTTCTCCAACTTTTCGGTACTGAGGTACTGCACCACAGGATCTGCCACCAAGGAGGCCTCCCCTGGCATAGGCTCTGCATATATTTTTGGGTTTTTCTTGGAATCTGCCACCTTCGTTTGGCCCATGATCCTTTCCCTCGACTTGATGATGGTCATTGGGGTAATTTCATGCTCGAGGTTGTAGGCAATCTGAAGCGCCCGTCTTCGTTTCGTTTCGTCAATTGCAGCTTCCATGGACTTCGTGACCTGGTCTGCATACATGATGACCCTCCCTTCGGAGTTTCGAGCCGCCCGACCAATGGTCTGCACTAGGGAACGCTCATTTCTCAAAAATCCCTCCTTGTCGGCATCCAAAATAGCAACTAAGGCCACTTCTGGTAAATCCAGCCCCTCCCGAAGCAGATTGACCCCTACCAATACATCGAAAACTCCGAGGCGAAGCTCTCGAAGAATTTCCACACGATCCAAAGTTTTGACTTCGGAGTGGATGTAGCGTGACTTGATACCAGCACGCTCCAAATACTTTTGGAGCTCTTCTGCCATTCGCTTCGTCAGCGTAGTCACCAAGACCCGAGCTTCTTGCTTGATGGTTTGATCGATCTCTTCCAACAAATCATCCAGCTGATTTAAACTTGGCCTCACCTCAATAGTAGGATCCAACAGTCCCGTAGGACGGATAATCTGCTCCACCACAATCCCTTCTGTCAAGGTCAATTCGTAGTCTGCTGGAGTAGCGGATACGTAGACGATTTGGTTGCTGAGCTGCTCAAATTCTTCAAACTTCAGCGGCCGGTTGTCCATAGCTGAAGGAAGACGGAAGCCATAGTCCACTAAATTTACCTTGCGAGCACGGTCACCTCCCCACATCGCCCGCACTTGAGGCAGCGTGACGTGGCTCTCGTCGATGACCAACAGGTAATCTTCAGGGAAATAATCCAGCAAGCAGAAAGGCCTTGTGCCGGGCTTTCTTCGGTCAAAGTAGCGTGAGTAATTTTCTACCCCGGAGCAGTAGCCCAACTCTCGGATCATTTCCAAATCAAATTCAGTTCGCTCTTGAAGTCGCTTTGCTTCTAAGTATTTTCCCTCTCGCTCAAAAAAAGCGAGCTGAGCGACCAAGTCATCTTGAATCTCGTGAATGGCTGTATCGATTGTATCCTTGCCGGTGACAAATAAGTTAGCAGGAAAAATAGAGATGATTTTTTCGTCCGAAAACTTCTTGCCTGTGTCCGGCTCGATCCGTTGGATGGATTCGATTTCGTCCCCCCAAAAAATGATGCGATACCCAAAATCTGCATAGGCCACAAATACATCTACGGTATCTCCTTTCACACGAAAAGTACCACGCGTCAATTCCTGTTGCGTGCGGCTGTACAAAATGTCCACCAACTTGAAAAGCAATTGGTTTCGTGGAATACGATCCCCCTCCTGCAGGCGTAAGATATTTTTGCTGAATTCCTCCGGGTTACCAATACCATAAATGCAGGATACTGATGCTACTACGATGACATCCCTCCGGCCCGAAAGAAGGGAGGAAGTAGCACTCAAACGAAGCTTTTCAATTTCCTCATTGATGCTAAGGTCTTTTTCAATATAGGTGCCTGAACTTGGAATAAAGGCTTCAGGCTGGTAGTAATCGTAGTAGGAGATGAAATATTCGACCGAATTCTCAGGAAAAAACTGTTTGAATTCCCCGTAAAGCTGCGCTGCCAAGGTCTTGTTGTGACTCAGGACAAGTGTGGGTCGTTGTGTTTGTTGAATGACATTCGCGATGGTAAAGGTCTTCCCTGAGCCAGTGACCCCAAGCAGCACCTGAGCTGCATCTCCGGCTTGAAGGCCCGCCACCAACTGCTTGATAGCTTGGGGCTGATCTCCTGTAGGCTGATAATCTGAGGTAAGTTTGAATTCCATAGCGTATCTCCAACACCAATTTAGAGTAAAAAGGTTTAGTTCTCTGCCAAATTAGTCGAAGCGTACTTAGTCTACTTTTTTACGATTGTAAAATAGAAAATTAGCGCGCAGCAATAGGAGCAATAAAATTGGAATTATTGCAGGGTAGAAGGATTGGATGCCAAACATCCAAAGCAACAAAACTACTACCGTTGCTCCCAGCACAAAAAGAAGATAGGAGGAAATCCAAGCAGCATTGGGACGGGCGACCAGGCCCCAAACCAAAAACAAGTGCCCTGGGAAAGCCCAAAGGATATTCCAATTCCATAGAGTTGCGGAATGATCCGTAAAGAACCAAAGGAAGGTTACCACCAAACCAAGGATGCCGAGGATGCCAAAAAGGGCAATATCCAGCCCTTTCATGAGCTTGCCTTTCTTAAAGCCATACAAGGTAAATGCTGCAAATAAGACTGCTAAAAGCCAGAAGATTCCCGTCGGATTGAGAAGAGACTGCTGGGTAGCTTCTTTCGGGTACTCCAATAGCACTCGGCTTTGTTTGACAAATGGACGCGAGACCCCATTTTCAACGATGGTAGCATTCGCAAATGCCTGCTCCATGTAGGTGGGCAAAAACTGCTTTTCTAGTTCCGTTGCTGGACGATCAATAACCGATCCCAAAGCAAGGTCAATTCCAAAATCTGCCCAGGGTAGAGGCTGTACAAATTCATCAATCAAATTTCGAAAGGTCTTCTCCTCTGCAATGGAATCGCTCCAGACCAACTGCTCTCCCATCGCGATATCAAAAGCATCACGGATTTTCGTTGCACAGTTGTTGTAGAAAAAATCGTATTTGTAAAACCGTCTTTCTGGAGCGTACTGTGCATCCAAGTGCTGCAGGAGAAAGTCTTTTTGCTCCTGACTTAAATCCAATACTTGCTCTCGAAGTCCTCTCTTTAAGTAATCGTATTCCACAATAAACCGATCGTAATTAACCACGCTGAGCATGTAGTTGAGCTTGCCTGTAGCAAACTTTCCATAAAAATTTGGCGTATCAAAGTCAAACGTACCGAAGTTAAAAACCAAATCTCTACCGTCAGGACCTATCTCACGCATGCGGATGGCGCTGTGTCCAAACGAAGAATACAACTCCGTCCCAGGATCTGCGGTAAGCAAACTTACTTCCCAGAATTGTGCTTTAGCAGGAATGAAGCTGACGAAGGTCAAAAGAATTAGGAGAAAACCTAGCTTGTATTTAGCCATGATTTTTTAACTTGGTTTACTTTTTAAACTATTTTACCATGGATATTTTTATTCACCAACCACCACATTCTAGAATCCATTTTCAGCGTACAATATACAGGATATTCCTTGCAGTTGTATTCCTTTCATTCTTCCTAATTCCGTGTTTGGGTCAAGAAATTGGCGCATACAAAACCCGGGTATCGGGTGATTTTAACCAAGCATCAACTTGGGAAGTTTGGGATGGCAGCAACTGGAACGATGCCATCCAACTCCCGGGAGCGAAGGCAGATATTTATGTAGATCGATTGCATGCGCTGCGGCTTACGGCTCCTGAGGCTGTCAAAAATTTATTCCTCTTTTCTGGGACCGGCGCAGGGCAAAAATTAAACTTAAATGGGTTTAATATGGATGTCTACGGGACCCTGGCCGGATTTATAGGCACCGTTCCTGGCACGCCACGAGGAGCTTGGAATAGCCAAAACTGGATTGGAAATTCCCCCAGCAGCACCCTCACCTTCAAAGGAGAAAGTCGAGTCATTGTGGATAAGGCAAGTTGGAGCGCCCAAACCATCCAAAGCCGATTTGGGGTGATTTTTGATCCCGGTCCAGGTCAGGAACTTGTAGTGCAAGCCTCCTTCAAGGCTCTTTTCTTTCGCGTTAGGTCAGGCAGCCTGTACCAAAAAATTGACGCTACCATCAGCTCTTTACCTTGCTTCACGATGTCCTTCAATACCGAACTTAGCAACAATGGATCTGGGCCATTTGGAACATTTACGGTGGAGGCGGGAGCTACCTTCCGGTCGGAATGTAGTACCCAAGTGATTCATCGAACGGGCTCTAACCCTGCCTTACTTTTTGACCTGCAAAGGGATGCTACCTTCCTCTTGGAAGGACAAGACCCGAAAATTGAAGCCGCCAACATTACCCTTGATGGAAGTTTGATTTTTAGAGGCAACCAAGGTCCCATGAACTTCCTTTCAAGTACCCTATCTTCCTCTGCCAAGCCTAATTTGGTTCGCCACCTGGTAGTGGACGGAAATGCAGATCTTTTACTTCCTAACCAGCTAGTCCTTCAGGGAAATCTTCAAGAACTAGGTCAAGGTAGCTTCCAGCTTGCCCCTACTCAGCTCACCCTGAGTGGACCCGAAGACCAGTCTCTACAAACTAAAACCCTGCTGCTAGGCTCCCTAATCCTCCAGAAGCCTGCGGGGAAGGTAAGCCTCGGGTCCGATCTTAGCATCTACCGGAGCCTGACGATGCTGGCCGGAATTTTAGACTTTCAAGGTCATGACCTGCTGCTCAATACCTCCAGCCTCGGAACGTTCAACTACCAGGGAGGAGTCTGGCACAGGCTTCGGCAACTCAGCTATTTTGGACTTCCCGGCCTCCTGACGCCTACTTCAGGAACCTTCCCTTTTGAAGACCTAGCCAATGGGGGATTTCGAGGACTCCAAGTACTGGGGCCAACTCCGGCAGGAGGAAACCTCAGAATTCAATTTGTTGAACAGAAAGGCGCCAATCATGACGCTAATTTTCAGGATGTGGACGGGACGCAAATCGTGTACCAACTTAACAGTTATTTTCAGGTATCGGCAAACCCGGGACTAGGGCAAGAGGAACTGGAACTTCGAATCTCGGCTGACAGCCTCTTGCTGGAGCAAGTAGTTGACCTGCGTGTAGTCAGCAGGGGACTTGCTGCTCCAGGACTCCCTATGCCTGGAGTACTTGAAGGATTCCCTTGGGCTAAAAGGCGGTTGAAGTGGGCGGAGCTATCCGGTGCTGAATTTACAATTGGTAGCTACCGCGAGGCAACCGTGCTACCCATTCGTAGGAAAATTGAAAATGAATAGGGCTAAGATTTTGAAAATGGAACAGCCAGATTTTAGAAGATTTCCCTAACTTTCTAAGACTACGAGCCAATTTAAACCCATGACCTTACTGTTTGTATTTCTTTCCATTGCCCTGTTGGTCTTGCTGATTGTGTGGGCCAAGCTGAATCCCTTCCTCTCTTTTTTAATTTCGGCGATTGCTGCTGGATTTTTGTTGGGGCTACCGGCAGACCAGGTAGCCAGCTCCATTCAAAAAGGGATGGGCGCACTTTTGGGGGACTTGGTCATTGTGATTGTTACTGGAGCCATGCTGGGCAAGCTGGTGGCTGAAAGTGGGGCAGCACAGCGGATCGCAGGGTTCTTGATGGGTATCTTTGGCGAAAAATACATCACCTGGGCCATGGCATTGACCGGCCTCGTGGTAGGTGTCCCTTTATTTTACAATGTAGGGTTCGTATTGCTTGTACCGCTGGCATTTACCCTTTCCCACCAATACAAACTGCCTGCGGTGTATGTAGGTTTGCCCTTGCTAGCAGCCTTATCGGTCACCCATGGATTTCTTCCTCCGCACCCCTCACCCGCAGCTTTGGTGGGTCAGTTTAGCGCCAACATGGGCCTTACCCTCCTTTATGGAGGAATTATTGCCATTCCAACGATCATTCTTGCAGGGCCATTGCTTGCCCCTTTTCTTAAAAATATTGCCTCAGAGCCGTTAAAAACATTTCAGGCAGATCCAAAGCCAGAATCTGAACTTCCCGGCATTGGCACTAGCGTATTTACGGCCTTACTTCCTGTGGTCCTCCTAGTGGTCACCACCATCCTGTCTTTGTCTGTTGCTCCAGAAGACCCCTTACGACCCCTTCTCAATTTCCTAGCCAACCCGAGTGTGGTGATGTTGGTTTCTGTAGCCTTTGCCACGTATTGCCTAGGCCTTCGGAGAAAGCAATCCATGACGCAGTTGATGGACATTTACACGGTTGCTACAAAAGATATTTCGATGATCTTATTGATTGTAGCTGGTGCAGGTGCTTTGAAGCAGATTTTCACAGATTCCGGGGTGAGCTTAGCGCTAGCTGAGGGAATTCAATCTTGGGACATGCATCCCTTAATTTTGGCTTGGTTGATCACCGCGGTGATCCGTGTTGCCGTGGGCTCTGCCACTGTAGCCGGTTTGACCACGGCGGGCATTATCGCTCCACTTGTGCCGACACTCAATGTAGATCCCAATTTATTGGTGCTTTCCATTGGGGCGGGCAGCTTGGTGTTTTCACACTTCAATGATGGAGGCTTTTGGATGTTTAAAGAATACTTCAACCTCAGCATCAAAGACACGCTGCGCTCTTGGACGCTGATGGAAACCGTAGTAGCTGTCGCTGGTTTAGGCGGTGTACTACTGCTGGATCTGATGCTCTAAGTCCAAAAAGGGTGTTGACTCCTCCGAAAATTCATACTTTAGCATTCCCAGAACCATTCGCACACGTTTAATTGAATCACTATTCCAACCGCAATTCCTTATGACTAGTCCTGAACAAAATTTCGAACAGCTTGGCTTGATCCTTCCACCTGCACCAACTCCTTTAGGGGTGTATACTCCCAGCTTGGTGGTGGGCAATTTTCTTTACCTCTCTGGCCACGGAACTGTTACACAAGACGGAAGCTTGATTATTGGTAGAATAGGGGAAGATCTGGATATTGAGCAGGGTAAACTTGCGGCAAGACAAGTAGGACTAGCCATGTTGGCCACAATAAAGGCCTCGCTTGGCTCTTTAGATAAAGTAAAACGAGTGATCAAGGTACTAGGGATGGTCAACTGTGTCTCCTCTTTTGAAAGACACCCCTATGTCATGAATGGCTGCAGTGAACTCTTTGCAGCGGTTTGGGGGAAAGAAATGGGAATCGGAGTACGCTCCGCTGTGGGCATGGGTTCCTTACCAGATAATATCCCTGTAGAAATAGAGGGGCTATTTGAACTGCACTAAAGATCAAGGATCAACCAAGTCCTTGTAGGATTGAAATAAAGCCAGCACATCGCGCACATACTTCACAGCGATGTGTCCTTTGGCATATCCACTTTTTACCACCGGATCCCTGTAGTATTTGGGATCGCTTTTTAGATTCAAAAAGTTAGAAACCTCCTGCCAGCTTTGGGTATTTTTCCGATACTTCAAGGTCAATCTCCAGGCATCATCCACATGCCCTTGACCAATGTTGTAGGAGGCCAATATAAACTTAATTCGCTCATTGGTTTCAGGAACTCGTTCCATCCAAAATTTATCCAAGTACTGCAGGTACTTCACTCCTCCTTTCAAGGACTCCGCAGGATCATTGGGGTTGGTTACCCCAAATCGTTCTACAGTTACGGGCATCAATTGCAACAATCCCTGAGCTCCTGCATATGAAAGGGCAGTGGTATCAAATCTCGACTCCTTGTACACCAAGGCTGCCAGAAGACGCCAATCCCATCCTAGGGATTGGGCTTGGGCTTGGATGAGTTCATCGTAAACGGAAATCCGATTCCCCCCAAGGGAAGAATAGGCGTTTGTGGTACGTTCGTATTGGTTTTTAGAATTCAAAAAATACCGTGCATAGGTACGCGGGATGAAAACCTTCTTTTTTTCCAGCAGCCAACTGTTCACTGCTTGGAGCAAATTTGGGGATGTACTTCGCAGTGCCCAGGTCACCGGCTCTTCTTTGGATACTTCTAGCCCAAGCTGAAGTTCATCGTAATAGGTTGCATTGGTTTGCGCAACATTCTTTTCTGCAACGGTCCAACGCAGTTCCTGTTCGTAAACACGATCAAGTAAGGTTTCTTCGTGGTCTTGAACTTCAAGGATCGTAAAATCAAGACTTAGGGAATCCTTGATCTGTTCAAGTTGGCTCTTGTACACCGCCCCTTTACGTACAACCACCGTATCCATCCCAAGGGTATCCCAAGAAGTCAACTTTTCTCTTCCCACGAGCACCGTACTCATGGAGCCAATGGCTTCGGTAAAAATGACAAAGCTTTCCCGCTCAGCATTCTGCTGGACATTCATCGCAATTAAATCTACTCTACCTTCTTCTAGCTTAGTGAAGGCTTCATCAATGTCGGAAGCCACCACAAATTCAACTTGAACACCCAATTCCTTGCCAAGGTCTAAGAGGAGCTCGTATTCGTAGCCCATCCTATTACCTCGATAGATGTAGAAGCTGCTGGAGTTGTTATCCACTGCAACGCGCAAGGTGCCTCGGGTTAGAATCCCATCCTTATCCAGAATAAACTCTTGTTTTGAAGACTGGGTAAACCAGTTATTAAGGTAGCCAATGGCACCCAATCCTAAAAAAATCAGCACTCCAACAACTACTATTTGTTTCTTTCTTTCCATGCTAGTGGACAGCATTGCTGCTTAGTTTGGAGATAGTTGGCAAAGCCTGTGCCAAATTATATTCTGTATTTTTTACTTAACTAAAAAAAAGGAGGCCTCAGCCTCCTTTTCAGTTAATTCGCTGGAACCTCAAAGTCCTCCAAGCTGCTGCTGAAAAATATCTTTCCTGAAAGCCGAAGCAACTCAATCTCTTGTTGTTTTATCTGAAAGATCGAGGTGATCAGTCTATTCTCTGCAGATAGGAGATTGACCTGAGCATCTCTAAATTCAAGATAGGAGGCAATTCCTAACCTGAATCGTTCCAAGGCAATTTCTGAATTCTCTTTCGCCACTTGGTAATTCGTTTGTTCTATGGAGAGTAACCCAAGGTTGTTCTCATAGGTATTGTAAGCGCGTTGGATATCTGACTTCAACTGTATTTCATACTGCTCCAAAGAATAGTCCTGAATGCGCTGATTTACTTTTGCGCTTTGAATCCGTCGGTTGAGTGTGAGCCCACTAAATAGGTTGAAGGTAATCGTACCTCCATAATTGAGACCTTGCCGCTCGTTTTGAATCAAGAAACCTGCGTCGGAGTTAAAAACAGAATTGTTAAAACTTGAATTCAGGTTTATTCCTGGGAGTCTTGAGGCTTGAAGTTCTCTGATCCGAAGGAAGGCTTCGTTATTGTTTCGTTGATTGACCAACAACTGCTTATTCTCTAAAAAGGCACTTTCGTAAAGCGAATCAAGAGCCAATCGATCCCCAATAGTGATGGTGCTGTCTTGAATCAGGAAGTTGGTGTCAGGATCCGCTGCAAGCAATTCATTCAGGTTAACTCGTGCGTTTTGAATGACTTGATACTGAGTTATCAATAAGCTGGAGTCTCCATTGTAGTCTACTTGGGCCGCTAGATAATCTCTTTTTCCAGCTCCGCCCAATTCATACTGTGCCTGGGAGATATCCAATCTCGCCTTACTCAGGAACAAGGTTTGCTGTAGCACTTTCAGCCGCTGCAATTCCAAAATCAAGCGGTAATAGGCGGTGGAAATTCCGGCTACTGTATTCTCTACAATCACCTTTGCATCCAAGTCACTTATTTCTTCCAGCACCCCAAGTCGTCGCATGGTCAGCAAGGACTCAGGTCTAAATCCATAAATTCCAACAAAGCTATATGCTTTGTTTTTGGATTTTGCGGCATCAATTTGTCTAGGGTTTTTAGGATCACTGACAAAAGTCTGGGTCACATCTTCTGTAGCAAAAGTGCGCAGGTAGTTCGCATTTAGGGTAGGCATGAATAAACTTCCTGCAGCTATTTTTTTATCGAGCTCTCGCAGATTCCGATTTTCGACGCCAATTTTCACTTGAAGGTTATTCTCCAATCCTAGTTGCAGCGCTTTTTCAAGATCTAGCGGTTCCTGTACTTGAGCCCATACCGGTAGGATCGGTAGCAGGAATGCAAGTAAAAGTGTTCCTATTTTCATACTGTTTTTGCTAAAACGCCTTTTTTGGATGTTAGATAGGTGTACACCCCTGGAATAACGAAGAGTGTCAATACCGTGGAAAAGGCAAGGCCTCCAATCACTGCAGCTCCCATTGGCACCCTGCTTTCTGCCCCAGCTCCCAAAGCCAAGGCGATGGGCAAAATACCTAGTATGGTAGACATACTGGTCATTAGAATGGGTCGGAGGCGAGATATTGCAGCTCCAAAAATCGCTTCATCTATATTCATTCCTTCTTCTTTTCGTTGATTGGCAAATTCAACAATCAAAATGCCGTTTTTAGTCACCAAACCTATTAGCATGATGATTCCAATCTGGCTAAAAATGTTGAGTGTAAAATCAAATATCCAGAGCGTTGCCAGGGCACCAAAAATGGCCAATGGCACTGTAAACATGATGGTCAATGGATCAGCAAAACTTTCAAACTGAGCAGAAAGTACCAAGTAGATCAAAACCAAGGCAAAAATAAAGGCAAACAACAAGCTGTTGGAACTCTCCCTAAATTCCTTGGAGGGGCCAGAAACATCTGTAGCATAGGAATCATCCAAGACCTCAGCAGCAATTTTGTCCATCTCATCCAAGCCTGCACCGATGGTCACCCCATCCGCTAAGTTGGCAGAAACGGTCGCGCTCACAAATCGATTGAATCGATACAGTTGGGGAGGTGTACTTTTTTCGACCACCCGCACCAAGTTATCCAATTGAACCAACTGTCCATTATCACCTCTCACGTAGAGCATGCGCAAATTAACCGGTTCGTTTCGGTCTTGAAGCTGCATCTCACCCACTACCTGGTATTGCTTACCTCCTTTGATAAAGTAGGCAAAGCGCTGTCCAGAGTAGGATAGCTGAAGGGTACGCGCAATTTCTTGAACAGATACCCCCATATTCCGTGCTCGCTCCCGGTCAATCTCAACTTCTAATTCCGGCTTGGTGAACTTGAGGTTGATGTCGGTAAAGATAAATGCAGGGTTTTGCGCAGCCTTCTCCATAAATTTCGGGATGACTGCTTTTAATTTTTCCAAAGTTGGGGCCTGAATCACGTACTGAACTGGAAGTCCTCCACGTCGGTCTCCAATAGATGCAGATTGCTGGGCAAAGGCGCGTACTGCAGTAATTCCGGAAAGCGACCCATTCACTTGAGAGAAAATTTGTTGTTGAGACCTAGCACGTTGGTCAGAATTAGTTAAGTAGACCCTTAAAAAGCCTGAATTGGTATTGGATCCTGCAGAAAATGATGGGGAGGTCATGCTCATCAGTCCTTTAAGCTCGGATTCTGGCAAATCTTTCGTAAGCTGAGAATTTAGGTCAGAAATCACTTGATCCATAAAGGAAAAAGTAGCCCCTTCTGGTCCAGTCAGCCTGATGGTTAACTCAGATCGGTCTTCGATTGGCACCAGCTCCGATTGTAAATTAGAAAACAGCCAATAAATCCCAAGACCCATGACGCCGATGATGGGAAAAGAAATCCATTTCACCTTCATGAATTGAGTCAGCGTCCGTCCATAGAAAAGATTCAATTGAACAAAGAAGGGTTCTGTAAATCGATAAAATGCATTTTGCTTGCTGCGGTGCTTCAGCATTTTTGCGCTAAGCATCGGGGTCATCGTAAGCGCAACAAATGCAGAAATAATTACCGAGCCGGCAACAACAATTCCAAATTCTCGAAATAACCTTCCCGTGGTGCCTGTAAGGAAAATTACGGGTAGGAATACTGCCGCTAGGGCAACTGTGGTCGCAATTACTGCAAAAAATATTTCTTCCGAGCCTTTGGCGGCAGCCTCCATTGGCTTTTCTCCCTTTTCAATTCTGGTATAAATATTTTCTAAAACCACGATGGCATCATCTACCACCAAGCCAATGGAAAGTACAATTCCGAGAAGGGTAAGGACATTGATGGAAAAATCCATCAAATACATGATAAAAAACACGCCGATGAGCGAAATAGGAATCGTCACTACCGGAATAAAGGTGGTGCGCCAATCCCGCAAAAAGAGAAAAATAATCGCTACCACCAGTATAAATGCAGTAATGATGGTCTCTTCTACCTCGGAAATAGATTGGCGAATGTATTGAGTACTGTCATAGGCCACCTCAACTCCAACATCTGCAGGCAAGTCCTTTTTTATAAAGGCTAATCTTTTATAAAATTCATTCGAAATTTCAATGTTATTCGCGTTTGGTAAGGGGACCAAAACCACGCCTACAGAAGGCTCTAAATTATGACGCAACAATGTTTTCTCATTCAAAGGAGAAAGTTCCGCTGTTCCAATATCTTGGAAGCGTACCAAATTAGTTTCACTTTCCTTGATGATTAGCTCATTGAATTCCTGAGGAGAACTTAGCCTACTTTTGGTACGAATGGACAATTCAATGGATTGCCCTTCAATTCTTCCTGAGGGTAACTCCACATTTTCAGTCTGAATTTTACTCAATACATCCATAGGTGTGATTCCATAGGAGGCCATTTTGAGGGGGTCCATTCGCAGTCGAATGGCATATTCTTTTTCGCCCCAGATCTGAACCCTACTTACGCCAGGAATGGTCTGAAGGCGCTCTTTAAATACATTATCCGCAATTTCCGAAAGCTCAAGCAAATCGCGCTGATCACTTTTCAAATTGATTCCAATAATATACTGCGCATCGGCGTCTGATTTCGATACCACAGGAGGATCAGCATCAGGCGGCAAATTGCGCTGCGCACCTGAAACCTTGTCTCGCACATCGTTTGCTGCAGCCTCAAGGTCTGCGTCTACTTCAAACTCTACTGTAATATTGCTTCGCCCATCAGAACTGGTCGAAGTCAAGGATTTGATTCCTTGAATACCATTAATTTGTTCTTCGAGAGGTTCCGTGATTTGGGCCAGAATTACATCTGAGTTGGCTCCTACATAAGAAGTACTCACACTGATAACAGGTGAATCAATGGTGGGATATTCCCTTACCCCTAAAAGTGAAATTCCAATCCCACCAAAAAGTAGGATGGCCAGAGACATCACAATGGCCAAAACAGGCCTTTTGATACTTATACTTGAAAGACTAGCCATAAGATCGCTTAGTTAATGGTTGTAGGCTTGACAGGCATGCCCTGTCTTACTTGCATCACACCGGTAGTGAGCACCAAGTCCCCCTCCTTCAAGCCAGAGATTACTTGAACTTGTGTGTCTGTTCGGGTACCGATTTCAATAATCCGCTGTTCCGCATTTCCATCCGCACCTACCACAAATACCTTGTAGCCAGATAATTCAGGAATTACAGATTCTGCTGGAACCAATAGTGCATCTTCTTTGACCTCCAATACAAAACGAATTTTCACAAACATCCCAGGTAGGTATTTGCCGCTTTTGTTGGGGCTTTGTGCTCTCAATTTGAGAGTACGAGTAGCTGCATCAATCTGGGGCTCAAAGGCATATACTTTTCCTTCCATTTCTTCGGTAGAAGATTCACTACTGAAGAAGATGGAAGAGCCTTCGGATACAAGACCTGCATAGCGTTCAGGAATGGAAAACTCTAATTTGATTGGATCGATGTTGACTATACTTACAATGATGTTAGCGGCATTGATGACTGCTCCTTCGGAAACTTGACGAAGACCCAACCGCCCATTGAAAGGTGCACGAATCACCGTTTTCTCCAGTTGAGCCTGCACCAGCTTGATGTCAGAAAGAGCTGTATTGTACTGATTGAGCACAATATCATATTCCTCCTGGCTGATAGCCTCTCGAGCTAAAAGCTGCTTTTGTCTAGATTCCTGTGTTTGAACTAATTTTTGAGTGTACTGTAAGCGTTGGTACTGCGCTTGAAGTTCATTGTCATTGAGGTACAGTAGTGGAGTTCCCTTGGCCACGTATTGCCCTTCTTTAAAATTTATTTTGGTAACCAAGCCGTTAATTTCGGGCTTGATATCTACCGATTCATTCGGCAAAATGGTCCCTGAAACTTGGAGCTGGTTATTGAGCGTTTCCTTTTTTAGTTGAATTACATTCACCACTAAAGGCTCTGCATTGCCCCCACCTTTTTGGCCAGAAGGTGCAGCCCCTTCACCATCCGTTTGCGTACCGAGTCTTGGATAAAAATAAGCTACCGCCAGTAGCAAAATGATGCCAAGAACTAGAAAGATTTTGGTTTGTTTTTTCATTGGAATAATAGGCAGTTACTGTTGGTTTTTTAAAAAAGCAATCGAGAGCTGGTTGAACTCCTCTGGTCTTTCCACGTTGACGACATGACCACAGGTATCCAAAACACGAAGAATCGAATTTTTGTGTGCACGAATTAAATTTTTGACTGGTTCCAAAAACATCACATCCTGATCCCCCATCACATAGAGGGTGGGAATTCCCAGGTCTTTTTCCTTGAAATACCGCAGCAGTGGATTGATGTCTTTGGTCAATTTAAACCAGCGAATGAACTCTTTTTGACAAAGTTTTTGAGCCTCATGAATGAAGAGGTTGCGCGACTCTGCATGTTGCTTTCGAGGCATGATCACAAAAGCAAAAAGTCGATACAACCACATGAAGGGAATGATGCGCTTAAAGGTATTTCCGAAAAATACTAGTAATCTACTTTGCACGGTTAACCGGGTAACTGCTCCAGCCATTACTAGGGATTTAACCCGTGCAGGAGCCATTTCTGCAAGCTGTCTTGCCAAGATCGTACCCAAAGAAACTCCCATAAAATGTGCTGGGGGAAGCTTGAGGTGATCCAATACCTCTAAGATATCTTTGGTAACTGCCTCGAATGTGTAGTGCTGCTTCCAGATAGCTTCAGGCATGTCTGCTGATTTACCATGACCGCGAAGGTCAATCAACAACAGGTTAAAATCTTTCTGAAAATCACGCAGCTGCTTATGCCATACCGCAGAGCTCCCTCCTGCGCCGTGGATGAACACGACCCACTCGCTACTTTGAGAATGCAGAAATTGCTTAAAGTATAACATACAGCAAGGATAACAAGGAGAGTTTTTCTCCAATGAAATACAAATATACCTTAGTTTTCTTGCAGTTCTTTAGAAAACATAAGAATGGCAAATCCTCACCATCAATGGAAAATAAGAGGGATATTCCCTAAAAACCCAAAAATAATGGAGTTAAACAGCCCTAAATGGATAACAAAAAAAGCGCCCCGAAGTTCGGGGCGCTTTCAAAGAATCAAGATTGAAGCTTAGTTGAAGATATATCTCAAGCCAAACTGCATTCTCCAAACGTCAGCTACACCAGCGGTGGCTCTGTACGTTTCAGAGACTAAGCTCGTTCCAAAGTTTCTCATTCTGTACTGAGGTCTACCATCTGCACTAGCAACAGGTGATCCAACCACAAGAGGCTGCGTAGAGTTGAAGGTCTTACCTACACCATAGTCAGAATCAATCAAGTTACCCACGTTCAAAATATCCATACGGAATTCCAATGTGTTTCTCTTGCCTCCGATGTTGGTAAACAACTGCTGAGCAAAAGAAAGGTCAGCACGGTAAACCATTGGCATAATCACGGCGCCTCTTTGAGCATAACCGCCTCTATTGGCGCTCAAGTACTTGTCCTGAAGGATATACGCTTCCCATGCATCTGCTTGCTCTGCGGCAGTAAAGGTCTTACCGCTAGCTGTAAATGCCTGGAAGTTCATTTCTGCTTTGGTCGCAGGGATGTAGATCAAATCGTTTGAAGTACCACCATCACCGTTCAAGTCACCACCAACCACGTAACTCGCGTTACCGATTGTTCTACCTTCCCAGAATATGGATACTGAAGTATTTCCAAACTTGAAGATATCTTTAGAGTAGGACGCAGTAGCGAAAACTCTATGTCCCATAAAGTTGGAAGACATTGCTAAAGCTGGGTTGTTTGGATCGGAAGTAATTGGGTTACCAAACCAAGTGCCTGAAGCGATAGATCCTGGATCCACTGTGTTTTTAGACTCACCGTAGCTATATGCTGCTTTCAAGAATAGACCGTTTGTGAATGGTCTTTCCAAAGAGAAAGAAGCTACCCATGAGTAACCTACCGCCTGGTTAGACAAGGTTACTGCATTTGGAATTTTAGCATTTAGTCGGTTGGGGTTGGAAGGAGCATTCCATCTTGCACGGGTATCATTTCCAGCGAATTGAGAGAATTGAACTGGCAAGTTCGCGTTGTAGTAAGCTATCCCGTTCACGTCCTGGTTGTAGATAAATTCACCCGTAGCAATAATTCCTTTAGGCAACTGCTGATCTACTGCGATGTTGGTTCTCCATACCTGAGGAAACTTGAAGTTTGTCTCAGTTAAGGCAAGCTCGTAAGAAGATGCCGGTGTACCAGAAACTTCAGTAGGCTTGTACTTATTAGGATCAGGATTGAAAGGACGAGTAGTGGTGTTATCCAACTGAGCAAAACCAGTCAAGATGCCATTGTTACCCACTTGGTTGGAAATCCAAACATAAGCTGGGCGACCAGTGAATACACCTGAACCACCTCTAATCTGCGTCTTCTGGTCACTGAATACATCCCAGTTGAAACCTACACGTGGAGACCACAATAGGTTAGCTTCAGGGAGGGCATCCGTTCTAAAGTTTACAAATGCGCCAGCTGGGTTTTTGAAGTACATGGTCTCCATTTCTGTATTCCGAAGTGCAGTCTGCTCAAAGAATGGCGCATCTACTCTCAAACCTGCAGTAAGCTTCAAGTTCTTTCTAGCCTGCCATTCGTCCTGAATGAAGACACCACCATAGTTCACTTCCAAAGGCTGGATTGGCTTCTCAGATCCTGGGATGTTGTTCCAACGAACCTGGAATCTTCTCTGAGTTACACCGGAAGCAACTGTGTTGCCATTGGCAAGGAAGTTATCCGCATCCTTGTAGAAGTCTGCCAAAGAGTTGTACACATATACAGACTGAGAACCAGGGAAGAATACGTTTTCAGACTGGTAGTTTTCGTAGCTGAAACCTGCAGTAATGGTGTGGTTTCCTTTGAAGATTTGCAAGTTTTCCTGGATTTGGAAAGTCTTGTATCTCAATTCGTTGTTTGGAGTGAAAGGCTCAAATCCAAAAGAAGTGTAAGTAGCACCGTTGTTCAAGATGTCCACCATAGGGAAGAATTCTCCTTTGTAACCACGGCTTTCGTCCTGGTAGGTATATCCAATGATCAAGTTATTGGACATGTTGGAATTAATTCGCGTATTCAATTCAGCAACTATAGATTTGATGTTCTCCATGATGCTGTAGTTTGAATTTTGGAAGTTCAAAGCTTCTGGTCTGAAGTTACGGTTACCGAAACCTAGAGAAGAAGAACCAGACATCAACACATCAGTAGAAGAGTCCAATTGGTTGTATCTCAAGCTAAGCTTGTTCTTGTCGTTGATGTTGTAGTCCAACTTGATCAAAAACTTCTTACCCAAGGTTTCGTTGTCATATCCTTGGTAAGGACCAGTTTCGTAGTTAAACTTACTTTTCAAGTAAGTGCTCAAACCATCAAGGTCAGAAGCCAATACGCGAGTAACGTTACCAGTAATTGGCTGAGATCCTGTATTTGCAGTCCAAGTGGTACCTGGTCTTGCTTCTGCCTCATCTTCAAAAGAAGCGAAGAAGAACAATTTGTCTTTAATGATTGGACCGCCTACGCGGAATCCCATCTGCTTGTAGCTGAAATCACCAGGGTTGAAAGGATTCAAACCTGCCTCTTTACCTACGTTTTTGTTATTTCTAGTGAAATAGTAAGCAGATCCTGAAAATTCGTTGGTACCTGAACGGGTTACGGTGTTAACACCAGCACCAGTAAAGTTACCTTGTCTCACGTCATACGGAGCTACGTTTACAGAGATTTGCTCGATTGCATCCAAAGAGATAGGAGATACGCCTGTTCTACCACCTGGGTTAGAACCAGCACCCAATCCAAATGAGTTGTTGAAGTAAGAACCGTCAACAGTAATGTTGTTTAATCGAGAATCCTGACCTGCGAAAGACTGGCCATTGGATTGTGGTGATAATCTAGTAAAGTCGTTGATACTTCTAGAGATGGTTGGAAGCTTGTTCAACATGCTGTTACTTATAGCAGTGTTTGCTCCTGTACGCTCACTAGAGAAAAGGCTGTTTTGATCTGCAGTGATTAACACTTCAGAAAGTTCCTGGCCATCTTCTTTCAAGGTGATGTTCACATTAGAAAATGTACCCAAAGAAAGGATTAAACCGTCTACATCTTGTGTAGAAAATCCAATGAAGGATACAGAAACTCTGTACGGACCTCCAATACGCATCCCTGGGATAGAATATTTTCCTTCTACGTTAGACACAGCGCCATAGCGAGTACCTGAAGGAAGGTGCGTAGCGACCACGTTTGCTCCTGGAAGGGCCTGTCCGTTGGCTTCGGTTACAGTACCGGTAATACCAGAAGTTGTAACTCCCTGTGACATTGCTAACCCAGTACTCATCACGATTAGGAGTACGGCTAGCAAATTCTTCAGTAAATTTTGCTTCATAAGATTTTTGTTTGGTAAAGTTGGTTTTTGTTTAATTTAAACTCTGCAAAGTTAAACTTGCTTTACTCGGGGTACTAGAAATGTAGGTTAATTTTTGCTTGTCAAATTTCACATCTTTTAACAAAAAATTAACATTGATACAGAATCAATTTTAGGTTATTGTCACTTGATCTTCTTTTTATTTGGTTTTGTCTATTTGTAGTTGAAATATCAAGTTAAACTAAAAACCAAAGTCAATTGTTTGGGCCAACTATTCATTTCTCTAAGACTCTATTTTTACTTCGCGCTACAGCTAATCTCATTTTATTTTTAGCTTTCGTAAAAATCCATCCCATCCCTTGAGAGATAAGAACATCATCTGGCTGTACCTGTTTTTGTTAGCCACCTTTGTAGACTTAAGCTTCGTGCTGGAGCAAAACACAGCATTGCGGTTTTATTCCAAACCTCTAATCCTAGCGGGTTTGATCCTGTATTTCTATTTTATTAGCAAGCCTATTGCCTCCACGCTCCTAGCCAAGACTATCTTGGCGGCGCTTTTATTTTCTTGGCTTGGGGATATTTTGCTCCTTTGGCCACAGCTATTCATCTATGGATTAGGTGCGTTTTTGATGGCCCATATTTGCTACATTTTTGGGTTTCGCCTGGCCCAGCAGCCTGAAGGGCGTCTCGATTCCTGGCACTTCATCCGATCCTTTTTTTACAACCTACCCATTTACTTCCTAGCTGGGTTCGTATTTTATTTGATTTTTCCCAATTTGGGAGGCTTAAAAATCCCCGTAATTGCATACATCCTGGTTATTGTTGGGATGGTCACTACCGCCAGAGCACGGTTCAAAAAAACAAATGCTGCCTCTTTTTGGCAGGTATTTGTAGGCGCTCTACTTTTTTTAATTTCAGATGGAATTCTTGCTGTCGCTCGGTTTTTCAATGACTTCCCAGAAGCAGGAATTCTGATCATGGGCACCTATACCACTGCCCAGCTCTTACTTGTGATGGGAATTCGTTCCTATCTTGTAGGTACGAAATAAATAAGGTCGTTGGGGACGACAGATCACAGTACAAAGTACCAAGTATGGAATATAAGCCAAGTCACACAACGACTTGGCTGTCGTCTGTTGACAGTCGACCGTTGACAGTGTTACTATTTTTTCAAAGCCACCCGAATAGATAATTCCGCCAGCTGTGCCTCGTC
Source organism: Spirosoma fluviale (assembly GCA_945901615.1). Taxonomy (GTDB): domain Bacteria; phylum Bacteroidota; class Bacteroidia; order Cytophagales; family Cyclobacteriaceae; genus Algoriphagus. The sequence continues at coordinate 26,416 of CAMDLI010000010.1, forward strand.
TAGTGTGCTTGGTGAATCAATCATCACATCTCTGCCTGAGTTGTTTTTTGGGAAGGCGATGTAATCTCGGATGGAATCAGAGCCACCAAAAATGGCACATAGTCGATCAAATCCAAAGGCAATGCCTCCGTGTGGAGGAGCCCCAAATTCAAAGGCTTCCAACAAAAAGCCAAATTGCTTTTGCGCCTCTTCTTCGGTAAATCCAAGGTGGGTAAACATCAACTGCTGGGTAGCACGATCGTGGATACGGATGGATCCCCCTCCCACTTCTACCCCATTGATAACTAAATCATAGGCATTGGCCCGCACTGCTCCTGGATCAGACTCCAACAATGGGATATCTTCTCGCTTTGGAGAGGTGAAGGGGTGGTGCATGGCGTGGAAGCGCTGAGATTCCTCATCCCATTCCAGGAGCGGAAAGTCTACTACCCAAAGCGGCACAAACACAGATCGATCTCTCAATCCTAGCTCTTCACCCATTTTAAGTCGAAGTTCTGAGAGCTGCTTGCGTGTAGATTTTTCATCTCCACTCAGCACTAAAATCAAATCCCCAGGAACGGCTCCTACCGCATCAGCCCAAGCCTTCAACTGCTCTTGAGAATAGAATTTATCCACACTGGACTTGAGGATGCCATCTTGCTGGTAGCGTACATAGATCAACCCTTTGGCTCCTATTTGTGGTCGCTTGACCCATTCGGTCAGCTCATCCAATTGCTTGCGCGTGTATTCTCCAGCACCCTTTGCACAGATGCCCAAAGCGATTTCAGCTTGATCAATGACCACAAACCCAGCCCCTTTGGCAAGGGCAGTCAAGTCCACAAATTTCATATCAAACCGCAGGTCCGGCTTGTCATTGCCATAGAACTTCATGGCATCAGCATAGGTCAAGTGAGGAACATGACCCAAATCCACCCCTTTTACGGATTGGAATAGGTGTTTAACAAGTCCTTCAAAGGTGTTGAGAATGTCTTCTTGGTTGACAAAGGCCATTTCACAGTCGATCTGTGTAAACTCTGGCTGCCTATCTGCACGCAAATCCTCGTCACGGAAGCATTTGACAATTTGAAAATAACGGTCAAAGCCGCTGACCATCAAGAGCTGCTTGAAGGTTTGTGGGGATTGAGGCAAGGCGTAAAATTCGCCTGGATTCACTCGGCTAGGCACCACAAAGTCCCGCGCTCCTTCTGGAGTTGATTTGATGAGTACAGGAGTCTCTACTTCAATAAACTGTTGCTTATCCATGTAACTCCTAGTTTCCTGCATCATGCGGTGACGGAGCTGTAGTTTTTCGCGGATCACGTTTCTACGAAGATCTAGGTAGCGGTACCGCATGCGAAGCTCGTCCCCACCATCTGTATCATCTTCAATAATAAAAGGAGGCACCTTGGCGGGATTCAACACGGTGAGTTCCTCCACCTTGATTTCAATATCTCCAGTCGGCATTTTATCATTCTTGGCAGTTCGCTCCACCACCCTGCCTGTGGCTTGCACCACAAATTCTCTTCCGAGCTGGGCTGCTTTTTCGAGCAAGATTTTGTCGGTAGAGCCCTCCTCAAAAATCAACTGGGTGAGCCCATAGCGGTCCCTCAAGTCTACCCAAATCAAGCCTCCTTTATTTCTAACGCGCTGTACCCAGCCGGCCAAAGTGATTTGTTGATGGACATGATGAAGGCGAAGTTCGCCACAGGTATGCGTTCTTAACATGACTTATTCCTAATTTTTGGGAGCCCAAAGATAAATAAATGCGACACAGAACGATAGCTATATGCTAAGATTCACCTATTGAAGTCTATTTTTCTTTTGTTTTTTGGCATTGAAACCTAAAATCTCTGGTATTAGCATCGCTTCAGTCAATCGGTTTCTGTTTTTGAAAAATGTCAATTATGGTTAAAAAAGAGCCTTTGGCGTCTAATTTGTCTCTGTTTTCTAGGAAAAAAGACATCTTTTGGCTTGTTTGGAGGCCCAAAAAAATTGTGGCCCGATGGGCTTGGTTAGTTGCTGATGAAAAAAAATTGGATTGGTTCGATCACATTGCTTTTGTCTATACTCCTAATCGGAGTGTACCAAGCCGATTTGGGGCTGTTCCCAAAATGGTTTTCAGAGCAAAAGGAATCCAATGCGGATAGTCTTTCTACTCCCAAGGAACAGTTTCTCTACGGCATCAATGTCACCGGATTGAATATTGTGGAGGGGACAGTCGCAAAAAATCAAACCCTTGCAACCTTACTGACACCCTTCAATGTGCCCTACCAGATCATTGATGAGCTAGCCAAAAAATCTGCTGAAGTATTTGATGTACGTAGGATTGCGGCAAATAAAAAATTCACTGTCATTACCCCGCCCAATTCTTCCAAGGCACATTTTTTAATTTACGAACCCAATCCCGCCGAATACGTGGTGTTTAACCTGGATTCTGCCACCATTCACAGGGCTGAAAAGCCAGCAGTGACTCGAAAAAGAGAAGTGGGAGGCATTATTACCAGTTCCTTGTACAATGCCATGGTTGACAAGGGCATCTCTCCCGAACTAATTGATGAGTTTGCAGATCTTTACGGATGGTCAGTGGATTTTCAGTCCTTACAAAAAGGAGATGTGTTCAAAGTAGTTTTTGAAGAAAAAATCATCGAAGAGCAAGTTGTCTCCATCTCTGGAATTCATTTCGCTTATTTTAACCACAAAGGAGAAGAGATGCATGCCATTCCATTCGAGCAGAATGGCCAACTTACCTTCTTCAACCAGGCCGGTGAAAGTTTCAAAAAAGCCTTTCTTCGGGACCCCTTAAAATATTCCCGAATCAGCTCTCGATACAATTTAAACCGCTTTCATCCCGTCCAAAAAAGATATAAAGCACATTTGGGCACCGACTATGCCGCCCCCACAGGAACAGAGATACGATCAGTAGGAGATGGAACCGTGCAAGATGCAAGCTATTCCGCTGCAAACGGGAACTATGTAAAGATCAAACACAACGAAACTTATACCACTCAGTACCTACACCTCTCTAAAATTAGCAGAGATCTAAGAAGAGGAGACCGGGTGAAGCAGGGTCAAGTCATTGGCTATGTTGGTAGCACCGGATTGGCGACAGGGCCTCACCTCTGCTTTCGTTTTTGGAAAAATGGAAAGCAAGAAGATTGGCTAAAGGAAACCATCCCTCCAACTGAGCCCGTATCTCAGGCCAACCTAACCGCTTTTACTCAAAAAAAGGCCGAAGTAATGAAGCTCTTGGCAGCAATAGATCCAACAGTGGATGATCGCTTATTGGCCAGTGCAAGTAAAGCGAAAAAATAAGCCTTGGTCCTTCGAGCATAACCCCTTGCTTGTTTAATTGAATCCTACGAGCCTAGTTTTATGAGTCATGAATCCTCCATTCGAATCAATAAATACCTCAGCGAAGTAGGCTTTTGCTCTCGTAGAGCTGCCGATGGGCTTTTGGAACAGAAACGGATCACCATCAATGGGAAGATTCCCGAGTTGGGCACCCAGGTATTCCCCACGGATGAAGTGCGCGTAGATGGGCAATTAATCGGGAAGCCCAAACAGCAGCATGTTTACATTGCCTTCAACAAGCCCGTAGGAATAGTTTCGACCACAGATACGCTAGGGGAAAAAGACAACATCATCGATTTTATAGGCCATTCCGAACGCATATTCCCAATTGGGAGACTGGATAAAGACAGCGAGGGGCTGATCCTGTTGACCAGTGAAGGAGATTTGGTCAATAAAATCCTGCGGTCAAAAAACAACCACGAAAAAGAATATGTGGTGACAGTGGACAAACCCCTGCATCCCAGTTTCGTGCAGCGGATGAGTACGGGCGTGCCCATCTTGGATACGGTAACCGCTCCCTGCATGGTCGAAGCCATCAACAAGTTTAAGTTTCGGATTATCCTCAAACAAGGCTTAAATCGGCAGATTCGCCGGATGTGTAGGTACCTCGGGTACCAAGTCACCCAGCTCAAACGGATCCGTATCATGCACATTCAACTCGATCTTGCTGTCGGAAAATGGAGAGACCTTAGTGAAAAGGAGCTGGCCGAACTCAATCTTTTGATTCAGGATAGTTCCAAAACGGTTTAACCCTTTTTTGTTAGGATTCCCCTGACTAATCGTCAAAATTTCTACAAAACTGGCTACCTTAACCAGCAAATAGTCCACTAATCCTCTTGCCATGACGCAGCTTTCTGACTTTCGCCCTTCGCCCGCTGAACTTTTTGCTAGCCAGCTACCCACGTCCATCGCTTGGAGATCCTCCACGCTTGTGGAGCGAAAAGAACGATTGACCAAGCTTTTAAATTGGATCAATGCCCACCAGGAAGCCATCCGAGAGGCGCTTTGGTTGGATTTCAGTAAACCAGCACCTGAGGTAGATCTCAATGAGATATTCCCGGTTACCTCGGAAATCAAGCATTGCCTTAAAAATCTAAGCGCTTGGATGAGGCCTCAACCGCAACCTACGCCGCTTCCCATGCTCGGTACTTCGGCATTTATTGTCGCTGAACCCAAAGGACGGGCCCTCTTAATTTCACCTTGGAATTTTCCCTTCAACCTTGCCATTGGACCTTTGGTGTCCGCACTTGCGGCTGGATGCCCTGCGATTCTGAAACCTTCTGAATACGCCCCACATACAGCTCAGCTAGTTCAAGACCTCGTGAGCGAACTCTTTGCTCCTCATGAAGTAGCAGTTTGCCTGGGAGAAAAAGAGGTAGCATCGGAGCTTTTGGCTTTGCCTTTCGACCATATTTTCTTTACGGGAAGCCCAGCGATTGGAAAAATCGTAATGCGGGCTGCTGCACAACATTTGAGCTCGGTCACCCTAGAATTGGGAGGAAAATCTCCCGTCATCCTGGATGCTTCTGCTGATCTGAAGGATGCTGCAGAAAAATTGATGTGGGGCAAGTTTGTCAACTGTGGCCAAACCTGCATCGCACCAGATTACATCCTTGTTCCAGAAGAAAAGAAAGAGGCCTTTATTAACGAGGCGCAAATTGCGATGACTCGCTACTACGATCCCGAGGGAAAAGGAGTCATGCAAAGCCCAGACTATGCGCGATTGATCAATGGCAAACACTTTGATCGAATCAAGCAGATGCTGGATGACGCAGTTCAAAAAGGAGCTAAGATAGAAATTGGAGGAGACGTAGATGAGGAGACGAAGTACATTGCGCCTACTTTGATTTCAGGGATTGATGAGAACATGCTTGTCTATCAAGAGGAAATTTTCGGCCCAATCCTACCTATACTCAGCTACTCCCAAATCAACGATGCTTTGGCCTTAATCCATTCACAGCCCAAGCCCCTAGCCTTGTACTTTTTTGGAAAAGACGACTCCCGTGCCAAACGCGTCATGACAGAAACGAGCTCTGGCAACCTGGTGATCAACGATTGTGTGCTTCATTTTTTACACAGCGAGCTTCCTTTTGGAGGAGTCAACAACAGCGGTATTGGAAAAGCACACGGCAAGTTTGGGTTTTTGGCCTTTAGCAATGAAAAAGGAGTGTTGAAGCAGCGGATCGGATTTAACAACGTCAGTTTGCTTCGCCCTCCCTATGGGATTCGTGTCAAGAAGTTGATCGCCACGATGATGAAGTGGTTTTAAGTTGACCACAGCTAACAGACCACGGTCTGCAGGCGGTTCATTGTTGAAAGTAGACTTTACTAAACTTCAACACTGGATTACCAACTAATTCAATTCTAAAAAAAGAGTGGGGTTGAGCCTAGGGGAAAAGAAAACCCCGCCATTCAGCGGGGTTACCTTAGGTCAGACTTGTGGAAGTCCCGTAGACTGGGCCATTTTTTTGATGGCTTTCACTACTTTTTCGGAAGGTTGCAATTTTACTTGCTCCAAAAACTCCACCGTGCTCAGCAGTTTAATGTATTCTTGCATCAAAGCGTCGTCGCTGTGCAAGGCTTGCATCAAGAGTTCTTGTTCTACCTCCGACATTTCCTGATAGATATATCTAATCAGGTCATTTGGGGTAAATGATTTTATCATAGGCGCTGTTTACTTGTTTCATTTTTTTACGAATATGGTTGAGCGCATAGCGCATTCTACCCAAGGCTGTATTGATACTAACGCCGGTTTGTTCGGCGATTTCCTGGAAACTCATGTCTAAGTAATGCCGCATGATCACCACTTCTCGTTGCGCTTCTGGAAGTTCATCGATCAAGTTGCGCACCCATGCCAAGGTTTCCTCTTTGATGCGTTGCTCTTCGGAGGAATCTTCCGCAAAGGATAGTGAATTGAGCAGATTGCTCCCATCTTCCAAAAGGATGGTGGGGTATCTTTTTGCCTTTCTAAAATGATCGATTGCCATGTTGTGCGCGATGCGCATCACCCAAGGCTGAAATTTACCTTCTTCGTTGTACTTGTCTGAATTGAAGGTGTGGAGCACCTTTACAAATACATCTTGCAACAGATCTTCTGCTACATCCTGATCTTTGACGATCAGGAAAATTGTGGTAAATACTTTACTTTGATACCGATCTACTAAGAGATTAAAGGCGGCTTCATTACCATTACGATACGAAGTGATCAACACTCCGTCTTCAGGACCTAATTGCTTACTCATTTTTAAGTTGGTTTATAAACAACGTAAAAGTCTAGGCCATAGTATCGGGTTAGGTGAAAAGATTTTTTGAAGCGAGTGAACGTAAACTAAAAAGGAATCAAAACTACGGCCAAATTTGTGAATGTTGCAACTTTTGTTCTAAAATCAGTATTTAATTTTTTTTAATGCAGCTAGAGTTAGTTTTTAATTCTTTTTTTTAAGGATAAATAATTTTTTATTCTGAATCTAGGGAGAGAATTGGCTGAAGGGATGGGATAGCCCCTCCAAGTAAAGAGTGAAATAACTGGAATTATCAATACGGATGGTTTTAAAAAAGTAAGTCGCATTGCTTACCTTCGTAGTCTTACCTAGAAAAAACGAATTATGGATTTAAGCGGAAAAGTAACCTCCCAATTAGCTGAAGTAAGCGGGAGTTCAAAGAGTGGCAATGCCTGGCGCAAGCAGGAATATATTGTAGAAACTGGAGGTCAGTATCCCAAAAAAGTGTGTGTGTCCATCTGGGGAGACAAGATCGACCAGTTTGGATTAAAGGTAGGCGAGCAAGTCAACCTTGGGATAGAGGTAGAAAGCCGGGAATACAACGGACGTTGGTATACGGAAGTGAAGGCATACAAAGTAGACCGCAGCCAAGGCGGAGGAATGCCAGTTGGCCCTCCAGATGTAGATACTTTTTACGAAGCTGCAGACGAGGACAAGCTTCCATTCTAAGATTGCACCGAAGGGAGGTATCTTCCCTATTCGTCAACACCTAGACAAAAAAAAAGCGAGACTTACTCAGTCTCGCTTTTTACTTTTAGTTCGATTTCTTCTCCAGATTCATCTAGGAATCTGTATTCCGTCACAGGTAGTGAAGAATCTTTGATCAGTTTTATCCATTTGTAATATTTAAAAAACCACTTTACTCGTCGGCTAATCAGGCCAGTGGTAAAGTAGGCATGCAGATACGGATGCAAGCCGATGTGGATTTTATCCACGTTTTGAATGGTTGCCATGTGTTCCAAATCTTTTTCCAACTTATCGGCGACCAAAATGGACGCTTGGATTTTGCCGGTACCGTTGCAAGCAGGGCAGGTTTCCTTGGTCACAATGTTGACTTCAGGACGCACGCGCTGTCGGGTAATTTGCATTAGCCCAAATTTGCTTAAGGGCAATACGGTATGTTTGGATCTGTCAAACTTCATCTCCAACATCATGGCATCGAAAATCGCCTTTTTATTTTCGGCTTTTTTCATGTCGATAAAATCGACAACGATGATTCCTCCCATATCTCGGAGGCGGAGTTGTCTAGCAATTTCTTTAGCAGCTACCAGGTTGGTTTTAAGCGCTGTAGATTCCTGGTCACTTTCTTGATTGGACTTATTGCCACTGTTGACGTCGATGACGTGCAGGGCTTCGGTGTGCTCTATAATCACGTATCCCCCCGCAGGAAGACTAACGGACTGTCCAAACAAGCTTTTGATTTGCTTTTCGATTCCAAAACTTTCAAATAGCTTAACCTTACCGTTGTAAAGTTTGACAATTTTTTCTTTTTCAGGCGCTATAGACCTGATGTAGGAACGGATCTGATCGTAAGTAGACTCTTCTTCTACGGTGATTGCATCGAATGATTCATTGAGCAGATCTCTCACAAGTGAGGAGGCCATGCTCATCTCTCCAATAATTTTGTCCCGGCTTTTGGCTTTCAGCAATTTGCTCATTCCCTCTTCCCAATTGGCGAGAAGATTTCGAAGGTCTTTATCAAGTTCCGTAACGGACTGACCTTCAGCCACTGTTCGGATGATTACCCCGAAATTGGCAGGTTTGATTGAATTGATAAGTCTGAGCAGCCTTTTCCGCTCTTCGTTGCTCCGTATTTTCTTGGACACATTGACTGTGTCGGAGAAAGGTACAAGCACGAGGTAACGTCCAGGTAGAGAGAGCTCACAGGATAGTCTAGGGCCTTTTGTTGAGATGGGTTCTTTGACTACTTGCACCAAAACCTGAGTGGTCTTGGCTAGAATTTTGTCGATTTTACCGACTTTTTCTATTTCAGCTTCGTTTTCAAAGCCCTTCAAGAGGTGGTTGCTGTAGTTGTTGTTGCGTACCATTTTGGTAAACTTCAACAAGCTATTGATATTTGATCCCAAGTCTTGGTAATGAAGAAAGGCATCTTTCTCGTAGCCAACATCAATAAATGCGGCGTTGAGTCCATTGACAATCTTGCGGACCGTTCCCAAATAAATGTCACCCACCTTAAACGAGTTGTCCATTCCTTCGGAATGAAGTTCAACCAGCTGCTTGTCTTGCAATAAGGCTATTCGACTTCCATTTTGAGCAGAATCGATTAACAATTCCGTACTCAAATTTTCTTTTTACTAGTGTAAATGAACGTACTTTACTTCCATTAGCACACAAAGAAGGAATTACTTCTTCTTGTGTCTGTTTTTTCTAAGTCTCTTCTTACGCTTGTGCGTAGCGATCTTATGTCTTTTTCTTTTCTTACCGCAAGGCATAGTTGTACAATTTAAAGTGTTTGTAATTTGTTATAGCTGGTCCAAGTAGCCTTGAATACTCTCCAAAATCATCGGATCTTGGGTCATTTTCTTAACTAGCTCAAACTGTGCTTTCGCTTTATTTTTCTCCTTCGATTCAAAATAACTGACCCCTAGGTAAAACTGCCCCTGAATGTTTTGAGGATGTGCTTTTACCAATTCCTCAAATCGACCAATTGCTCGGTCGTATTGCCCAGACTGCATGGAGAGTACACCCATGTTGAATAGGCCGTCTTCATTTTTGGGATCCGCTTCCAGGATTTCTCTCAAAAGCGTGATTCCCTGCATGGGATTGGCGGAAGACACATAGGTCATCGCTATTTTGGACTTCAAGTCGAGACGGGTTGGATCTTTTTCCAACACCTTGTTTAAGAAACTTCTGGTCTTCTCTGCCAGCATTTCTACTTTATTCTTGTCAAGGGCAAAAGAAAAAGCATCGTAATTTGCTTTCCCAGCTTCCTCAATGAGAAATAAATTGTCTGGCCAAAGGGTACTTGCCTCTGTCCAATAGTAGGCGGCACTGTCAAATATCCCCTCTTCCTTGTAGATGCCTGCCAGCACCTGAGCTGCCGCTACTTTCTCCTCCACCGAAGGTCCGGTACGAAATTGGCTGATTAGCTGCGTTGCCTGGTCTCTATTTTTGGAAGATAGGGTATTCTCATGCGATTCGGAAATGGCTGGGGAAGCTTCCGCCCCACCTTCCATTTTTGCTCCTGTAGCTTCGTTATCGACGACCACCTTGGGAAGAAGATAAAGTCCAGCTACTGAAGCGATACCGATGCAGATGAGAACAACCTGTAGTTTCTTCATGCCCTTAACTCAGGCTTAGGCCTGAGTAGCCATTTGTTTAATTTTTTTGCTGTTCTTAATTTTTTCTACAAATACCTTCGAAGGCTTGAAGGCGGGAATGAAATGCTCGTCTATTACGATCGCGGTATTCTTGGAAATGTTACGCGCAATTTTCTTTGCTCTTTTCTTGTTGATGAAACTTCCAAATCCTCTGACATAGATGTTATCTCCATCTGCCATTGAATCTTTTACTACTTTGAAAAACGCCTCAACTGCTTGAGTTACATCGTCTTTTTGGATTCCGGTCTTCTCGGAAATTTTAGTAATTACTTCTGCTTTAGTCACTGTGATTAAAATTTAGAAATTTCGAAATAAGCTTAACAACCTATTAACCAAGTATTTTTGGGACTGCAAATGTACAAGAACCAACGCAATTAAAAAAGATATTCAAAAAAAATACCTTGGTTTGTAGTCTCGCAACGAATCACAAATGAATAGCAAAGTCACTGAAAATCAATTCTTTTCAAATTCAATAATTTCTTGGTACCGAGAAAATCCCCGGAATTTACCTTGGCGCGAAACCCAAGATCCCTATAAAATTTGGCTCTCGGAAATCATTCTTCAGCAAACCCGCGTGTCACAGGGCCTGCCCTATTACGAAGCATTTTCAAAAGCTTATCCTACAGTGCAAGCGCTGGCAGAAGCACCAGAAGAGGAAGTACTCCGTCTCTGGCAGGGCTTGGGCTACTACAGCAGAGCCCGCAACCTCCATGGCTGCGCAAAGTATATTTGGAGCGAACTAGGAGGCGTTTTTCCAAATCGTTACGCTACCCTCATCCAATTGAAAGGCGTGGGCAGCTACACCGCAGCAGCGATCTCAAGCTTTGCATTTGGGGAAGTTCAAGCAGTCGTAGATGGCAATGTATTCCGGGTGCTCGCGCGTTACTTTGGAATTGCAACAGACATTGCTAGGGGCAAAGGCAAAAAAGAATTCGAAGCGCTCGCCAACCAGCTGATTCCTGAAAACTCTCCAGGTGAATTCAACCAGGCCATGATGGATTTTGGCTCGCGCTGCTGCGTCCCCAAAAACCCATCCTGTGGAGAATGCCCCCTTTCCAGCTCCTGCTTTGCATTTCAAAAAGGACTCGTAAGCTCATTGCCCGTAAAAATCAATAAAACTAAGGTCAAGGAACGTGTCCTCAACTACCTGGTGATTCGTTGTGGAGGTCAGGTAGTATGGAATAAAAGAACTGCTGGTGATATTTGGACAGGCTTGTATGATTTTCCCCTTCTCGAACAAGAATCCTTTCCTTGGCAAGAAAATCTGAGCCAAGAAGCGGTCCTATTTCCTAAAAAATACCGACATCTTCTGTCGCATCAACGGATACTTGGAAGCTTTTGGGAGATTGAACTTTCTCCTGATAAACGCACTGAATTGGCGAAATGGTGCCAAAAAAAGGGATTTGACTTGGTGGAGCAACAGCAAATTGACGCTTTACCCAAGCCCAAATTGATCGTTCGCTATTTGACTGATCGAGAGATTTAATTACTTTCAATCTTCTAAACTTTTTAACCACTAAAAACAAAATGTTATGGCAGGAGTAAACAAGGTCATTTTATTGGGACATCTAGGATCTGACCCAGAAGTGAAATATTTGGAGGGAGACAAGGTAGTAGCCAACCTAAGCCTAGCTACCTCGGAGGCTTACCAAGATCGAAATGGCAACCGTGTAGAGCAGACCGAGTGGCACGACTTGGAGCTTTGGGATCAGCAAGCAAAAATCGCTGAGAAATACCTGAAAAAGGGTTCTCAAATCTATGTGGAAGGCAAAATCAAGTCTGACAAATGGACGGATGAGCAAGGTCAAAATCGAAAGAAGATGAAAATCAGAGTGTTGAGCTTCACCATGGTAGGCGGCAAGCCAGAAGGAATGGCAGCCACTACTCCTGCTCCGGCTGCTGGAATAGCCGCAATGCCAAGTTCATCCCCTGCACCTAGCGCACCCATGGTATCCCTTGATGAGGGAGACGATGACTTGCCCTTTTAATTGAAATACAAATCCCCTGTTCCCTTAATTCAGGGGATTTGTATAACTTTGACTCCTTATTGAACTAAACACATGGATGACCCCTACCCGAGTTACTTACTGATAGCCCAGGTTTCTTCGTTTTCATTCTCTTATTTTTTGTTTAATGGGCTCGCGCTCCTCATCCTCCTCGTAGGATCTGCACTGGTATCTGGTTCTGAAGTAGCTTTTTTTTCGTTGAGTAAAGACGAGCTAACCGATCTCAACCAAAAACATCCCGAAAAAGGGAGAGTGATCACCAGCTTATTGGCAACCCCAAAAATCTTACTCAGTACCGTACTTATTCTAAATAACCTAATCAATATCGGCATCGTCACCTTGACGACCTTTGTTACTTGGACACTTTTTGGAACAAACGCTACCGGAATACTAGTCCTTTTAATTCAAACCGTAGGCGTAACCTTTGCCATCGTGTTTTTTGGGGAGATTGTGCCGAAAGTGTACGCCAACCAAGCCAACACCCGTTTTGCATTGGCTCTTGCAAGGCCAATCACTTTTTTCACGCACCTCTTAAAGCCTTTTTCAGCATTTCTAATCGGATTCAGTAACCTCATAGAAAAGCGTATTCAACAAAAAGGATATTCACTATCCGTGGATGAGCTGAATCAAGCATTGGAACTGACAACCGAAGACACCCCTGAAGAAGAAAAAGAAATCCTTCGTGGCATCGTGAATTTTGGTACGCTCAACGTCCGCCAGGTCATGAAAAGCCGCATGGAAATCTCCGCCATAGATGTTGAAATTGATTTCCACGAATTGATGGACAAAGTCAACAAAAGCGGCTACTCTAGAATCCCAGTGTATGAAGAGACGATTGACCGTATCCTAGGAATTCTTTACATCAAAGACTTACTCCCGCACATCGAAAAAGATGAAACCTTCGAGTGGAAATCTTTGATTCGAAAGACTTTCTTCGTTCCTGAAAATAAAAAAGCAGACTCCCTCCTCAAAGATTTTCAGAAAATGCGAGTGCACATGGCTATCGTCGTAGATGAATATGGCGGCACCTCTGGCTTAGTCACTTTAGAAGACTTAATTGAAGAGATTATTGGAGAAATCAACGATGAGTTTGACGATACGGATACCCTATTTTTTCAAGAGATCGATGTGGACACCTTTATCTTTGAAGGAAAAGTTTCACTCAATGATTTTTGCAAAAAACTAGATTTAGATACCCAAGTCTTTGATGAAGTAAAGGGCGAAAGCGAGTCTCTTGGCGGCTTGCTCCTTGAGTTGAACTCAAAAATGCCGAAAAACGGGGCAAAAATCCGCTTCAAAGATTTTGAATTTACCATTTTGGCGGTGGACACTCGAAAAATCAAAAAAGTAAAAGTTTACCTAAACGGAGGAGAAAAAGATAGTACATCTCCATTTACAGACTAAATTTTTTATTTGGTTAATTCTCCCTACTGCCGCTCATTTATTGGGAGTATTGCCGTACAGAAAAAGGAATTCTCCTTTTTTTTCCAGTTCTACAAAATATTTCCCTTTCCCTCTCAAAAAACTACAATTGAGTTTAAAATCCGCCTTATTTCTAAAAAAAGGCGGATTCTTTTTTTGTAAAGCCTAATTATCTACCCCTATTATTTACCTTATTTTTAATAAAAAAGATTTTTTTAAATCATTTTAGCATGTTTATGGGTTTTAAATTATGCTTATTTTAAAAAAATCAGTAATTTTTACGTTTCAAACCTATTAAACTTATAAAAATGGAGCAAGGGTTATATCGGCAGGAGTTTGAGCACGATTCCTGCGGTATCGGAGCAATAGTAGACCTCACTAATGAACCTTCACACGAAACCATTAGTGGGGCTTTGTATATGCTCAGCAACATGGA